>CAZHQA010000249.1:0-7808 GCA_964533955.1 uncultured Reyranella sp. | reverse complement strand
GCGAGATACGGAAGGTCGCGAGGAAGGTGTGCAGCAGGCTCGCGTGATAGGTGTCCTTCACGTTCTCGGCGTAGAGCTTCCAGTTGTTGGGCAGCGGCTGCACGAAGCGGCCCATCACCCGGATCGGCTTCTTGAGCACGCGCGCGATGCGGCCCAGCACCTCGGCGCCGATATATTCCTCGATCGGCGGCACCTCGGTCGACAGGGTGGCGAAAACCAGGCCACAAAGCGTCGCCGTGCGCAGCTTGCGCGGGCTGAACGTCTCGCGGCTGAACTCGCGGGGCATGCCGCCCCTCATCACGCCATCGGGGCCGTTGATGCCCTTCTCGAAGGCGATGCCCCTCAGGTTGCCACAGAGGTCGTAGCTCCAGGCGTGGTAGATGCACTTGAAGTTGTTCTGGACGTTGCCGCCGTCGTCGAAGGCGATCAGCGCGCCGCGATGGGCGCAGCGGTTCTCGAAGCAGTTGATCTTGCCGTCGGCGTCGCGCACCACGATGACCGGCATGTCACCCAGCTGATTGGTGCGGTAGTCGCCCTTGTTGGGGATGTCGGCCTCTAGGCAGACGAAATTCCAGGTCGCGCCCTCGAACAGGCGCTGCATCTCGCGCTTGTAGTTGGCCTCATCCTGGTAGACCCAGTAGGGCACGCGGGCGAGCGAGTCTTCGGGCCAGGCAATGTCGCGAACCGGATCGTTGTAGCGAATGTCCATGCGAACCTCCCGTCACTCCAGGGTAACGTTGGCCGATTTGATGACCTCGCGCCAGCGCCTTTCCTCGTCCCGGATGAAGAGGGCGGTGGCGGCCGGATCCTGGCCGACCGGCTCGGCGCCCTGGTCGAGGAACTTCGTCCGCACGTCGGCCTGCTTCAGCACCTGCGCAGTGTCGCCGTTGATCTTCTGCACGATGGCATCGGGCGTGCCGGGCGGCGCCACGATGGCGAACCAGGAACTGGCAAGGAACCCGGGCAAGCCGATCTCGGCCGCGCTAGGCACGTCGGGTGCCACGGGGCTGCGGCTGCGCGCGGCGAGGCCGAGAAACTTGACCTGTCCCGCCTTCTCGAAGCGCAGGGCTGCCGAGATGTTGCCGATGAAGATGTCGACGCGGCCAGCCGTGATGTCGACCAGCGCCGGGCCCTCGCCCTTGTAGGGCACGTGGACCAGCTCGAGCCCGGCCATGGTGGCGAGCATTTGTCCGGACAGGTGCGAGGTCGAGCCGTTGCCCTGGCTCGCATAGGTGACCTTGCCGGGATTGCCCCTGGCGTAGGCGATCAACTCGCTGGTGGAATTGGCCGGCAGGTCCTTGCGCGCCGTGATGACGTTGGGCGTCAGGGCGAGGACGATGATCGGCACGAACTTCGACCAGTCGTAGGGCAGGCTCTTGTAGAGATTGTGATTGATCGCGAGCGGCGGTGGCGGGGCACATAACAGCGTGTAGCCATCGGGCTCGCCTCGCCAGGCCACCTCCGCGCCGATATTGCCGCCCGCGCCGGGCCGATTGTCCACGATCACCGGCTGGTTCCAGGCCGCCGACAGCTTCTCGCCGACGATGCGGCACAGCGTGTCGTTGGAGCCGCCAGCCGGGAAGGGCACGATCACCCGCACCGGCCTTTGTGGATAGCTCGTCGACGGGCTCGTCTGGGCGAGCGCCGGCGTCGCCGCCAGCAGCACCAACAGGACAGCGCGCAAAAGCCTTCCCATGAGCCTATGCTAGCAGCATGGGCCCGCCGCCGTTTCAGGCTTTTGTCCAGTCTTTGCGTCCGCAGACCGCGTTGCGGTCGGCCATCACCTCCGCCTATCGGCGTCCTGAGCCGCTTTGCCTGCCGCCGTTGATCGAGGCGGCGACCCTGCCGGACGGGACCGTGGCCGGGGCCACGGCGTTGGCACGCCGCCTCATCGAGCGGCTTCGCGCCAAAGGCCCCGGCGGTGGCGTCGAGGGATTGATCCACGAATACGCCTTGTCGACCCAGGAAGGCGTGGCGCTGATGTGCCTTGCCGAGGCGCTCCTGCGGATCCCCGATGGCGCGACGCGCGATGCGCTGATCCGCGACAAGATCGGCGGCGGCGACTGGCAGGCCCATCTCGGCCACAGCCGCTCGCTGTTCGTGAACGCGGCGACCTGGGGCCTTCTGCTGACCGGCAAGCTCGCGGCGACCCACAGCGAGCGCGGCCTGTCGGCGGCGCTGACCCGGCTGGTCGCCAAGGGCGGCGAGCCGGTGATCCGGCAGGGAGTCCAGATCGCCATGCGGCTGATGGGCGAGCAGTTCGTTTCCGGCCAGACCATCGAGGAGGCGCTCGAGAACGGCCGGCCCTGGGTCGCCCGGGGCTTCCGTTATTCCTACGACATGCTGGGCGAGGCAGCGCTGACCGCCGAGCAGGCCGTAAGGTACTTCGCCGAATACGAACAGGCGATCCGCCGCATCGGCGAGGCCGGAGCCGGCCGCGGCGTCCATGACGGACCGGGAATCTCGATCAAGCTCTCGGCCCTGCATCCGCGCTACGGCCGCAGCCAGCTCGAGCGCGTCCACGCCGAGCTCTATCCGCGCCTCAAGGCGCTGGCCTCGCTGGCGCAGAGCTACGACATCGGGTTGAACATCGACGCCGAGGAGGCCGACCGGCTGGAGATCTCCCTCGACCTGCTCGAGCGCCTGTGCCTCGAGCCCGAACTCTCCGGTTGGAACGGCATCGGCTTCGTCGTGCAGGCCTACCAGAAGCGCTGCCCGTTCGTGATCGACTGGCTGATCGACCTGGCGCGCCGCAGTGGGCATCGGCTGATGGTGCGGCTGGTCAAGGGCGCCTACTGGGATGGCGAGATCAAGCGCGCCCAGCTCGATGGGCTGGACGGCTACCCGGTCTTCACCCGCAAGCTGCACACCGACGTCTGCTACATCGCCTGCGCGCGCAAGCTTCTGGCGGCGACCGACCTCGTCTTCCCGCAGTTCGCCACCCACAACGCGCTCACCCTTGCAACCATCCACGCCATGGCCGGCCCTGCCTTCCATGCCGGCGACTACGAATTCCAGTGCCTGCACGGCATGGGCGAGGGTCTCTACGAAGAAGTCGTCGGACCCGGCAAGCTCGACCGGCCGTGCCGCATCTACGCGCCGGTCGGCACGCACGAGACGTTGCTCGCCTATCTCGTGCGCCGCCTGCTCGAGAACGGCGCCAATACCTCGTTCGTCAACCAGATCGCCGACCCGTCCTATCCGATCGACAAGCTGACCGCCGATCCGGTGGCCCGCGCCCGCCGCCTCGATCCGGTCGGCATGCCGCATCCCCGGATTGCCCTGCCGCGCGATCTGTTTGCACCGGAGCGAATCAATTCGAGCGGCCTCGACCTCAGCAACGAACAGCAACTGGCCAGCCTGGCCACGGCGCTGACGCCGCAGGCCTGGCACGCTGCGCCGATGCTGGGCGACGGCGTTCGCGAAGGCACCGGTCGCGCCGTGTGCAATCCCGCCGATCGCGGCGATGTCGTCGGCAGCGTCGTTGAAGCTTCGCCCGAACTGGTCGACGCCGCCTGTGCCCGGGCGATCCCGTGGACGGCGACGCCGCGGGCGCGGGCCGACTGCCTGCAGCGCGTTGCCGACCGACTGGAGCAGCGCCTTCAGCCGCTGGTCGGGCTGATGGTGCGCGAGGCCGGCAAGACATTCGCCAACGCCGTCGGCGAGGTACGCGAGGCCGTCGACTTCCTGCGCTACTACGCGGCCCAGGTCCGTGATTGGTCGAACGACACCCACAAGCCGCTCGGCGTCGTGGCCTGCATCAGCCCGTGGAATTTTCCGCTGTCGATCTTCACCGGCCAGATCGCAGGCGCACTCGCCGCCGGCAATGCGGTCATCGCCAAGCCCGCCGAGGAGACGCCGTTGATCGCGGCACAAGCCCTGCGCCTGTTCCTCGGCGGCGGACTGCCGCCGGGCGCCCTGCAACTTCTGCCGGGCGACGGTCGGATCGGTGCACGGCTGGTCGGTAATCCGGCGATCGCCGGCGTGGTCTTCACTGGATCGACCCAGGCCGCGCGCTCGATCCAGAACGCGCTCAGCCAGCGCCTCGGTCGCGACGGGCGACCCATTCCGTTGATCGCCGAGACGGGGGGCCAGAATGCGCTGGTCGCCGATTCTTCGGCGCTGCCCGAGCAGCTGGTGCAGGACGCCGTAACCTCGGCTTTCGATTCGGCCGGCCAGCGCTGCTCGGCTTTGCGCGTGCTTTGCCTGCAGCAGGACATCGCCGATCGGGTTCTGCCGATGCTGAAAGGTGCCGTGGCAGAGCTTGCCGTCGCCAACCCCGACCGCCTTTCGACCGACGTCGGGCCGGTGATCTCGGCCGAGGCGAGGCAACGCCTCATCGATCACATCGAGCGCATGCGCTCCCTGGGACATCCCGTCACGCAAGCCGCCTTGCCGGCCGCGGCGCGCGACGGGCTGTTCGTGCCGCCGACCATCATCGAGATCGGTTCGATCGTTGAGCTGCCGGGCGAGGTGTTCGGGCCGGTGCTACACGTGCTGCGCTATCCGCGCGAGCGGCTCGACGAGGTGGTTCGCCAGGCCAACGCGACCGGCTTCGGGCTGACCTTCGGCGTGCACAGCCGCATCGACGAGACGATCGAGCGCGCCACCGGTCTCAGCGCGGCCGGCAACCAGTATGTCAACCGCACGGTGATCGGGGCGGTGGTCGGCGTGCAGCCGTTCGGCGGCCACGGTCTGTCGGGCACCGGACCCAAGGCGGGCGGCCCGCTTTACCTGCGGCGCCTGCTCTCGCAGCGTCCGCCCCTTGCCGCCGCCGAACTGCCGCGCGTGCTGGCCGGCCCGGTCGGCGAACACAACAGCTACACCTTGCGGCCCAAGGGCACGATCCTGTGCGTCGCAAAGACTCCGGCCGACCTGCGGGCCCAGGTCGACGCCGTCAGCGCGACCGGCAATCGCGTGACGATGGACGTCAACGACCCGCACCTCGCGGCGGCCTTGTTCGCCGGCAGCGGCGAAGAACTGATGGCTCTCGGTCGGCGCCTCGCCGGGCGCGACGGGCCGATCGTGCCCGTCCATGTCGCGCCCTATCCGCTCGAATTCCTGTTCGACGAGATCGCTCTCAGCGTCAATACCGCCGCGGCCGGCGGCAATGCCAGCCTGATGACGGTCGGCTAGCCGTAGGGACCGTAGGAGCCCGGCTTGGTGTATTCGTGGATGCAGACCAGGCGCTCGGCGGTGGCCGGATCGAGCTTCATCCGTTCGGCCTCGCACTGGTCGTACGTGAACGGCCCGGCGAAGATTTCCGGACCCATGGCCAGCACGATCCGGGGCCGCTCAAGGTACCAGCCGGGGGTGGTATAGGCGAGGATGGGAGTCCGACTCTCGCAGGCTCCGAGCGACAAAATTGGCAAGACCGCCAGCGACAGAACGGCCACCACACGCTTCGACATCCAACTCCCCCGAACCGATGCTCCGAATTGCAGGTTACAAGGCCTGCGACAGGCCAACAATCGCTTTCGCCCCGCCGGTCCGCCGGGCTAATAATGCCCCAAGTCACGCATCCGGGGGGATGCCGCGTTACCGTTGGCAGCAGGCGTTTTGATGGATTTTCCCGAGAAACAGGGACTTTACGACCCACGCAACGAGCACGACTCGTGCGGCGTCGGGTTCGTGGCCAATATCAAGGGCCACAAGTCGCACGACATCATCCGCCAGGGCCTGCAGATCCTGCTCAATCTGGACCATCGGGGCGCCGTCGGTGCCGACCCCCTGGTCGGCGACGGCGCCGGTTGCATGATCCAGACGCCGGACGCCCTGCTGCGCGACTGGGCGCACAGGACGGGCGTCGACCTGCCGCCGCCCGGCCACTACGCCGTCGCCATGTGCTTTCTGCCGCAGAACGAGAAGGCCCGCGCGTTCGCCGTCAAGCGGCTCGAGCATTTCATCAAGGTCGAGGGCCAGAAGCTGATCGGCTGGCGCGACGTGCCGACCGACACGGCCGGACTGGGCAATGGTGTCATCGAACGCATGCCGGTGATCAAGATGGCGATCGTCGGCCGCAGCCCCAAGCTCGCCGACCAGGACGCCTTCGAGCGCAAGATCCTGGCGATCCGCAAGCAGACCCAGAACCCGCTGGTCGAGCTCGAGAAAAAGCACAAGCTGGCCGGACTGTCGCAGCTCTACATGCCGTCGTTCTCGAGTCGCACGGTGGTGTACAAGGGCCTGCTGCTCGCCCCCCAGGTGGAGAGCTTCTACACGGACCTGCAGAACCCGTTGACCGAGTCGGCGCTTTGCCTGGTGCACCAGCGCTTCTCGACCAACACCTTCCCGTCATGGAAGCTGGCGCACCCCTATCGCTACATCGCCCATAACGGCGAGATCAATACAGTGCGCGGCAACGTCAACTGGATGTATGCCCGCCGCCGCACCATGGAGTCCGACCTGATCGGCGCCGATCTCGACAAGATGTGGCCGATCATCCCGCACGGCCAGTCGGACACGGCCTGCGTCGACAATGCGCTCGAGCTCCTGGTGATCGGCGGCTACTCGCTGAGCCACGCCATGATGATGCTGATCCCGGAGGCGTGGGCCGGCAATCCGCTGATGGATGCCAAGCGCAAGGCCTTCTACGAGTACCATGCCGCGCTGATGGAGCCGTGGGACGGCCCCGCCTCGATTGCCTTCACCGACGGCCGCCAGATCGGCGCCACGCTCGATCGCAATGGGCTGCGACCCGCGCGCTTCCTGGTGACCAACGACGACATGGTGGTGATGGCGTCGGAAGCCGGGGTCCTGCCGATCCCGGAAGAGAAGATCGTACGCAAGTGGCGCCTGCAGCCCGGCAAGATGCTGCTCATCGACCTCGAGCAGGGCCGCATCGTCGAGGACGAAGAGCTCAAGCGCTCGCTGGCCGAGGCCGAACCCTACGAGGAGTGGCTGAAGCAGACCCAGTACAAGCTCGAGGAGATGTCGGAGCTGACCGATGCGCCGACGCCCGCGCCGTCGAACGATCCGACCACCCTGCTCGATCGCCAGCAGGCTTTCGGCTACACGCAGGAGGACGTCCAGTTCTTCCTCGAGCCGATGAGCAAGGAGCCGGACGATCCGGTGGGTTCGATGGGCACCGACACGCCGATCGCGGTGCTCTCGCGCAAGCCCAAGCTGCTCTACAATTACTTCAAGCAGAACTTCGCCCAGGTCACCAACCCGCCGATCGATCCGATCCGCGAGGAGCTGGTGATGTCGCTGGTGTCGATGATCGGCCCGAGGCCGAACCTGCTCGGCCGCCATGCCGGCACCCACAAGCGGCTGGAGGTCAGCCAGCCAGTGCTGACCAACGCCGAACTGGAGAAGATCCGCTCGATCGAGGAGCTGCTGGACGGCGCGTTCCGTACCGCCACCATCGACTGCACCTGGCCCGCCGCGGAAGGCGCCGCCGGCCTCGAGAAGGCGCTCGACCGCGTCTGCGCCGAGGCGACGGACTGCGTGCTGGCCGACCGCAACATCCTGATCCTGTCGGATCGCGCGGTCTCGGCGGAGCGCGTGCCGATCCCGGCGCTGCTGGCGACGGCTGCGGTGCATCATCACCTGATCCGCCGCGGCCTGCGCACCCAGACCGGCCTGGTCGTCGAATCGGGCGAAGTGCGGGAAGTTCATCACTTCTGCTGCGTGGCGGGCTACGGCGCCGAGGCGATCAATCCATATCTCGCCTTTGAGACGCTGGAGGCCCTGCGCGTCCAGAACGGCCTGCCGTTGCCGGCCTACGAGGTGCAGAAGAACTACATCAAGGCGGTCGGCAAGGGCATCCTGAAGGTGATGTCCAAGATGGGCATCTCGACCTATCAATC
>CAZHQA010000248.1:0-7820 GCA_964533955.1 uncultured Reyranella sp. | reverse complement strand
TCATCAGCAGCGAGGCGATGTGGGCGCCGTCGACGTCGGCGTCGGTCATGATGATCACGCGCTCGTAGCGCAGGCGGTCCTCGCTGTAGTGGGCGCCGGTGCCGCAGCCCAGTGCCTGGATCAGGTCCTGGACCTCCTGGTTCTCGCGCAGCTTGTCGGCGCTGGCGCTGGCCACGTTCAGGATCTTGCCGCGCAGCGGCAGGATCGCCTGCGTCTCGCGGTTGCGCGCGGCCTTGGCCGAGCCGCCGGCCGAATCGCCCTCGACCAGGAAGATCTCGGTGCCGGCCGACGCCGAGCTCGAGCAGTCGGCGAGCTTGCCGGGCAGGCGGAGCTTGCGGGTCGCCGTCTTGCGCTGCTGCTCGCGGTCCTGCCGCCGGCGGAGGCGCTCCTCGGCCTTGGCGATCATGTGCTCGAGCAGGACGTTGCCCGCTTCCTTGTCGCCGGTCAGCCAGTGCTCGAAATTGTCGCCGACCACCGTCTCGACCAGCTTGGTCGCCTCGACGCTGACCAGTTTCTCCTTGGTCTGGCCCTGGAACTGGGGCTGCTCGATGAACACCGAGACAAGGCCGGCGGCGCCCTCGAAGATATCGTCGGCCGTGATGATGCCGCCCTTGCGGTTGCCGGTCAGCTCGGCATAGCGCTTCAATCCGCGCAACAGGGCGCTGCGGAAGCCCGATTCGTGCGTGCCGCCGTCGGAGGTCGGCACGGTGTTGCAGTAGGAGCGGACAAAACCCTCTTCGTCGTTGGGCCACCACACCGCCCATTCGACCTTGCCGCCCTTGGTGCCGTTGGTCTCGCTGACGGCCTGCCCGGCGAAGGGCTGCGGCACGACCGTGGGACGCTGGCCGATCTCCGATGTCAGGTAGTCCTTGAGCCCGCCCTCGAAGTGGAACGACTCCTCGGCGGGGGTCGTCGAGTTCTTGTCGAGCAGCTTGGGATCGCACTTCCAGCGGATCTCGACGCCGCGGAACAGGTAGGATTTGGAGCGGGCCATCGCATACAGCCGCTCGGGCCTGAACTCGTGCTTGCCGAAGATCTCCGGGTCGGGGTGGAAGGTCACTGTGGTGCCGCGCCGGTTGGGCGCCGGGCCATTGGCCTTGAGTTTGGTCTTGGGCTTGCCGCGCGAGAAGGTCTGCGTCCAGGACTGGCGGTCGCGCGCCACCTCGACGACCAGCTCGTCGGACAGCGCATTGACCACGGACACGCCGACGCCGTGCAGGCCGCCCGACGTCGCATAGACCTTGCTGTTGAACTTGCCGCCCGAATGGAGCGTGGTGAGGATGACCTCGAGCGCCGACTTGTTCTTGTACTTGGGATGCGGGTCGACCGGGATGCCGCGGCCGTTGTCGCGGATCAGCACCTTGTTGCCGGCCTGCAACTCGACGTGGATGGTGTCGGCATGACCCGACACCGCCTCGTCCATGGCGTTGTCCAGCACCTCGGCCACGAGGTGATGCATGGCCCGCTCGTCGGTGCCGCCGATATACATGCCGGGGCGCTTGCGGACGGGCTCGAGCCCTTCCAGCACCTCGATGTCGCGGGCGGTGTAGGAGTTGCCCTTGGTCGCTGCGGCGCGAGGGCCGCCCGACCGTTCGAACAGGTCGCCGTTCTTGGCCATGTCAGCTTCTTGTCGTTGCGCAGCCGCGAGAGGGGTCGTTGATGGCCGCTTAGCCATCGATATGGTAGTAAAGTCGAGGAAAAGCAACAACATCCGGCAGGGACAGATGGCGGCAACGCCGCGCGACCCGATCGTCAGGACTGTGCCCCAGCCGGCCGACATGAACGGCAACGGCGACATTTTCGGCGGCTGGGTGCTGTCGCAGATGGACGTGGCAGGCGGTGCGCTCGCCGCCCGCGTCGCCAAGGGCCGGGTGGCGACGGTCGCCATCACGGCCATGACCTTCGTGCAGCCGATCAAGGTCGGCGACATGGTGTCGATCTACGGCACGGTGGCCAAGGTCGGTCGCACCTCGATCACGATCGACCTCGAGACCATCGTGCAGCGCCGCCACGACTCGACCGAGATCCAGGTGACGCACGGCACCTTCGTGTTCGTCGCCATCGATGACGACGGCAAGCCGCGCCAGGTTCCCCAGGCATGAGGTTCTCGCCGATCCTCATGCTGGCGGCTCTGTCGATCCCGAGCGGGGCGTGGGCGCATCCGCATGTCTGGATTTCGCAGACCGTGCGGGCGATCGCCAAGGACGGCGCGTACACGCATGTCGAGATCGAATGGCGGTTCGATCCCGAGGCGAGCGAGGACGAGATCCCGGCGATCGACGAGGACAAGGACGGCAAGATCTCTGCCCGCGAACTCGAGCTGCTGGCGAACGACACCATGGCGAGCCTCGAGAAGTTCGGCTTTCAGACCTGGCTGAACACCGGCGGCAAGGACTTTCGGCCGGAGAAGGCCACCGTCTTCGCGGCTCGCATCGAAGATCCTGCGACTTTCACGCCGCCGGACTGGGACCATGCGGCCGGTGACGGCGAGAAGATGCCTGACAACAAGCGCCAGGAATTGCCGGCCGATCCGCATCGGAGTCCACCGCGCAATCTCGTCTACACCTTCCGATTTGCCCTGCCGCAGCCCGCCACGGCCGTCAGCGTCACGACGTACGATCCCGAGGACATGATCCGCTTCGAGGTCGATCGGACGACTCTCCCGTCCGGCTGCACGTTCGCCAAGCACCCGACCTACAAGTCCGAGTTCGTGCCGGGCCACCCCGTGTTTGCAGACAAGGTCTCGTGCCGGCTTCCGTAACGCCTCCGGTTCCAGCGTATCGTCCTTGGCTCGGCATCTTCTTCATGTGCATGGCCTGTGCGCTGTTTCCGGTCCAGAACGGCGTGGTGAAGCTGCTGACCGGGATCTACCCCTGGCCGGAAGTCGTGTGGGTCCGGCTGGTCACGCATCTGGCGTTGATGTGCGTGCTCTTCCTGCCACGCCGGGGATTTGCGCTGCTGCGCACCCGGGCGCCGCTGCAGCAGATCGTCTGCTCGGTCGGCCTGCTGGGCTCGATGGTCTTCTTCTTCAGCTCGGCCAAGTATGTCGGCGTCACCGAGGCGATCGCCATCTCCTTCATCGCGCCGCTCATCGTGACGTTCCTTGCCTGGCCGCTGCTCGGCGAGCGCATCACCTTCCTGCGACTGGCCTCGGTCGTGACCGGTTTCGTGGGGGTGATGATCGTCATCCGGCCCGGCAGCTCGGTGTTCCAATGGGCCTCGCTGACGATGCTGGCGAGCGCGGTCTTCTACGCCATCTACCAGATCGTGGTCCGGCGGGTCGCCGCCGTCGATTCGCCCGCGACCACCGCCTTCTACTGCGCGCTCGGGTCCACGCTGGTGATGTCGTTCGTCGTGCCGTTCCACTGGAAGACGCCCGGCAACTGGACCGACATGGCGCTCATGGTCTCGTTGGGGACTTCCGGAGGGTTCGGCCACTACTGTGTGGCCCGCGCGTTCAGTTACGCGCCGGCGAACCTGATCGCGCCGCTGAACTATACCCAGATGATCGGCTCGGTCGCGGTCGGCTACTTGATGTTCTTCGAGATTCCCGACTTCTATACTTGGCTCGGCAGCGCGGTGATCATCGCCGCCGGCCTGCTCGTGGGTTGGCAGGGGCGGCGCAGAGCCTGAGGGAGGACAGCATGCCGTATCTCGTGGCGGACGATCTGCCGAAGGAATCTGCAGGCCTGCGGTTCCGTGCCCTTCTGAAGCAAGGAGGCATCCTGCAGATGCCCGGGACACACAATGGACTCGCGGCATTGCAGGCGAGGAAGACAGGCTTCGAGGCGCTCTACCTCTCAGGCGCCGGCATGTCGGCCTCGATGGGCCTGCCCGATCTCGGTGTCATCACCGTCGACGAGGTCTGTTTCTTCATTCGCCAGGTCGCGCGTGCCTCGGGCCTGCCGGTGCTGGTCGACGGCGACACCGGCTATGGCGAGGCGCTGAACGTCATGCACATGGTGCGCGCCTTCGAGGAGGCGGGGGCGGCGGCAGTCCATATCGAGGACCAGCTGCTGCCCAAGAAGTGCGGTCACCTCAACGACAAGAAACTCGCCGATCCCCAGGACATGGCGGCCAAGGTCCACGCCGCCTCAAGGGCGCGGCGGGACCTCTTCATCATCGCGCGCACCGACGCCGCGGCGAGCGAGGGCATCGACGGCGCGGTGGCGCGCGCCCGGCGCTACATCGAGGCCGGCGCGGACGCGATATTTCCGGAGGCGCTGGGCAACGCCGACATGTTCCGCGCCTTCGCCCAGGCAATGCCCGGCGTGACGCTTCTCGCCAACATGACCGAGTTCGGCCGCACGCCGTTCTTCACCGCCAGCGAGTTCGCGGCAATGGGCTATCGCATGGTGATCTGGCCGGTCTCGGCCTTCCGCGTCGCCAACAAGGCACAGGCCAGACTCTATGCGGCGCTGAAGCGCGACGGCGGGGCGCAGAACATGGTCGGCGAGATGCAGACCCGCGCCGAGCTCTACGACACCATCGGCTATCACCAGTACGAGGCGCTCGACGCCTCGATCGTCGCCACCGTCGTGCCCCGCGGCATGCCGCAGCGTTAGCTCTCCTGGCCAAGGGGTGCGCCACTGGCGCGCCCCAGCGTCAGAGCCCGATTGAAGAAAGATCGGGCGCGCGGCGATGGAAATCGGTGGCGTCCTGGAACGCCTTGCCGAGCCGCAGCACGTCGCGTTCGCGGAATGGCTTGCCGACGATCTGGATTCCCAGCGGAAGACCGCCCGACATGCCTGACGGAATGGCGAGCGCGCACAGACCGAGATAGTTCCCCGGGCGGGTCAGGTAGCCCGGGATAGGCGAGGCTTCCTCGACCTCCGACAGGGGAATCGCCGGCACGGCGACGGTCGGCGCCAGGACGGCATCGTAGGGATGCATCCATTCGTTGAACTCGGCGCGGCGCTGGGCCATGTGGCGCAGTTCCTCGGCATAGGCGCCGGGGGTGAATTGCTTGCCGAGCAGGGCGCGGCCGCGCACACCCGGACCGATCGGCTTGCTTTCGTCCTCGATCCAGCCTCGGTGCAGCGAGAACATCTCCGACGTCGAGATGATTCCGGCCGCCTGGGCCATGTCGAAGAACCAGTCGGGCAGGCGGACCGCTTCCACGTTGGCGCCCAGGCTCTCGAACGTGCGGGCGGCGGACTGCCAGGCATGCACCACGTCGCGATCCATGAAATCGGGCAGCTGCATTGAATCCGGGACGGCAATCCGCATGCCCTCGATCGAACCCGGCCTGGTCGCGGCGGCGAAGTCCTCCAGCGGCTGGCCGAGCGTCGTGGGATCGCGCGGATCGGGCGCGGCGAGCGCATTGAGCAGCAGCGCGCAATCCTCGACGCTGCGCGCCATCGGCCCGATCGAATCGAGCGTCCAGCTGAGCATCATCGTGCCGTGCAGGCTGATTCGACCGACCGTGACCTTCAACCCGACCAGGCCATTGAAGGCGCAGGGGATGCGCACCGAGCCGCCGGTGTCGCTGCCGATGCCGGCAGGCGACAGCCGTGCCGCCACCGCCACGCCGGTACCGCTCGACGATCCGCCCGGTGTGCGATGGGTCTCGAGGTCCCAGGGATTCCACGGCGCGCCCATCAGCGGGTTGGTGCCCCAGCCGCCGAAGGCGAACTCGACCATGTGCAACTTGCCGAGGGGCACCATGCCAGCGGCGGTGAGCCGCTCGACCGTCGCCGAGGTCTCGCCGGCGATGCGCTTCTCCCACATTCTGGAGCCGCCGGTGCCGACGCGGCCCGTGATGTCGCACAGGTCCTTGTAGGCGATCGGCAGGCCCTGCAGGGGCCCGAGCGGAAAACCGGAGCTGCGCGCCTTGTCGGCCGCGTCGGCCAGTACCTTGGCCTCCTTGGCGTAGACCTCGGTGAAGGCGTGGAGCTTGCCGTCGGCCTTGGCAATGCGCGCCAGAAGCGCATCGACGATGTCGCGCGAAGAGAACTTCTTGGCCGACAGGCCGGCCGAAAGCTCGCTCAAGGTCAAATCGTGAAGCATCATGTCGTCGACTCTCTGCTGGGGGCTTCGATGGACATCAGTAAGTCGCTCGCCCACCAGAGAGATCGAAGGTGGCACCGGTCGAGAACGTGCAGAGCGGCGAGGCGAGCCAGGCCACCATCTCGGCAACCTCGTCGACCTCGCCGAAGCGGTTCATCGGGATCTTGGAGAGCATGTACTGGATGTGCTGCTCGGTCATCTGGCTGAACAACTCCGTCTTGACCACGGCGGGCGCGACGCAATTGACCAATACGCCGGTCGTCGCAAGTTCCTTGCCAAGCGACTTGGTCAGGCCGATGACGCCGGCCTTCGAGGCGGAATAGGCCGAGGCGTTGGGATTGCCCTCCTTGCCGGCCACCGAGGCGATGTTGACGATGCGGCCCCAGCCACGCCTGACCATGCCGGCCACCACGGCGCGGTTGCTCATGAACACACCCGTCAGGTTGATGTCGATCACCTGCTTCCAAGCGTCGACCGGATACGTCTCGACGGTCGTATTGGGGCCGGTGATGCCGGCGCTCGCCACCAGGATGTCGGGCGATGCCAGCTCCTTTTCCGTCTCGGCGAGCGCCGCGGCGATGGATCGCTCGTCGGTGACGTCGACCGACACTGCGATCGCCTGGCCCAGCGAAGAGGCCGATTGCCGGGCGCGGGCCATGTCGCGGTCCCACAGCGCAACCCGTCCGCCGCCAGCGGAGATCCTGGCCGCGCAGGCCAGCCCGATGCCGCGGGCCCCACCCGTGACAATGGCGGTTCGCCCCTTGAACAACGCGCCCGCCATCGTTACCTCCGGTTTCGCCAGCCAAACGCTTGAATTGGCGCAGTTTTCCCATCATATCGGACGTGCATGCCCTCCGACAAACCGGCCTCGATCGACGCCACCCTCGAGTTGCTCAAGCGCGGCGATTACGTCGCTGACCGCAGTCTCGCCACCGTGCTGTATCTCGCACTGAAGCTTGGCCGTCCGCTGTTCTGCGAAGGCGAGGCGGGCGTCGGCAAGACCGAGATCGCCAAGGTGCTGGCCTCGACCCTGAAGCGGCCCCTGATCCGCCTGCAATGCTATGAAGGGCTCGACGTATCGTCGGCGGTCTATGAGTGGAACTACTCGCGCCAGATGATCGAGATTCGCTTGGCAGAAGCGCAAGGCGTGCATGACCGGGGCGAGCTGGCGGCCAACATCTTCGATGAGCGCTTCCTGATCCGCCGTCCGCTCCTCGAAGCCCTGCAGCCGCATGCCGAAGGCGCGCCCGTCCTGCTGATCGACGAGCTCGACCGCACCGACGAGCCGTTCGAGGCCTATCTCCTCGAGGTCCTGTCCGACTTCCAGGTGACGATTCCCGAGCTTGGCACGGTCAAGGCGGCACAAACGCCGATCGTGATCATCACGTCCAATCGCACCCGCGAGATCCACGACGCGCTGAAGCGGCGCTGCTTCTATCACTGGGTCGATTACCCCGATCTCCAGCGCGAGCTCGAGATCCTGAAGGTCAAGGCGCCCGGTGCGAACGAGAGGCTGTCGCGCCAGGTCGTCGGCTTCGTCCAGGAGCTGCGCAAGCTCGACCTGTTCAAGGCGCCCGGCGTGGCCGAGTCGATCGACTGGGCGACGGCACTCTCCGAACTGAACGCGCTCGATCTCGATCCCAAGACCATCAACGACACGCTGGGCGTGCTGCTCAAGTACCAGGACGACATTCAGCGCCTGCAAGGCTCGGAAGCGGCGGAAATCCTGCGCAAGGTGAAGTCCGACATCGCCGCCCAGCCGCTAGGCTAACACGTGGCGGGCGCTCCCCATTTTTCCCTTCCCGGAAGAC
>CAZHQA010000247.1:0-7911 GCA_964533955.1 uncultured Reyranella sp. | reverse complement strand
CTGCTGCTCGACAATTCGGGCTCCATGCGCGGCCGTCCGATCACGGTCGCGGCCATGAGTGCCGACATTCTGGCCCGCACGCTCGAGCGGTGTGGCGTCAAGGTCGAGATCCTGGGCTTCACCACCCGTGCCTGGAAGGGCGGCCAGAGTCGTGAGCAATGGCTTGCCGCCGGGAAGCCCGCCAATCCGGGTCGCCTGAACGACCTGCGCCACATCATCTACAAGCCGGCCGATGCGCCGTGGCGCCGGGCCCGCAAGAACCTCGGCCTGATGCTCCGCGAGGGCATCCTCAAGGAGAATATCGACGGCGAGGCGCTGCTCTGGGCGCACAACCGCCTGCTGCCACGCCCTGAAGAGCGCAAGATCATGATGGTGATCTCCGACGGCGCGCCGGTCGACGATTCGACGCTGTCGGTCAATCCAGGCAATTATCTCGAGCGTCATCTGCGCGACGTCATCGACTGGATCGAGACGCGCTCGCCGGTCGAACTGATCGCCATCGGAATCGGCCACGACGTCACGCGCTACTATCGCCGCGCTGTCACCATCGTCGATGCCGACCAGCTGGGTGGCACCATGATGGAGCAGCTAGCCTCGCTGTTCGACGAGGAAGATGCCAAGGAGGCCCGCAACGCGCGCGAGACCCGCCGCACCGGACGCGCCATGGCCAAGGCAGCCAAGACAGGCGGCAAGCGCGCCGCCTGATCGGAGCCCCTCCGCCGCGAAGATTGTGGTAAAGGAAGCGCCGACGATGCGCTCCGCGATCCGATCCCTGCTGGGTTTCTGTCTTCTTGTCGCGGCTGCTTGCGCAGGCATGCCGCCGCCCGCACCGGTCGGCGCCCAGCCGGTCGGCCTCGAGATCCGTGCCCAGCCACTGGTACTGAAGCTCGACGAGCCAGGGTTGCGGCGCGTCGGCAAGCTCATCTGGCGCGGCGGCATCTCGATGACGGCAAAATCGGCGAGTTTCGGCGGCTGGTCGGACCTGCACGTGGCGCCTGACGGCAAGGCGCTGAGCTCGATCTCCGACGAAGGCAGCTGGCTCACCGCCACAATCGACTACGATTCCGAGGGCAACCTTTTCGGGCTCAGCAACGGACGCATCGGCTCGCTCCTCGGCCTCGACGGCAAACCGCTCGACAGCAAGGTGATGTCGGATGCCGAGGGCATGGCGCGGCTGCCCGACGGTTCGTGGCTGGTATCATTTGAACGCCAGCACCGCTTCTGGCGCTATCCAACCCTCGACAGCACGCCGACCGAGATCGAGGGTCCGGCCGACCTCGGCCAGCAGCCCAACAATGGCGGGGTCGAGGCGGTCACTGCGCTGGCCGATGGCCGCATCATCGCCATCAGCGAAGAATACGTGGTCACTCCTGGCATGCTGCGCGGCTGGGTCGGTCAGCCCGCGGGCGGCGGGCGCTATACCTGGCAGGCCTTCGACTACGCCAAAACGCCGGATTTCAACCCGACAGCGCTGGTACAACTGCCCGATGGCTCGTTTTGCCTTCTCGAACGCGCCTTCGACATGGTTCGCGGCGTGCGCGTGCGGGTCATGCAATTCGACGCCGCGGACGTAAGACCGGGAGGCACGGTACGCGCCAGGGAACTGGCTCGGCTTGCCCCACCTTATGCAGCAGACAATCTCGAAGGACTGTCGGCTGGCAGGGGTCCACGCGGCGAGACGCTGCTCTGGCTGATTTCGGACGACAACTTCAATCCGGTACAGCGCAACATCTTGCTGATGTTCGAACTGCAGAAGTAGGCCGCAAAAGAGGAAGGCCGCTTACGCGGCCTTCTTTGCATCCTTTTTCGCCTTGGCCGAGCTGACCCGGCGCTTCAGCGTCAACATCTCGGGGCTGAGCTTGCTGTCGTTGGTGCCCAGCAGATAGGCATCGATGCCGCCATTGTGCTCGATGGTCTTCATGCCACGCGGCGTCAGGCGCAGGCGCACCGAATGGCCGAGCGCATCGGACAGTACCGAGGCAACCTGCAGGTTGGACATGAACCGCCGCTTGGTCTTGTTGTTGGCGTGGCTCACATTGTGGCCGTACTGCACGGCCTTGCCCGACAGGGCGCAACGACGGGGCATGGGGCTATCCGCTAAAAAACGAACCCGCCGAACGGCGGGAAGGCCGGTTTTCTAACGACGGGACCCCTGCCCGTCAAGCGAACCAATCGACCACCCGCTCGGTGATATCCTCGACCTGGTCCTCCGGAATCACCCTCCCGCGGGCCGAAATCCCGGCCTGGTGTACGGTTTCGGGGTCGCCCGACAGCAGGGGATGCCACCAATAGAGGTCCTGCCGGAAATGGACCAGTCGGTAGGCGCAGGTCTTGGGCAGCCAGTCCATCTTGGCGACCACGCTGGGCGTGAGCTGGATACAGTCGGGCACGATCTTCTTGCGGTTTTTGTAGTCCCGGCACCGCGCCGTCTTGGGATCGAGGAGCTTGCAGCAAGTGTCGGTCTGGGCGAGCTCGCCAGTACCCTCGTACTCGAGCTTGTTGACGCAGCACATGCCACAGCCGTCGCACAGCGCTTCCCACTCCTGACGGCTCATCTGGGCCAGGGTCCTGCGCTTCCAGAACGGCAGTTCGGTCTTGGCGGCGGCACGTCTGGCTCGCCTGACGAAGGATTTAGCGGCCATGGAAGACTTCTAGCATACGCCGCGCAGCCGCGGCGGGAGTGGTTTTCCCACCCTCCACCTCGCGCTCAAAGCCGCCGACCAGGCGCTTGATTTCAGGGTGTTTGCGAAGCTCGGCCAGCAAGCTCTCGCCGACCTCGTTCCACATCCAGGCCCGGGCCTGCTCGGCCCGGCGGCGGGCAATGCCCGGCGCGCCGACTGCCTTTCGAAAGCGCTCGACGGTGTCCCAGATCCCGGCCACGCCGTCGCCGGTCAGCGCCGAGCAGGTCATGACCTCGGGCGTCCAGCCCGCGGTCGGCGAACGCAGCATGTGAAGCGCATGCTGGTAGTCGGCGGCCGAGCGCTTGGCGGTGGCCTTCAGGTCGCCGTCGGCCTTGTTGACCACGATCAGGTCGGCGAGTTCGATCACGCCACGCTTGATGCCCTGCAGATCATCGCCGCCCGCCGGCAGCAGGAGCACGATGAACATGTCGACCATGTCGGCCACCGCCGTCTCCGACTGGCCGACGCCCACGGTTTCGACGATCACCGTGTCGAAGCCCGCCGCCTCGGCAAGCAGCATGGCTTCGCGCGTGCGCCGTGCCACGCCGCCCAAGGTGGCGCCCGCGGGCGATGGACGGATGAAGGCGGCGTCGTGGCGGGACAATTCTTCCATGCGCGTCTTGTCGCCCAGAATGGAGCCGCCGCCGCGCTTGGACGAAGGATCGATCGCCAGCACCGCGAGCGAACGGCCTTGCTCGATCAGCGACAGGCCGAAGCGCTCGATCAACGTCGACTTGCCCACGCCCGGCACACCGGTGATGCCGAGCCGCACCGACTTTCCGGTATGCGGCAACACGGCCGCGAGCAATTCGTCGGCACGCTCGCGATGATCCGCGCGGGTCGATTCGATCAGGGTGATGGCCCGGGCAAGCGCGCGGCGGTCGCCCGCCAGCAGGGGCTTGAGCAGGGAATCGCTCATTGCCGAGAGACTTATCAGCCGGCCCGGCGCAAGGCCAGCAATGCGGCGAGAGTGGCCGCGCCGTAGCACACCGCCAGGGTCCAGCCCAATCCCGGATCACCCACCGCATCCATGGCGGCGCCCGCCATCGGCCGACCGAACAGGCCGCCAACGATGTAGATCATGCTGAAGGCGGTGTTGGCGCGCGCGATGTCGCCGCCGCGGAAGTGCTGGCCGAGCAGGGCCAGGCCGACCGGATAGATCGAGAACGATACGCCGCCCCACAGCGCCACGACGACGACCGTGCCCACCCACTGGGCCGGGATGAGCGACAGGACGATCACCGCCAGCGCGCTTGCCGCCGTGCAACCGGCCAGAACGGCACGGCGGTCAGCGTGGTCTGCTGCCCAGCCGATCGGCCATTGCAGGACGACGTTGCCCATGACGAAGGCCGACAACCAGAGCGCGCCCGTCTCGGCCGGCACGCCGGCGCCCACCGCATAGACCGGCAGGAAGCCGAAAGCGACATGCTCGCCGAAGCCACAGGCAAAGGCGGCAAACATGGCGAGCGGCGCCAGCAACACCACGGCCCCGAAGTCGCTTGCCGCATCGACCCGGATGCGCGGCGCAGTGCGCCAATGCGGCAGCAGCGGGACCGCCACCAGGAGCGACAGCGCGGCGCCGGCAAGGAACGGCACCGGTCCGTAGACGCCGACGACCTGCAGCACCAGCGGCCCCAGCGCCATGCCCAACGCCACCATGGCGGCATAGATGCCCATGACACGGCCGCGCCGCTTCTCTTCGACGACGACGTTCATCCAAATCTCGCTCACCACCCACGGCACGCCGCCGATCACGCCGTGCAGAAAGGTGAGAATTCCCCAGGCGAGCGGTCCGGAAGTGATCACGTAGGCGCAACTGATCAGCGCGCCGATGACCACCGCGCCAACGATCGCCTGCACCGCGCCGAATCGCGCGGCGAGCTTGGGAATGCGTGTGCCGAAGCACAGCATCCCCACCGCCCAGGCCGCAGACACGATGCCGATGGTGATCTTGTCGTGGCCCTGCTGCTCGAGTGCGAGCGGGACCAGCGGCATGCCGACGCCGGCCTGCAGGCCGATCGCCGCGCAGGCGGCGAAGACCGGCAGAAGTGTGCGCCGCGAGCCGGCGATGGCGGGACTACTCGGCGACACGCAAATGTCCCTCCGCACGGAAGGACGGCGGCTCCTCCGGCTCGACCTTGCGCTCGGCTTCGGCGGCAGCCTCCTGCTGGCGACGCCACATGTCGGCATAGAGGCCGTTGCGGCTCAGCAACTCGGCGTGTCGCCCGCGCTCGGCCACCCGGCCACGGTCAAGCACCACGATCTCGTCGGCGTGGATGATGGTGGATAGCCGATGGGCGATCACCACGGTGGTGCGGCCGCGGCTCACCTCTTCCAGCGACCGCTGGATCTCCTGTTCGGTCCGCGTATCGAGCGCGCTGGTCGCCTCGTCGAACAGCAGGATGCGCGGATCCTTGAGGATCGTGCGGGCGATCGCCACGCGCTGCTTCTCGCCGCCCGACAGCTTCAGGCCACGCTCGCCGACCATGCTGTCGTAACCCTGCGGCAGGGCCAGGATGAAGTCGTGGATGCGCGCCAGTTTGGCCGCCCGCTCGACCTCCTCGCGCGTGCAATCGGGCCGGCCGTAGCAGATGTTGTAGAAGATCGTATCGTTGAACAGCACGGTGTCCTGCGGCACGACGCCGATAGCCGCGCGCAAGCTCGCCTGCGTGACGTCGCGGATATCCTGGCCATCGATCCGCACGCTGCCGGCCGCCATGTCATAGAACCGGAAAAGGATGCGCGAGATGGTCGACTTGCCGGCCCCGCTCGAGCCCACGATCGCCACCGTGTTGCCCGGCGCGACGCGGAAACTGACGTCGTGCAGGATCGGCCGCGCCTTCTCGTAATGGAAGTCGACGTGGTCGAACACGATCTCGCCGCCCGCGACCTTGAGGTCGGGCGCACCCGGCTTGTCGGCAATCTCGGCCCGCACATCGAGCAGGCCGAACATGCGCTCCATGCCGACAATGGCGTTACGGATCTCGCGATAGGCGAAGCCCAGCATGTTGAGCGGCATGTAGAGCTGCAGCAGGAAGGCGTTGACGGCCACGAAATCGCCGAGCGTCATCGTGCCCTGCACGACGGCCGAACCCGCCATCAGCATGACCGCAACGAGGCCCACCGAGATGATCATCCCCTGGCCGATGTTGAGCAGCGACAGCGTGCGGCTGGAGCGGATTGCCGCCTGCTCGTAGCGCCGCCGGCCGACATCGTAGCGGCGCGCCTCGTGCGGCTCGTTGCCGAAATACTTTACCGTCTCATAGTTCAGCAGGCTGTCGATGGCCTTGGCATTCGCCTCGGTGTCGGCATCGTTCATGCGGCGAACGAACTTGATCCGCCATTCCGACAAGGTGACCGAAAAGACGATGTAGCCCGCGATGACGCCGATCACGACGGCGGTGAACCGCCAGTCGTAGAGATGCCACAGGATTATGCCGACCAGCGCAATCTCGAACAGCGTCGGCAGGATGTTGAAGGTCGTGAAGCGAATCAGGAACTCCATGCCCTGCGTGCCGCGCTCGATCACCCGACTGAGCCCACCGGTCTGCCGCTCGAGATGAAAGCGCAGGCTGAGCGCATGCAGATGGTCGAACACCTCGAGCGCGAGATTGCGGATCGCCCGCTGCGACACGGGTGCGAACACCGCATCGCGGACCTCGCCGAAGGCTTGCGCCAGCACGCGCGCGAGGCCATAGGCCGCGATCAGCGCGACCGGTACGGCAACCGCCGCCGCCTTGCCGTCACCCAGCGCGTCGACCGAATTCTTGTAGAGGATCGGCACGTAGACGGTGACCACCTTGGCCAAGACCAGGAGCACGAGGGCGACGACGACCCGGCTGCGCAGCCCCCATTCATTCTTCGGCCACAAATGTCGGCCCAGAATCGCCAGCACGGCCAGCGAACGGCGCAGGCCGACGCTGGGCGGACGATCGGATCGGGGGGGCGACATGTCAGGGGTTGGGTGGCTTTGGGGGCGTGGGCCTTCTATCGTGCCTGAGCGGCCAGCGTAAGCCCCAAGGGAGCGTCATTTCATGAGTTTTCGTAGGGCCTTGTTGACCACGCTCGCGTTGTGCAGCGCCGCATCGGCGTCGGCCAGGGCCCAGGACGCTCGCATGGTCGAAGCGGCCTATGAGATCACCTTTGCCGGCTTCACCGGTTTCCATATCGATTTCACCGGGCGCTTCGTCGGCAACAGCTACGACGTACAGAGCCACGCCTTCAAGGAAGGCACGATGAAGGCGCTGACGATCCACTATGAGGGGCGTAACCGGGCTTGGGGCACTTACCTGCCATCGGGTGCACTGCCCACGGGCGGCTCGCTGTCGATCGTCGTCGGCGACAAGGCGCGCACCTGGGCGGTGCAATACGGGCCGGGCGGAACGCTCACGGAAAAGTTCACTCCGGAATGGAAGCCGCCGCCCAAGGCGGTGATCCCCGAAGACAAGAAGCGCGGCTCGCTCGATCCTTTGACCAGCGTGCTCTTCGTCGGCATGGCGGGCGACGCGGCGTGCGATCGTACAGTGCCCAACACCGACGGTCAGCGGCGCGTCGACGTCATCCTGAAGAAGGTCGGCAGCGAACCCGCCGCCGCATCTGGCGTGCCCAATGCCGTGGGCGACGCGCTGATCTGCGAGATTTATACCAGGCGCGTCGCCGGCGAGTTCTACGATGAACAGTCGGAAACCGAGACCGAGCGCGAGCGGCCGATCCGCATTTGGCTCGCCCGCATGGACGACACGCCCTTTCGCTATCCCATCAGACTGGAGGCGAAGACCTGGCTCGGCACGATCCGCGGCCGCGTGCTGCAGTTCCGCAGCAGCGTCGGGCGCTGACTACGCCGCGCGTTTCTGGCCCTTGTTGCGCAGGATTCCAAGGATCTCCGCCGCGGCCGCCGGGATATTGGTGCCCGGCCCGTAGATGGCGGCCACGCCGGCCTTCTTGAGGAAGTCGTAGTCCTGGGCCGGGATCACGCCCCCCACCACGACCAGCACTTCCGAGCCGCCCTGCCTGGCGAGTTCCTCGATGAGCTGCGGCACCAACGTCTTGTGGCCGGCCGCCTGGCTCGACACGCCGATCACGTGCACGTCGTTTTCGATCGCGGCACGCGCCGCCTCGGCGGGCGTCTGGAACAGCGGCCCGATGTCGACGTCGAATCCCAGATCGGCAAAGGCCGTGGCGATCACCTTGGCGCCGCGGTCGTGGCCGTCCTGACCCATCTTCACGACCA
>CAZHQA010000246.1:0-7938 GCA_964533955.1 uncultured Reyranella sp. | reverse complement strand
CGCTCGGCGGCGTCGCCAACGGCTTCCCGCGCGAGGACGGCTTCGACATCACCGTGGCGTCCGAGGTCATGGCGATCTTCTGCCTGGCCAAGGACCTCGACGACCTGAAGACCCGGCTCGGCAACATCATCGTGGCCTACACCCGCGACCGCAAACCGGTGCGGGCCCGCGACCTCAAGGCGCACGGCCCGATGACCGTGCTGCTGAAGGACGCCCTGTCGCCCAACCTGGTGCAGACGCTGGAAGGCACGCCCGCCTTCATCCATGGCGGGCCGTTCGCCAACATCGCGCACGGCTGCAACTCGGTGCTGGCGACCACGACGGCGCTGAAGCTCGCCGACTACGTCGTGACCGAGGCGGGCTTCGGCGCCGATCTCGGCGGCGAGAAATTCATCGACATCAAGTGCCGCAAGACCGGCCTGAAGCCCGATGCGGTCGTGCTGGTCGCCACCATCCGCGCGCTCAAGATGCACGGCGGCGTGAAGAAGGAAGACCTCAAGAGCGAGAACCTGAAGGCGCTCGAGGCCGGCATGTCGAACCTGCAGCGCCACGTCGAGAACGTGCGCAAGCTCGGCCTCGAGCCGGTGATCTCGATCAACCGCTTCAGCGCCGACACCGAGGCCGAGATCGCGCTGGTCAAGTCGGCCAGCGCCAAGCTCGGCGTCGAGGCGGTGATGGCCGACCACTGGGCCGAGGGCGGCAAGGGCGCGGCCGACGTCGCCCGCGCCGTCGTCAAGGTGATCGAATCGGCCAAGAGCAACATGAAGCTGCTCTATCCCGACGACATGCCGCTGTACGAGAAGATCCGCACCATTGCCCGGGAGATCTACCGCGCCGCCGACGTCTCGGCGCCCAAGGCGGTGCGCGACCAGCTCGCCTCGTTCGAGGCCATGGGCTACGGCAAGGTGCCGGTCTGCATCGCCAAGACGCAGTACTCCTTCTCGACCAACCCGGACCTCAAGGGCGCTCCCGAGGGCCACACCATCGCCGTGCGCGAGGTCCGCCTGTCCGCCGGCGCGGAGTTCGTCGTGGCGGTGTGCGGCGACATCATGACCATGCCCGGCCTGCCCAAGGTGCCGGCGGCCGACAGCATCGACATCAACGCCGAGGGCAGGATCGTCGGGCTTTTCTAGGCGCGCACCTCCGCCGGCGGGACGCCCTACCAGTTCTTGTGCTGGTCGAAGAGACCGTATGCCGCGGCGGTAATGCGAGTCGCGACCGTCGCCGAATCGCCGGCGGCGACGTGGATGCCTACGGCGATTCGCTGCTCGTCGAAGCGCGCGATCACCGGACCGCCACTCATGCCGCCGGCGGACGGACAGTCATAGAAGATGCGGCTGTCGGTGAGGTTGGTGACCCGTCCGGCAGACGCGTAGAGGTGTGACGGAAAATCCACGTCCTCCACCGGGTAGCCAAACACGTTCAGGATCATGCTGGGAAACTTGGCATCCTCGTAATTGGCGAAGCCGAACCAGCCCCATTTGTTGCCGACCGTGGCATCGTCGATCTTGAGGACGGCGAAATCGTTCGGATTGTCGCCCGAAGGATTGTCCCGCCAGGCTTGGGGGAAGGCATTGTCGATCGCCTTGTGCCAGCCCCCGTGCGCCGATTCGCCGTCGAATCCGACGCCGACCAGGATCGACTTGCTGGGACCGACCTCGGGATGGATGAGGTTGTGGGCTGCCGTTGCCAGTACGCGCGGCCCGATCAGCCAGGCCGTGCCGGCGCGTTCCTCACCGTCCTCCGGCTGGATCCTGAGCTGGGCGACCGAGCGCGCCGGGATTCGCGAGACATCGGAGATCAGTACCAGCTCGTCGGCGCCGGCGCCGGTGTTGTGCAGGCCGTAGGGCCGCAGGGCCCGGCGGCGACGTTTCTGAGTGGGTCCATCCGCCGCCGCGCCCGTCACGCGTGGCGGCGGGCGCAACCCATCCTCGTAGGTCGCCCCTCCGTGCGTGCCCATCATGTAGCTGTCGCTGAACTGGCCGTTCCTGACCAGATTGCGGCTGTGATCGTGACTGTCCGCCTTGCCGGCAAGATCGAGCAGTCGGCTCTCGGCTTGCGTGTCGGTGCGAAGGGCCAGTCGGGTGAACGCAACTCCACCGCCTCGTACGGCTGGCGTCTTGCGCCCCCGCACCCGTGCTGCTTTCGCCATACGGCTGCTCCTTGAGTTCAGGTCATTTGGGCTTGTCGGTGAACTCGTTCTCCCGCGGATCGGGCGGTGGCGCCGCCACGCTTCGCGCTCGTTGTTGACGTACGGCTTTGGCCAGGGTGGCCTTGAACGGATAGACAGTGACGATGGTCGCTTCATAGGGCTTGCTGGCGCTCGAACCCTTGGCCTGGAAAGGAGCGTTCTGAAGGGTTACCGAGGTTTCTGCCGCCTGCTGCTGCGCCTTGTGCAAGTCAGTCTGCGCGTTGATCAGGTCCGTGGTCTTTGTCACTTCCGTTTTCTTGTCGTCCAGGCCGCTGAAGACGCCTTGCATGAAGGCACCAGGGATCCCGCCGATCGTCTTGACCAGGCCAAGCGCCTCGGATTTCCGATTGATTTCGTAGTTGGTAACCATGCCGTCCTTGAGCGTGACGGTGATCTTCTGGTCGGCGAGCACAGTTTGCGGCACCGGCACCGTGATGATCTCGCGCGACGGAATCTTCACGACTTTCGAATCGAGCTGCGCGCCGTTCACCGAGATGTAGAGGATTCGCGACGTCATCACCCGCGCGCAGATGCCTTTCTGGCAATTGGGCGGTGGAGCTCCGACGGCCGGAACCAGTGCCTGCCCGCCGGCCGGCGCGTCGAGCGAGAGCTCGAACACCGGCAGGTCCGGCCCCCCCATCGGCGTCGCCTCGGTGGCCCGCGCGATCGCCCCATTTATGTTGGCATTGACACGGGCGACATCGACGGGATCGAGCGGGTCGAAGCGGTCCGACAGAACCTTGGTCCTGTCCTTGAAGAAATTCAGTTTGGCGTTCTGGAGCGTGAGGCGACCGGCGAGCTTCGCGGCCTCCGCGACGATCGCCTGAAGCTGCGCCACCGATTCGCTCGAGACCGAATTGAGGAAACTCGTGTCGTGATCGATTCCGATCTTCATGTCCTCGTCGTTGAACGGCGAGGGCTTGGTCAGGGCGATCAGCGTGCCGACCCGCGTATCCGTGACGAGCTCGGCGTCGGCGACGCTGACGGCGATCCCGTTGTCGTCGATGAACACTTCGACCGGGACGATGCCCTTGGGAAGGAGATAGGGTGTGCCCACCATGTTGTAGGTCGCGTCGTAGCGCACCGACGAGATTCCGGTGCAGCCTGCAATCATGACGCAGGCGGCCAAGCATGCTGTCCGCATTGCCCTCTCCCCCGTGCCCCCGAGGGTCACTCGCGCCCCGGGAGAACTCCCCTGAGCTTATACAGCCAAAAGTACGATGACAATATTGCCGCCGGAGTTGATTGCCCGGTCCGGCGAGTCACCGAAGCCGAATGATTCCAAATCGTTCGCCGATTTCTCGTGGCCTCGACCTCTTGAGCGCGCAAGACCGGCCGGCCATTCGAGGCACCGTCGACGGGACGTTTCGCCTTCGGCAAATTCTCGTCTAGGGTCCTCGCCGCAATCTGGGAGGATCTTGAGTGAGATCGGATGGACGGTCCTTATGCCATCGCTGAGCGAGACCACCACCATCCTCTCGCCGCCCGATCGGGTCTGGCCGCTGCTGCGCGATCCGACGCTGGTGGCGTCGTGCATCCCCGGCGCCACGCTCTCGCCCGACCAGGCCGATGGACTGTGGCGCGGCTCCGTCCGCGTCAAGTTCGGCCCGACCGTCGCGGTGTTCCGCGGCGAGGCGAGCCTCGCCTTCGACGATGCGGCGCGGACCTGCACGATCGAGGGACGCGGCATCGACGGCCGCGGCGCCTCGCGCGCGCTCGCCTCAGGCGTCGTCAAGGTATCGGGAAGCGACACGACCGAACTGTCGATCGACGGCAGCTTCTCGGTGAGCGGCCCGCTCGAGACGTTCGCCAACGCCGGCGGCGTCCACGTCGCGCGCGCCCTGCTCGCGGAATTCTCCGCCAACATGGCGAAGAAAGTCGCGGAACAGAGTCCAGCGGTTCCGCCAGTCGAGGCCACTCCGCTTGCAGCACCAGCGCCTGCGGCTGAGATTAGCGGTTTCCGCCTCCTGTGGCGGGCGTTCCTGTCCTGGGTGCGAGGCAATCGATGAGCAGCAAGCTGAAGGTTTCCGACATGCTGGCCCGCGCCTTCGCGGCCGAGGGCGTCGATCATCTCTTCACCCTGATGGGCGACGCCAACATGTACTGGTCGACGGCGATGGCCGAGCTGCCGGGCATGAAGGTCGTGCACGCCCGCCACGAGCATTGCGCGGTGGCGATGGCCGACGGCTACGCCCGCGCCACCGGCAAGGTCGGCGTCGCCTCGACGACCTGCGGCCCGGGCTTCACCCAGATCATGACCGCGCTCACCATCGCCGCGCGCGGCAACGTGCCGATCGTGGTGTTCGCGGGCGACTCGCCGATCGCCGCCGCCTGGTACCTGCAGCAGATCGACATGGCGCCGCTGGCGCTCGCCTGCGGCGCGCACTACGTCGCGGTCAAGCACCTCGACCGGCTGCTCGACAACGTGCGCGAGGCCTTCCTGGTGGCCCAGCTCGAGCAGCGGCCGGTGGTGCTGAGCGTGCCGATGGACCTGCAGAAGCAGGCCTGGCCCCACATGACCGACTACACGCCCTCGTCCGACCTCGCGCCGGCGGCGCAACGGCCGGTACCCGATCCCGCCATCGTCGACCGCGTCGTCGACATGATCGCCGAGGCCGAAAAGCCGATCCTGATCGCCGGCCGCGGCGCGATTCTATCCGGCGCCGCCCAGGCCCTCGAGGCGCTGGCCGCACAAGCCGGCGCGCTGACCGCGACGTCGCTGCTCGGCAAGGGCCTGTTCGACGGCAATCCCTACGCGCTCGACATCGCCGGCGCCTTCGCCAGCGACTTCTCCCGCGAGCGCTTCGCCGAGGCCGACCTGGTGATCGGCGCCGGCGCGGCGCTCGGCCACTACACGACCGAGGGCGGCTACCTCTATCCCGGCGCCAAGACCATCCAGATCGACACCAATCCGCGCGGCCTGTGGCAGGGCCTGCGCACCGCCGACCTCCACGTCCGCGCCGACGCCAGGGCCGCGGCCGAAGCGATCGTGAACCGCCTGCAGCAGCGCAACGTGAAGAAGACCGGCTTCCGCACCAGCGAGATGGCCAAGCTGATCGCCGCGGACTCGCCCGACAGCAAGCAGTATCCGGTGCAGCCCAACACGGTCGATCCGCGCAAGTCGGTGATCGAGCTCGACAGCGTTGTCCCGAAGGACTGGGAGGTCGTGGTCGGCGCCGGCCACTACTTCAGCATGGTGATGACCTTCATGAAGGGCCGCCCGGCCGAGCGCTATCACGTGGTCAACGATTTCGGCGCCATCGGCTCGGCGCTGCCCGCCGCCATCGGCATCGCCGCCGCCAAGGGCGACGGCAAGGTGCTGCTGGTCGAGGGCGACGGCTCCCTGATGATGCACGTGCAGGAGCTCGAGACCATCCGCCGCGAGGGCATCCGCATGCTGATGGCGATCATGAACGACGGCGGCTACGGCGCCGAGGTCCACAAGTTCCGTGCGAATGGAATTACGGCCAAGGAAGCCACCCACGGCCGCGGCGACCTCGCCGCCGCCGCCGTCGGCTTCGGCCTGCGCGGCGGTTCGGTGACCCAGCCCGGCCAGATGGCACCGCTGTTCAAGGAGCACCAGGGCGCCAACATCGGCACGCTGTGGGACGTCCATATCGACGACTTGATCCCGTCGCGCGCCTATCGCCGCGTCCACTACGGCGAGGCGTGAGGACGGCGGGGCGACGCCACACGTCCTCCCGTCCACGACCGTCCACTGCGGATGGACGGGTCCGATGCCGCTGGCATCGGCATTTCTGCCCTCTCCGTCCGCGTTTCGGGGACTCCCCCGTCGAAAAAATTCACCTCTTCGACCCGGACACCAGATGTTGGGTCAATTCCGGAAGCTCCCGTTAAAATAACGGGAAAATAACGGGGGGCTTTCTTCGACCTACCAGATCTTCGATCGCGCGAGGCAGCGTCGATACGGAACGCAGACATACGCAACACGTGGCTCCTGAAGACCCCGAGCACGCGTGGAGTTTACACCCGCACCTGTTCAACCCCCTATTCTGGTCATTAGAAGTCAGCCTCCCGCCGCTCAGAATCCGATCGTGCGGCGGTAGTCGGCTAACAGGGTCGCACCCTCGGCGCCGGTGGCGGCGACCCAGCGCCGGACGTCGGGTTCGGCCGCCTTGCGCAAGGCTTCCAGGACATCGGCCGGAGGCTCGGTCGACACCAGGACGCCACGGCCGGCGATGTCCTGCCGGTCGCGGCGCACGAACGCCCTGATCCCGCGCCACAGCTCCGACTCGGTCGATTGCCCGATGGCAATCAGCGCCTCTTGCTGCGCCCCGGTCAGGGACTCGAACACCGCCCGGTTTGCCGAGAGGAAGGTGAGCTGCTGGGCGAAGAAGATTTCGCTCACGCAGGCGAACTCGCGGGCCAGCGCCTCGCTCGCGGTGTAGCCGCCGGACAGCAGCACCTCGGCTTCGCCGTAGACGGAGCGCTCGGCCTGCAGGCGGGCGAACAGCGCCGCCCATCCCTCGCCGGCATAGGCCGGCTCATCCAGCGCGAACTTCGCGCCACGAAGATCGGCCGCCGAGCGGAGGGGGAAGGTGCTCCACAGCGCCGCCGGCCGCCACGGCTCGACCGCGAGCAGGACCTGGCCGTGGCGCGCCAGGGTGCGGGCGTAGGACGGCCGCGCGCTGCGCAGCAGCCCCTCAGCCTCGTCGAAGGTGGCGGCGAGCATCGGCACGGCGGACAGGCCGAGGACCGGCTCGTCCATCGCGAAGGCCGGCGCATAGTAGGACGCGAGCGCCGAAGCCTTGCCGATCGCGGCGAAGGGCATCGTGGGCGGCTGCTCCGATATGTCGATCTGGAAGCCATCCGGCAGAAGCGCAGCCACCTTGGCGGCGAACAGCTGGGCCGCCGTAGCCGTCAGGGTCTGGGACGAATAGCAGGTCAGCTCCAGCCTTCTGGATTGCGCCAAGCTGCGGTCCGCCAGCAAGACGGCCGGCAATGCGGAGAAAATCAACCTGCGGCGCATGGTCAGCAGAAGTATTGCAAACAGTATGCCGGTCAATGCCCTGTGGCGACGATCTCCCGTAAGGTTGCCCGCTCAATCGCAGGGACCTAGGGTCTCCCCCAGAACCCAGGAGGAGACACCCCGTGAACGTCCACGTCGCCGCCACCAAGCCGGCCCCGCGCAAGCCCCGCCCCGACCTCGAGGCCGAGCTGAACAACCTCGCCATGTCGAAGGAGTCGCAGCCGCTGTTCGACGCGGTGAAGAGGCACATCGAGGAGAACGTGGCGCCGATCATCGAGGAGTTCTTCAAGCTCGGCGAGAACCGCAAGGATCGCTGGAGCTGGGCGCCCGGGCAGCTCGAGCTGCTGGAGAAGGCCAAGGACAAGGCCAAGAAAGCCGGGCTGTGGAACTTCTTCCTGCCGACCTCGGAGATCGGCCGCGGGCTGACCAACCTCGACTACGCCTACATCGCCGCCGAGCTCGGCAAGTATCCGCTCGCCTCGGAGTCGCTCAACTGCTCGGCGCCCGACACCGGCAACATGGAGGTGCTGGAACGGGTCGGCACGCCCGAGCAGAAGGAGAAGTGGCTGAAGCCGCTGCTCAACGGCGAGATCCGCTCGGCTTATGCCATGACCGAGCCGGGCGTCGCCTCGTCGGACGCCAAGAACATCGCCACGCGCGCCGAGCTGGTCGGCAACGAGTGGGTGATCAACGGCGAGAAGTACTACATCTCCGGCGCCGGCGACCCGCGCTGCAAGATCATGATCACCATGGTCAA
>CAZHQA010000245.1:0-7982 GCA_964533955.1 uncultured Reyranella sp. | reverse complement strand
TGGCGCGGCGCAGCGACAGCGCCATGTTGTAGTTCTCCGGGCCCGACGTGTCGGTATGGCCGGTCGCCGTGATGCGGGCGCTACCCTTGGCCTTGAAGGCCGCGGCCGCCTGCTTGATGGTCTGCAGCGCCTGGGCCGACAGGTTCGAGCGGTCCCAGTCGAAGAACACCATGAACGATGTTGCCTGAGGCGCCGGGGTCTGCGGCGGCGGCGGCGGGGCCGACGCGCCGAACTTGATGACCAGCCCCAGCATCACGCTGAAGTTGTTGTTGCTCCAGGTGCTGTTGAAGCCGTTGATGGTCACGCTCGGGTTGGTCGTGCCGTAGTAGCGACCATCAAGGTTGACGCGGAAGTTCGAATCGATGTTCCAGCCCAGGCCGATGATGCCCTGGTAGGCGAACTGGGTGCTGCCCAGCGAGCTGTTGGAGTCGACGAACGCGATGCCCGCACCAGCGCCGATGTAGGGTGTGATGGTCGAGGCCGGCGCGAAATCATACATCAGGTTGGCCATGATACCGAGCTGGCCGATCTGGTTGTTGATCGCCACATTCTGGAAGCCGGCGTAGGTCTGGTTCTGGCGATAGATGCCTTCGAGTTCGACGCGGGGACCGACGAAGTCGTAGCCGATCATGCCGCCGGCCGCCCAACCGGTCTGGGGTGTGACCGCTGCGCCGTTGATGTTGGTGTTGAGCAGCCAGTTCAGGCCGCCTTCCGCGCCAATATAGAAGCCCGGCGCGGCAGTCTGCGCCTGGGCCATCACTGGCAGCGCAACAATCGCGGCGGCAGCCAGCAAAGCCTTCTTCATGATTTCTTCCCCTCGTTTATGAGCAACTGACGAGCGTCTTCGCGGGGCTGGACGCGTGCCAACTCCATGGAAAATATACACACTACAGATGGTGAGGTGCAACAAGCCGGGCCTTTTCGCGGCGGCCCTGTGGCTGGATCGCAACAGTTCGGTCTTTATGGCGTCTTCTTCGGCTAATCCGCCCCTGCAGTGCCAGGACTAGATCTTGTGCGGCGCTCGGCGGCGCTGCGATCGGCCGGGATGGGGATCTTGAGGCCCACTACACCACCGCCGACCTCTTGCCGGCCGTAGATCATCGGCTGCTCCGAGGAGCCGTTGCCGGGCGATTGGGTCGTCAAATCGCTTCGTGGCAACGGCACATCCGGGTCCGACGGCTGGACGGAGAGCATCTTTCCGACGATCTCCGCACCGGTCGCGCTGGGGGCCACGGGCGTTGCCTGAGGCGGCGTCTTGGCCGACCTAGAAGTTGTCGCCTGGGCCACCAGTATCGCGCGGTTCCAGTTAAGATTCTGGTTTAGATCCGCGCCATAACTAATTGCCATTGGCGATACCGAGAACACTGCAGCAAGAAGGTAGACTCGGTACCCAATAGGGGCAGCACCGGCGGATTTTGCAACGCATGGCAAGAAGATGGCCTCGGACTTTCAGGTTGTTGACCGAGGATACACCATGAAATCGCGGCTTTTTGGTGCCCAGCAGGGCGGCATTTTGTATCGCCGCGTAACCCCTCCTGCGGTAAACCGCCGTTCACAACCGCAACGGAGGGATGCCATGGGCCAGTACAGCAAAGTCGAGACGGATGGACGGCTAATGATCGTCACGATCAATCGCCCGGAGGTCTACAACGCCTGCCATCCCATGGCGAACGAGGAGCTGGTCGCCGCGTTCGACGAGTTCAGCACCAATCCCGAGCTATGGGTGGCGATCATCACCGGCGCAGGCGACAAGGCGTTCTGCGCCGGCAACGACCTCAAGTATCACGCCGAGATCCAGAAGAAGACCGGCAAGCGGCCAGTCCATCCCGCCAAAGGTTTCGGTGGCCTCGCCAACCGTTTCGACCTCGAGAAGCCGGTAATAGCCGCAGTCAACGGCGTCGCCATGGGCGGCGGATTCGAGATCGCGCTCGCCTGTGACATCATCGTGGCCTCCGACAAGGCGACCTTCGCCCTGCCCGAACCGAAGGTCGGGCTGGCCGCTGGGGCGGGCGGCATGCAGCGCCTGAGCCGCATGATTCCGCTGAAAAAGGCGATGGGCATGCTGCTGACCGGCCGTCACGTCTCGGCCAAGGAAGGCTACGAGCTAGGATTCGTCACCGAAGTGGTGCCCCACGCCGAGCTGCTGACGGCAGCCCGCCGCTGGGCCAACGACATCCTTGCCTGCTCACCGATGTCGGTGCGCGCCACCAAGCAGACCGTGATGCGCTCGCTCGATGTGCCGACGCTCGAGGTGGCGATGCACAATCTGCACTATCCCGCTTTCGTCGCCATGACCAGGAGCGAGGACACCATCGAAGGTCCGCGCGCTTTCGCCGAGAAGCGCAAGCCGGATTGGAAGGGACGCTAGAGCATATCGTCCGGCTGGAACCGCCCGCGGTTCCAGCCGATCGGAAAGCGCTCTAATCGCTCTAGCGCCCTCGACTGTTGTCGTAGTCCCAGTCGAGCTCGAAGCGTTCGCCCCTGGCCTTCACATAGGCGGCGTGCGGCGGCGCGAAATGAGCCGGCATCAGCAGCGCACCCTGCTCGGCGCAATCGCCGAGCAGGGCGTTGCGCGTCCGGCGCGCCTGGTCGAGGTCGTCACAGAAACGGCTGTTCCATTTCCACAGCGGCACCTGCACAGGATTGTGCAGGGCATCGCCCGGAAAGATCGCGCGTTTGCCGCGCGAGTCGAGATCGATGCGAATCTGGCCCGGCGTATGGCCAGGTGCAGGCTTGATCTTGAGGCAGCCGCACATGGCATGCTCGCCGCCGGCGACAAACTCGGCCAGCTTGGCTTCGACGATCGGCAGCACGGAATCGTTATAGGTATTGACCTCGTATTCAACCGCGCCCGGCGTTTTGGCGACCTTGGCCCAATGATCGTGGTCGGTCCTCGACATCACGTACTTGGCCTTGGGAAAAGTCGGCACCCATTTGCCGTTCTTGAGTTGGGTATTCCAGCCGACGTGATCGACGTGCAGATGGGTACACATCACGAAGTCGATCTGCTCGGGCTCGACGCCCGCCTCACGCAGCCGCTCGAGGTACCTGGTGTTCAGCATGTCGAAGCGCGGCATGCCGGGCCGCGGTTTGTGGTTGCCGCTGCACGAATCGATCAGGATCGTGTATTTGTCGGTACGCACCAGCCAGGAATGGATCGACGTGACCAGCCGCCCGCTCTCGGGTTGATAGTAGGATGGCGCCAGCCAGTTTTGCTCGGCCGCAAACGTCTCTGCTTCGAATTCGGGAAAGAAGTCCTTGGCCGGAAAGCCCGGCCCCATCTGTTCCTCGATGCGCGTGACGCGAACGTCGCCGATGTGGCGGTCCTGCATTTGCTTCCTCCCTCGAACCCGTGGCAATCGTAGCACTCATCGCGGAGAGGAGCATGGCATGGCGGCCTATGTGATTGTTACCGAGACGGTGAGCGACCAGGCGACGTTCGATGCGTACCGCAAGCAGGTGCCTGCGACGCTGGCGCCGTTCAGCGGCAAGTTTCTGGTGCGCGGCGGCAAGGTCACGATCCACGAGGGCAAGTGGCCGCACCCGATCACGGTCGTCATCGAGTTCCCGTCGCGCGCCCAGGCCGAGGGTTGGTACAATTCGGACGCGTACCAGAAGATCATCGGCCTCCGCCTCAAGAGCTCGGCCGGCGACTTCATCATTGCCGACGGACCCGCTGCCTAGAGCGTCTTTTCTCAGTGCACGAAGCCCACTCGGCCCAATCGGCCGGGTCCCGACAAGGTCGTGGAGCGCGTCGGCACGTAGGGCCGGTAGCCCTCGGCGATAAGATTGCGCATCGAGGCCGCACCGTCGGCATCGGTGTAGGTGACGGCCTTGGTCAAGCCGTGCTGGCGCATCTCCTGCTCGCGCAGCTTCAGCATATGCTTCTGCAGTCCCTGGCCGCGATAGTCGGGCAGTACGCCGCCACGATAGTGAAAGCCGACGGCAGCGCCGCCCTGCTCCACTTTCTTCCAGGCGCAGTAGGCGGCGGGCACCGCATTGTCCCAGCCGATGGACCAGGAGGCGCCGACGACAACAGGCGGTGCGTCGATCGGAAAGCAAATGGCATCGAGCCGCAGGATCAACCTCTCGTCCTGCGCCGACGCGCGGCGGAACTCGATCACCCGCTTCAGGCCTTCAGTGCCTCGCTGGCCCGCGCAATATTGACTTCGTGGCTTCTCAGCATTTCGGTGAGGTCACGATGCAAAGTGTCATCGCGCACCTTGGGCAGCATCTCGGTCAGCTTTCGGACCACCCAGCCCTGGCCGCGATTGAGGAAGGCGATGCGTTCGGGCAGGCCCTCGATTGCCAGCGCCTTGTCCTGGAAGGCGCCGACTTTTGCCGAAGCCGGCACGCCAAGCGCCTTGAGCTGCTTCAGAAGCATGGCGCACCAGCGCGCCTCGTCGCGGTGCACGTCGGCCAGCAGGTCGGCGAACCTCGTACCGGCTGCCGCCGTGGCGCTCCTGAGTGCCACCCCGGTGCCGGCGCGTTCGGCTTCCAGGAGTTCGTTCAGGAATGTCGCCAGCTCATCCCTGGTCGCGAAGCCCATGTAGGTATCGTCGGCCTCATGCGCGAGACAAGCCGGCGAATTCGGCTCCGATCGCTCAGTCGACATGCTCAGCTCCCTGGCGCATCACCATTATGCTTCGGGGGCAACCGGCCGCAACTCTCGCGGCGCTAGGGCTTGGTTTGCTGGATCGCCGACAGGATCCAATTGCCGCCGCGGCTGCGCAGGAACGTCCAGACTTCCGTCGCCTCGGTCCGGATCTGCTCGTTGCCGGAGACGATCTGGCCATCGGCAATCCTGCGCATCACATCAATCATGCTGAAGCGCATCGCCACAGTGGCGTAATCGACGCCGGCCTCGCTCCAGGCCTCCGACAGGTCACCCTGCTCAAGCTTCACAGCCGCGACCTTGTTCTCGACGCCGCGGCTTGCATTGCTGGAAAGCTCTTCCGAGAAATAGCCGAGCATCTCGGGCGTCACCAGACCGCGCAACCTGGCAAGGTCGCCGTTGCTATAAGCGGCCTGGATCTCGCCCAGCATGGCCTCGAACGCGCCGAAATCCTGCGCGCTGATGGCGAGTTGCGCCGAGCTGCCCACCAAGGCGGGGCCGCCCATGCCGCCGGCATCGGGACGTGCCATCGCCTCGCTGATCCGCGGAGCCGCGGCGGCGTAGGCATAGGCCGGACCGGCCGATTGTGCACGAGCCGCCGACCAGCCTCGGAACAGCTTGACGGCAAGATACGCCACCCCGCCGATCAGCATGACCTGCAGGAGCAATCCAAGAACACCGGCGCCGCCACCGAGGCCGCCGGCGAAACCGCCGCCGAACATCATGCCGAACAAGCCGGCGCCGAGCATGCCGCCCATCAGGCCGGACAGGAACGGGTTGCGCGCCATGAAGCCACCGGCTTGTGGCACGGCCGAGGCGGAGGCCGGCTTCGCCGCCGCTGGACTCGGCGTGGGCTGTTGGGGAGTCGCGCTCCGCTCGATCGGCGCGGTGGAAGGCGCCGTTCGCGTCGGCGCTGGCGCCTGGCCGGTGTTACTGCCGCGGCTGCCGGAATTTGCGCCACCGCCGGCGCGCGCATCGGCCAATGTCGGAGCGACGACGATCAACGCGGCGATCAGTGCAAGCCAACGAATGTTTTTCACGTGTTTTTGCATCCCTGTTGGACAAGGCCAACCGCGGCCAATGTGGGGGCAATGGCAGCGCCAATCAAGGCGGCAGCCACGCCTTAGGCCTGGGCGCAGCATATATTTTAGGCCGGCGGATCGCCGGCTAGAACGCCTCCGCCGGCAGCGCCATCACCGTCGACGCGCCCGCCTTGATCTGGTGGTTGAGCGCGGTCGTCTGCGGCAGGACGCGCGCGATGTAGAAACGCGCCGTGGCGAGCTTGGCGTTGTAGAAATCGTTGTCGTTGCCGGCTGCCAGGCCCTTCTGGGCGGCTACGACGATCCGGTTCCACATGAACGCCATTGCGGTAAGCGCCATCAGCCGCAACAGGTCGGTCGCTGCGGCGCCGGCCTCGTCCGGGTTCTTCATGGCATTCTGCAGCAGGAAGAGCGCCGCATCCTGCACACGGCCGAGCGCCTTCTCGAGTGGCTCGACGAACTCCTTCATCTTGTCGTCGGCCTTGTTGGCAGCCACGAAGGCGCTCATTACGCCGAGCAACCGCTGCGCCGCGGCGCCGCCCTTCATCGGCAGCTTGCGGCCGACCAGGTCGAGCGCCTGGATGCCGTTGGTACCTTCGTAGAGCTGGGTAATGCGCGCATCGCGCACCAGCTGCTCGACCCCGTTCTCGCGGATGTAGCCGTGCCCGCCATAGGTCTGCACCGCGAGGTTGGCGCACTCGCTGCCCATGTCGGTGAAGTAGGCTTTGATGATCGGCGTCAGCATCTGGATGAGGTCGTCGGCCGCGTCGCGCTTGTCCTTGTCGGGATGGCGATGGGCCTCGTCGATCAGCATGCCAACCCACAGCGCCAGCGCCCGGGCCGCCTCGGTGAAGGACTTCTGTGTGAGCAGCATGCGGCGGACGTCGGGGTGAACGATGATCGGATCGGCCGGCCCGTTGGCGTTCTTCGGGCCGGTCAGCGAGCGGCCCTGGATGCGGTCCCTAGCGTACGCGACGGCGCTCTGGTGCGCCACCTCGGCGATGCCCAGCCCCTGCATGCCGACGCCCAGGCGCGCCGCATTCATCATCACGAACATCGCCGGCATGCCCCGGTTAAGCTCGCCGACCAGCCAGCCCTTGGCGCCGTCGAGGTTCATGACGCAGGTGGCGTTGGCCTTGATGCCCATCTTGTGCTCGACCGCGCCGCAGCGGATGCCGTTGCGCTGTCCGACCGAGCCATCCTTGTTGGGCACGAACTTCGGCACCAGGAAAAGTGAGATGCCCTTGGTGCCGCCCGGCGCATCCGGCAGGCGCGCCAGCACGAGGTGGATGATGTTCTCGGTGAGGTCGTGCTCGCCCGCCGATATGAAGATCTTGGTGCCCGTGATCGCGTAGCTGCCGTCGGCCTGTGGCTCGGCCTTGGTGCGAATCATGCCGAGATCGGTGCCGCAATGGGGCTCGGTGAGGCACATCGTGCCCGACCAGGTGCCGTCGCTGAGCTTGGGCAGGTAGAGCTTCTTGAGCTCGTCGTTGCCGTGCCTGGCCAGCGCCTCGTAGGCGCCGTGGCTGAGGCCGGGATACATCGAGAACGCCTGGTTGGAGGCGGTGAACATCTCCTGGAGCGCGAAGCCCACCGTCGCCGGCAGGCCCTGTCCGCCGTATTCGGGATCGCAGCTCACCGCCGTCCAGCCGCCCTCGCGGAATTTCTGATAGGCTTCCCTGAATCCCTTTGGCGTGCGCACCACGCCGTTCTCGTAGTGGCAGCCTTCCTCGTCGCCGCTGCGATTGAGCGGGAAGAGAACGTTTTCGCACAGCTTGGCCGCTTCCTCGACGATCGCCTGGATGGTGTCCGGCGTGGCGTCCTCGTAGCCCGGCAGATTGGCGAGGCTGCCGACATCCAGCACTTCGTTGAGCACGAACTGGATGTCCTTAACGGGTGCCTTGTAGACGGCCATCGCCTTCCTCCCCTCAATCGCTTTCCGGGTCGAGACCGCGTTGCTTGAGCTCGGCGGTGACCTGCGTTTCCACGTCCTTGAATTCCGCGATATGCGCGTCGAGATCGCGACGCTTGTGCTCGAGATCCTCGATGTGCCGCCGGCTGCGGCGCAACAGTTCGCGCAACTGCTGCACACCAGTGCGGTCGACTTGGTAGAGGTCGAGCAACTCCTTGATCTCCGCCAGCGAGAAGCCAAGCCGCTTGCCGCGCAGGATCCAGCTCAACCGCACACGGTCGTGCGCGCTATAGAGCCGCGTCAGCCCCTGACGGCGGGGCTTGATCAGCCCCTCGTCCTCGTAGAAGCGAATGGTGCGCGCGGTGATCGCGAACTCGCGGGCCAGCTCGGCGATGCTGTAGATCCGCTGCGGATC
>CAZHQA010000244.1:0-8038 GCA_964533955.1 uncultured Reyranella sp. | reverse complement strand
CGCTGAACAGCACGTGGCTGTAGGTCTCGGCGTTGGCGAGCGCCGCGCCGTGGCCGCCGAGCAGGGCGTAAAGCCAGGGTGCCGCCGTCCAGGCGAGCAGGGTGAAGAGGAGGGCGAGCAGGATACCCAGCACCAACGAATGCAGCACCAGGGCACGGGCATCGTCGAGGCGCTTGCCGCCCAGCGCGCGCGCCATGGCCGCGGCCACGCCGCCGCCCATGCCGCCCGCCGCCATCATCGTCATCAGCATCATGAACGGGAAGACGAGGGCAAAGCCCGCCAGCGCTTCGGTGCCCAGCCGGCCGAAGAAGTAGGTCTCGGCGATGGCCACGAAGGTCTGCGCCACCATGACCGCGGTTGTCGGGCCGGCGAGGCGAAACAGGCTCGCGCCGACCGGCGCGGTCAGCAAGGGATGGGACAGGCAGGCCTCCGGCGATTAAGTGCATATGCACAGTATCAAGGCGGGGCGTCCTGTCACCTGACAAAACGAGGACATCGCATTAGGTTTCCGCCATGACCGACACCGAACGTCCTCTCGCCAAGCCCAGCGTCCAGGTGGAAAACGAGCGCGTCATCGTCACCGAATGGCGCTTCCCGCCAGGCGGCCATACCGGCTGGCACAAGCACATGCACGATTACGTCGTGGTCCCGATCACCACCGGAGAGCTCCATATCTTCGACGGCAAGCAGACGGTGCCCGCGCCGTTGCGGGCCGGCGTGTCCTACGCGCGCCTCAACGGCGTCGAGCACGACGTCATCAACCCCAACAAATTCGAGTTCGTGTTCGTCGAAATCGAGCTCAAGGCCTGATCGGACCAGGCTCCGGCCGCGACCGTGCCGCGCATGCCGCCTGCATTGACTTGGCGCGGTCCAAGGGTCATATCAGCCTCGTCAGCGGTCCGGCCCGAACCCCCTGGGGCCTCAAAGTGACCGCGCCGAAGCCCATCGGATGTGGGCTAAGTTACGGAAACTAAATGAGTTTTGAGAGTTTGGGGCTGAGCGCCCCAGTGCTGCAGGCAGTCACGGAAAAGGGCTATACGACGCCCACCCCGATCCAGGAAAAGGCCATTCCCATCGTCCTGATGGGCCGCGATGTCCTCGGATGCGCCCAGACGGGCACCGGCAAGACCGCCTCCTTCGTCCTCCCCATGATCGATATCCTGGCTGAGGGCCGCGCCAAGATGCGCATGCCGCGTTCGCTGATCCTGGAGCCGACGCGTGAACTGGCCGCGCAAGTGGCGGAAAATTTCGACATCTACGGCAAGTACAACAAGCTCAACATGGCGCTGCTGATTGGCGGCGTGAGCTTCGACGACCAGGAGCGCGCCCTCGAGAAGGGCGTCGACGTGCTGATCGCCACGCCAGGCCGGCTGCTCGACCATTTCGAGCGCGGCAAGGTGCTGCTGAACGACGTCAAGGTGCTGGTGATCGACGAAGCCGATCGCATGCTCGACATGGGATTCATTCCCGACGTCGAGCGCATCGTCGGCCTGCTGCCGCCGCTGCGGCAGACGCTGTTCTTCTCCGCCACCATGCCGCCCGAGATCAAGCGGCTGGCCGACCGCTTCCTGCAGAACCCCAAGGAAGTCACCGTTTCGCCGCCGGCTTCGGCCGGCACCAACATCGTGCAGGGCCTGGTGGTCGTGCCGGAAGAGGAGAAGCGCGAGGCGCTGCGTCGGCTGATCAAGAGCCAGGAGATCAAGAACGCCCTGGTCTTCTGCAACCGCAAGCGCGACGTGGCGCTGCTCCAGAGCTCGCTCAAGAAGCACGGCTTCAATGCCGGCGCGCTGCATGGCGATATGAGCCAGCCCGCCCGCATGGAGACGCTCGAGAAGTTCAAGCAGGGCGAGATCCAGATCCTCGTGGCATCCGATGTGGCCGCGCGCGGCCTCGACATCGTCGACATGAGCCACGTGTTCAATTTCGACGTGCCTTTCTCGCCCGAGGACTATGTCCATCGCATCGGTCGCACCGGCCGCGCCGGCAAGACCGGCCATTCTTTCACCCTCGCCTCGCCGTCCGACGGCGGGCTGATCGAGGCCATCGAAAAGCTGATCGGCACCACCATTCCCCGCATCGAAGTGCCGGGCCTGGAAGCCGTGGCGCTGGAGGCCGGCGACGGCCGTCGGCGGGGCCGCGGTCGAAGCCGGGGACGCGGTGGCGCCAAGCCCGGTTCCAGCAAGCCCCACGAGCGTCGCCCGCAGCATGAGCCGCGCCAGGAACCGCGCCACAGACCTTCGGGCGAGCAGCAAGCCTCGGTCGGGCCTCGCAAGGAGCCGCACGCCCCTGAGCATCGCCCGCAAGAGCACCGCGTGCGGGAGCATCACGCCAAGGAGCACCCGGCGAGGGAGCAGCACAAGGAGCGCCCGCAGGCGCAGCGCGAGCGCCGCCCCGAGCAGCGCGGCGAACGGCATCCCGAACGCGACAGCGGCAGTTCTCCCAAGGGACTGGGCGACCACGTGCCGGCTTTCCTCGCTCGGCCATCGCGCTAGCGCAGGATTCGATCGGATGGAACCGCACGCGGTTCCATCTCATTCCAGCCGAACCCATCATGCTCTAGACTGCCTCCCGCAGGAGAAGGCGGGACATGCAGACGATCTTCGTCATGGTCAAGTGCGAGCTCGGGCGGGCCTATGAGGTCGCCGACGAGGCGGTCAGCGTCGAGCAGGTCTCCGAGGTCTATTCGACCTCCGGCCAGTACGATCTCCTGATGAAGTGTTATCTCGACGAAAAGATCGACATCGGCCACTTCGTCACCAGCAGGATCCAGACTCTCGCCGGAGTGAAGGACACCTTCACCTTGATCACGTTCAAGGCGTTCAGCTGACGGCCATGCAGTGGCCGCCTTCTTCTGGCGCGCTGCAGCACACCGTGTCGAGGGTCGACTTTTGAAGAGGCTCTTGGCTGCATTCAGGCGATACCTCGAGAGCGATGATCCGCTTGTGGCGGCGTCGAATGCCATCGCCTTTCTGGTCGCCTGCAACTTGCCGCTGTATCCGCTCACTCTGTGGCTGGCGACGGGCGCGAACACCGTGCCGACGTTCCTCACCGCGCTCAACACGCCGGTATTCCTCGCGGTACCCCTCGTGTCGCGCCGTAGCGCCCTCACGGGCCGCGTGCTGCTGGTGGCGGTTGGTACGGTGAACTCGTTCATCTCGACCAAGGTCACAGGACAAGCGAGCGGCGCCGAGGTTTACCTCGTTCCCTGTTTCCTTACCGCGGCCTCGTCTTCCGGAGAAGCGAGCGGCGCGCGTGTCGTGGGCTCTGCTCGGGCTGATCTCGGCCGCGCTGTTATGGCTGCACGGCCGCCTGGGCGAGGCGATCCAGCCTTGGGCGCCCGACGACTATGCCGTGCTTATTCGCGTGAATGCGGTGAGCGCCTCTCTGCTCACCGCATTCGTTGGCCTCGCGTTGGTGCGGGCTCGGCGCGCCGACAGGCGTCCGCTCAGTTGATCAGGCCGTAGAACTTCCCGGCGTTGGTGCAGGTGATCATCCTGGTCACCTCGGGCGAGACGTCGGCGAACTGCTCCTTGATGAACTTGTCGGAGTTCGGCCACACGCCGTCGCCGTGCGGATAATCGGAGCCCCACATCAGGCTCTCGGCGCCCATGTCGTCGATCAGCTTGGCGCCGATGCGGTCGAACTGGAAGGTCGCCTTGCACTGGCGGCGCCAGTAGTCGGAGGGCTTCATCTTCAGGCCGAGGTCGGTGAAGCGGTCTTCCCACTCGAAGTCCATGCGGTCGAGCGCGTAGGGGATCCAGCCGCAGCCCGACTCGCCGAAGGCGATGCGGATGTGCGGATAGCGCTCGAGCACGTTGGCACCCATGATCGCGGCCAGGATGTTGACCAGGTTCATCTGGAAGCCCGACACCACGGTGAAGAACACCGAGCGACCGACCCGCCCGCCGTGCTTCTCGATCGTGTTGGGCGGCACCGTCGGGAAGGTGTGGAAGTGCAGCGGCAGCTGCACGTCGTTCACCGCCTTCCACAGCGGCTCCCACATCGGATGCCACATCGGCTCCATGTCCCACGAGCACGACAGCTCGAGTCCGCGCAGTCCCATCTTGGCGACGCGATGGATCTCCTTCACCGCGGCGTCGATGTCGCCGTAGGGCAGGCAGGCGAGGCCGATATGGCGGTCGGGATAGTGACTGCAGAAGTCCTTCAGCCAGTCATTGTAGATGCGCAGCATCTCGTTCGACGCATCCTTGTCGTTGAGACGGCTCGAGGCGCCGAGGATGCCGTAGATCACCTCGGCATCGACGCCGTCGCGGTCGAGGTCCTTGATGCGCAGGTGCGGGTCGGAGACGCGGCGGATGTCCTTGGCGCCGTCCTCGTAGAGGCCGGTCTCGGCCATCACGTCGACGCGATGGTGCTTGCCCTTGACGTACTTGCTGCCGGCCGGGCCGACGCCGTTCTTGTAGCCGAACGTGGCGCCGTTGTTGGCGGTCCACTTCGGACCGTCGTCGGTCTCGACGACGAAGGGCATGCGATCCTTCATCTCGCGCGGCGCCATGGACGTGAACAGGTCGGGGGGCATCCAGGGCATGTCGAGATGGCAATCGGCCGAAATACGCTTGTATTGCATGGCGTCGCTCCCTTATGTGCGGGAATTGTGCGGCCCGCCGGGAGGCCGGGCAAGGGCCTGATTTCGACAGTCAAGGGGATGACCGTGCCGACTGCCACCCGTCTCGAAGGGGATTTCGATTACATCGTCGTCGGCGCGGGTTCGGCGGGCTGCGTGCTCGCCAATCGCTTGTCGGCCGATCCCGGCAAGCGCGTGCTGGTGCTCGAGGCGGGCGGCAAGGACAACTGGATCTGGCTGCACATCCCGGTGGGCTACCTCTACACCCAGGGTAATCCGCGCTCGGATTGGATGTTTCGCACCGAAGCCGAGCCGGGCCTCAACGGGCGCAGCCTCGCCTATCCCCGCGGCAAGGTGATCGGCGGCTGTTCGGCGATCAACGGCATGATCTCCATGCGCGGCCAGGCGTCGGATTACGATCACTGGCGTCAGCTCGGCCTCACCGGCTGGGGCTGGGTCGACGTGCTGCCCGTCTTCAAGCGGCTGGACGACCACTTTCTCGGCAACACCGAGCACCACGGTGCCGGCGGCGAATGGCGGGTCGAGCAGCCGCGGGTGACATGGGACATTCTGAAGGCCGTCGAGAAAGCCGCCAACGAAATGGGCATTCCGACCTCGGCCGATTTCAACACCGGCGAAAACCTCGGCGTCGGCTCCTTCCACGTGAACCAGAAGCGCGGCCTGCGCTGGTCCGCCGCGACGGCTTTCCTGAAGCCCGTGCTCGGCCGGCCGAATCTCCGGCTCGAGATCGGCGTGCTCGTGGAGAGGCTGGTGTTCGAGGGCAGGCGCTGCGTCGGGGTGCAATTCCGGCAGGACGGCAAGCTGATCGAGGCGCGTGCCAGGGGAGAGGTCATCCTGGCGGCGGGCGCAGTGGGTTCGCCGCAGATCCTGCAGCTTTCGGGCGTCGGCCCGGCCGACTGGCTCGTCGAGCAGGGCATCACGCCGGTGTTCGACAAGCCCGGTGTCGGCCGCAACCTGCAGGACCATCTGCAGCAACGTGCGATCTTCAAGGTCACCGGCACGCGGACCCTGAACGAGACCTACCATTCGCTGCCGCGGCGGGCCTGGATGGGCATCGAGTACGCCTTGTTCAAGACCGGTCCGCTCAGCATGGCGCCGTCGCAGATGGGCATTTTCACCAAATCCTCGCCCGACCAGCACCGCACCAACATCGAATTCCACGTCCAGCCGCTGTCGCTCGACAAGTTTGGCGATCCGCTGCATCGCTTCCCGGCGATCACGGTCAGCGCCTGCAATCTGCAGCCGACGTCGCGTGGCACGATCCGGCTGCGCTCGGCCGATCCGGCCGACAAGCCGATGATCGCGCCGAATTATCTCGCTACGCCGGAAGACCGCCGCGTGGCCGCCGATGCGATCCGCGTCACTCGCCGGCTGATGAAGCAGCCCGCCTTGCAACCCTACACGCCGGAGGAATACCTGCCCGGCCCCAGCGTCGGCGACGACGATGCCTCTCTCGCCAAGGCGGCCGGCGACATCGGCACGACGATTTTTCATCCGGTCGGCACGGCCAAGATGGGCCTGCCGAGCGATCCCACGGCGGTGGTCGACGAACGCTTGCGCGTCTTCGGCCTGGAGCGGCTGCGCGTGGTCGACGCCTCGGTGATGCCCACCATCACCTCGGGCAACACCAACACTCCCACCATCATGATCGCCGACAAGGCGGCGCGGATGGTGCTCGAGGACAGCAAGGCCGCATAGCGCACGCGCTGCAATTTCCGTTGGCACAACGATTGCTGGAACTCTCCCAGGGGGAGTGACTTGCCGCCATGCGCTGCACGACTCCCGTCTGGGGGCGTTCAGTGCAGGCAAAGATTTCCACTGTCCCGGCCGAGCCCTATCCCTTCGAGCTGTGTCCCGACGAATGCGGGCTGCTCATCATCGACATGCAGCGCGACTTCCTCGAGCCCGGCGGGTTTGGCGAAATGTTGGGCAACGACGTCTCGCAATTGAGGCGGACGATCGAGCCGAACCGTCGCCTGCTGTCGGCCTGGCGGGCAGCCGGACTGCTTGTCATGCACACCCGCGAGGGCCATCGGCCGGACCTGTCCGACCTGCCGCCGGCCAAGAAGGTTCGCGGACGGAGCAACATGACGATCGGCGATGCCGGGCCGATGGGCCGCATCCTGGTGCGCGGCGAAGCGGGCCACGACATCATTCCCGAACTCTATCCGGTAGCCGGTGAACCGGTCATCGACAAGCCCGGCAAGGGCGCCTTCTACGCGACCGACCTGCACGCGATCCTGCAGAACCGCGGAATCCGCCAGCTCGTCGTGACCGGCGTCACGACCGAAGTCTGCGTCAACACCACGGTCCGCGAGGCCAACGACCGCGGCTACGACTGCCTCGTGCCGGAGGATTGCGTCGGCTCGTACTTCCCCGAGTTCCAGGACATGGGCCTGAAAATGATCAAGGCGCAGGGCGGCATTTTCGGCTGGGTGACGAGTTCGCCCGCCGTGATGGCGGCCATCGGCAAGGCCTGAGGAGGCACAACATGGCGATGACGACGACCTTCAAGCCAAGGCTCTGGGTTCCCGGCGACTGGAACGCCTTCTTCGGCTTCGGCACCAACATCCTGGTCAACATGCTGGTTCTCACCGGCCTCATGCGCTTCGTGCTGAAGATGCCGGATGAGCTGGTGTTCGGCCGCATCCTGCCGGCGACCGGCCTGATGCTCTGCCTGAGCACGGGGTACTACGCCTGGCTGGCCTATCGCCTGGCCAAGGAAACCGGCCGGACCGACGTCTGTGCCCTGCCGTCGGGCATCAGCGTGCCGCACATGTTCGTCGTGGTGTTCGTGGTCATGATGCCGATCCTGATCACCACCAAGGATCCGGTCCAGGCGTGGGAGGCGGGTCTCACCTGGGTGTTCATCCAGAGCTTCGTCCTCATGATCGGCGGCTTCATTGCCCCGGCGATCCGCAAGATCACGCCGCGCGCGGCACTGCTCGGCTCGCTGGCCGGCATCTCGATCACCTTCATCTCGATGCGTCCCGGCGCTCAGATGGTGATGACGCCGGTCATCGGCCTAGTCTGCTTCGCGGTGATCATGGCCGACTGGTTCGGCGGCGTTAAGTACTTCAAGGGCGTTCCCGGCGGCCTGGTGGCCATCATCGTCGGCGCCATCATCGCCTGGGGATCGACGATCCTCGGCTACAATTATGGCGGCCTCACCCTCGCCGGCGTCAAGGCGGCGCTGGCGAGCTTTTCCTTCTCCTATCCGATGCCCGCGGTCGGCCATGTGTTCGGCGGCTTCCAGTTCATCGGTGTCATCCTGGTGACGGCTATTCCGTTCGGCATCTACGACCTCGTCGAGGCGATGGACAATGTCGAGAGCGCCGCCGCGGCAGGCGACTCGTTTCCGACCACGCGCGTGCTCACCGCCGACGGCGTCGTCAGCCTGATCGGCTGCCTGATGGGCAACCCGTTCATCAA
>CAZHQA010000243.1:0-8053 GCA_964533955.1 uncultured Reyranella sp. | reverse complement strand
GTCAGGATCCCCGACGGCGTGAGCTTCGCCGACGCCGCCGCACTGCCGGTGGCCTACGGCACGGCGCTGCGCATGATGACGACCAACGGGCACGTCGCAAAAGGCGAGAAGGTGCTGATCCTGGGCGCCTCGGGCGGCGTCGGCGTGTGCTGCCTGCAGCTCGCCAAGCTGGCCGGCGCCGAGGTGATCGCCTGTGCCGGCACCGACGCCAAGGCCAAGCGCCTGATGAAACTCGGCGCCGACCGGACGATCAATTACATCGAGAAGGACTTCGTCAAGGAAGTCTATGCCATGCACGGCAAGCCGACGCGGCGCGGCGCCGGCACCGACCTCGGCATCGACGTGGTGGTGAACTACACCGGCGGCGACACCTGGGTGAAGTCGCTGCGCGTGCTGAAGGTCGGAGGCCGGCTGCTGACCTGCGGCGCCACCGCGGGCTTCGATCCCAAGGAGGACATCCGCTTCATCTGGACCTTCGAGCTGAAGGTGCTGGGCTCCAACGGCTGGGCGCGTTCCGACATCGAGACGCTCCTGAAGCTCGTGCAGGAGGGCAAGCTCAAGGTGCTCGTCGACAAGATCTTTCCGCTCAAGGACGCGCGCGAGGCGCTGCGCGTCATCGAGGACCGCGAAGTGTTCGGCAAGGTCGTGGTGGCGCCGTGAGCGACAAGCAGGACGCACCCCAGCCGCTGAGCGGCGGCGAACTGCAGGCGATGCTCGACCGCTCGCCGTTCATCCATTTCCTCGGGCTGAAGGTGACCGAAGCGGATCCCGCCAGGGAGCTGGTGACCATGGAGTGCGAGATGCGGCCGGAGTTCGAACGCGGCGCCGGCACCGGGCAGTGGCATGGCGGGCCGATCGCAGCGATCATCGATACCGTGGGCGACTACGCCCTGATCATGTCGCTGCGCCGCCCGCTGCCGACGGTCAATTTCCGCGTCGATTACCTTAGACCTGCCATAAAGACGCGCTTGATCACCACCGCAAAGGTGCGCCGCGCCGGCAAGAGCGTCGGCCTGGTCGACGTCGACGTGTTCAACGAGCAGAAGGCGCTGGTTGCCGTCGGCAGGGCGACCTACTCGACGCTGTAGCGAAACCCCTCCCCCCGTCTGCGGGCCGGCAAGAGGGGTGACGGAGGAGGGATGGTCAGGCTCACGCGTCGCGTTTTCAGCACCACGGCCCTCGCCTTCGGACTTGCCGGACACGCCCGCGCCGAAGAGCCCGAGCGCGGCGGCACCCTGGTGGCGACCTATGGCGGCGGCGAGCCGCAGGCCTGCTACGTGCCGTCGGGCGGCGGACCCGGCCCGACCTTCACCGCTTCCAAGATCCTCGAACGGCTCGGGCGCCGGCAGATGGACGGCGGGTTTGCCGGCGAACTGGCGGAGAGCTGGCAGCCTGCCGACGACTTCAAGTCGTACACCATCAAGCTGCGCCAGGGCGTGACCTTCCATGACGGCAAGCCGATGGGCACCGCCGACGTCGTCCATTCGATCGACGAGATCTGGAAGAAGCACGCCGCACCCGACACGCTCGGCGACTATGCCGGCTGCGAGGTGCCCGACGCCGACACGGTGGTGATGCGATTCGCCAGCGCCGTCCCGGAATTCTTCTTCGCCTCGCTGATGAGCGGTCCCGACAGCTACATCGTTCCGCGGCATGTCTATGCCGACGGCGAACCGGCGGGCAATCCCGCCAACAACGCGCCGATCGGCACCGGGCCATGGAGGTTCAAGGAATGGGTGCGCGGCAGCCACGTCGAGTACGTCCGGAACGAAAACTACTGGCGGCCGGGCCTGCCCTATCTCGACCGGCTCGTCCTGCGCTTCCTGCGCGACCCGGCGGCGCGCGCCGCGGCGATGGAGACGGGCGAGATCCAGCTCGGCGTGTTCAATCCGGTGCCGCCGGCCGATCTCAGGCGGCTCGCCGCCGCCGGCCGGTTCATCGCCACGACGAAGGGCTATGACGAGGCCGTGTGGGCGACCACGCTCCATTGCAACCTGCGCAGGCCCTTGTTCCAGAAGCGCGAGGTGCGGCAGGCGATGTTCCAGGCGGTCGACCGGGCGCTGATCGCCAAATCCGTCTATTCCGGCAACGCCCGGCCGGGGACCGGCCCGATCCTGTCGCCCAACAGCGCTTTCTTCACGCCCGAAACCTTCAGCACCCAACACGATCCCAAAGCGGCGGCGGCGCTGCTCGACGGCGCAGGCTTCCCGAAGAAGAAGGCCGACGGCAAGCGCTTCACGCTCAACCTCGTGGCCGGCGGATGGTTCGCCGAGAACGGCAGGGTCGGCGCGATCGTCAAGCAGGGTCTCGAGGAGCTGGGTGTCGTCGTCAACCTCAGCGTGCCCGACCGGGCGACGTCGATCCGCCGCCTCTACACCGACTACGACTTCGACCTCGCCATCTCCAACCAGGCCAGCCGCTCGGAACCGGTGCCGACGACGACGCAGCTCTATACGTCGGACGGCATCCGCAAGGGCGTGCCGTTCTGCAACGCCTCGGGGTTCCGTAGCGACGAGGTCGATGCACTGGTCGCCCAGATCAGGGTCGAGACCGACCCCGCCAGGCGCAAGGCCGAGGTCGTGGAGTTCCAGAAGATCATCGCGCGCGAGGCCCCCAGCCTGCCGCTGGTCGAGCTCGAGACGCTGACGCTGGCGAGCGCCGGGGTGCAGAACCATTCGAACGATCCCAATTTCCTGGCCGCGAGCTGGCACGATCTCTGGCTGGCGTCATAGCGGCCTGTTGATTCGCGTCGGTCTCCGCTAGATAGAGGAAACCTCATGGGGGACCGAGTGCTTCTTGCTTAGACGGCTGCTTCTGGCACTCGCGGGTCTTGGCGCCGTCGCTGTCGTTGCTTTGCTGGCCTTCGCCTGGCAGCCCGCCATCGCCCCCATCTCGCCGCCCGCTGCCTCCTCATTCGCGCCCGGCCTGGTGGCGGAAGGCGAGATTCTCGCCGAGGCGGGCAACTGCATCGCCTGTCACACGGCGCCCGGCGGCAGGCCCGGGGCCGGCGGGCGGGCGTTCTCGATCAAGATCGGCACCTTCTACTCGACCAACATCACGCCCGACCCGGCGACCGGCATCGGCACCTGGTCGGAAGCGGCCTTCCTGCGGGCGCTGCGCGAAGGCGTGTCGCGCGACGGCCGGCAGCTCTTCCCGGTCTTTCCCTTCGATCACTTCACCATGCTCGCCGACAGCGACATCCAGGCACTCTATGCCTACCTCATGACCCGGCCGCCGGTGCAGGCGGTCGACCGGCCCAACACGGTTCCCTTCCCGCTCGACGTCCGCGCCCTGCAGGCGCTGTGGAAGGCCATCTATTTCAAGCGCGGCCCCTACCGCGCTGATCCCAACCGTGACGCCGAGTGGAACCGCGGCGCCTATCTTGCCGAAGGCCTCGGCGCCTGCGGCGCCTGCCACACCCCGCGCAATGCGCTCGGCGCCGAGCAGGTCGGCCACCCTTATGGCGGGGCGCTGTTCGACGGCAGCTGGGTCGCGACGCCGCTCGATGTCAGTCCCTCGCCGGCGCGCTGGAGCAAGGCCGAGTTCTTCACCTACCTGAGGACCGGCGAAAGTCCGCCACACGGCGTGGCGCTCGGTCCGATGCGCACCGTCGTCAAGGGCCTCGCCAAGCTGCCCGACAGCGACCTCAAGGCGATCGCCGCCTATTTCATCAGCCTCAACCGGCCGTCCGGTGCGCCGCCGGAGCCGAGCCTCGCCAAGGCGATCACGCCGATGCCGCCATCGGCGGCGAACGAGGAGCCCGGGCTGACGCTCTATCGCACCCATTGCGCCGCCTGCCACGAGGCCGGCAGCACGGCGCCCGGCGCGGCGCGCTCGCCCCTGCCTCTCACCTCGCCGCTGTGGATCGAGCTCAGGGCGCACAATTTCGTGCATCCCGTGCTCGACGGCATCGATGGCAGCGACGGCCTGCCCGGCGCCATGCCGGCGTTTCGCGACAAGCTGACCGACGACGAGCTCGCCATGCTGACCGATTACGTGCGCGCCTGGCGGACCAATGCGCTGGGCTGGCCGGCGCTGCTCAAGGATCTTGCCCGGATTCGCGCCAAACCGGTATCGCAGCCCTGAGACTCCACTATGATCGGAGTCATGCGTTCCCTTTTTTCCGCCCTCGTCCTGGCCGTCGCCGCCTTCGTCCCCCCGGCCGTGGGCCAGCCCACCATGGACTTCGCCTGCCCGGAACCCGGCACCACCTTCACCTACGACAGCGGCACCAGCGTCGTATCGCGCGGGCGCGACGGCATGGACTGCGCCATGGACACAGTGGCCGGCAAGCCGTTCAAGGTGCGCGCCCTGCTGATCTCCAACCCGTCGTCCGGCGGCGGCGACACGACGGGCCTGATCGCCGCCTTGCGGCCCGAGCGCCTGTGGCCGCTCAAGGTCGGCAACAAGATCGAGGCGACCTACAACGTCGGCGGCCGCACCTGGACCTACATCATCGAGGTGGTGCGCTTCGAGCAGCGCGTCGGGCCGCGCGACGCGCTGGTCGACACCTTCGCCGTCGAGATGAACGAGCAGGGCGCCGAAGGCCAGCGCTCGATCACCCGCTGGTGGATCGCGCCGGCCGACAAGTTCGCCATCCGCTACGACTGGTCCGACAGCAACGGCAAAGCCAACCGCGCCGTCGTCACCTCGATCAAGAAATAGGGCGGCCTACTTCCTCCATGACCCCATCGCCCGCGTGTGACGCGGGCACCTCCTCCTCGCGGAATCCGCGAAGGGGAAGAAAGCCGATGGACTGTCCGCTACGTCACCGATCCCGGCTCGGTGTTGGCGCCGCACACCAGGGTCGCAACGCGCTCGCCGGGGGCGGGTTGGTAGACGCCGCTCATCAGGGCGGCCAGGCCGGTGGCGCCGGCCGGCTCGGCGATCACCCGGAGCTCTTCCCACAAGGCGCGCTGGGCGGTGCGGACGGCATCGTCGCTGACCAGCACCGACCGGCGCACCAGCGTCTGAGCCACTTCGAAGTTGGGCACGCCGATGCGGCTCGCGCCCAGGGCATCGGCGGCGATGCCCGAAATCTTCACGTCGACCGGACGTCCGGCGCGCAGCGCCTCGTGCAGCGTCGGCGTGCCCTCGGTCTCGACGGCGACGATCCTGACGTCCTCGCCGATCGCCGCCGCGCAGCCGGCGATCAGGCCGCCGCCGCCCACCGCCACCAGCAAGGTGTCGAACTTCGCCTGACCGGCGAATTCCAGCGCGACGCTGCCCGCTCCGGCAAACACGACTTCGTCCTCGTAGGCCGGGACAACGAGTGCGCCGGTCTCCGCCGCGCGCTTCTCGGAGGCCGCGCGCGCCTCGGCATAGACGGCGCCCAGCTGGTGCACGATGGCGCCGTAGCTCCTGAGCCGCGCCACCTTGGTCGGCGAGGCGATGGTGGGCACGAAGATCTCCGCCTTGTGGCCGAGCGCACGGGCGGCATAGGCCGCGGCAGCACCGTGGTTGCCGCCCGAGGCGGCGATGATGCCGGCAGTGGGCACGCTCGCCGCGAGCAGCTTGTGAAAGGCGCCCCGCCCCTTGAAGGAGCCGCTCACCTGCAGCGATTCGAGCTTGAGCGCCAGCGGCTGGCCAAGGCCGAGCGAGCCTGCGGCCAGCTCGAGCGCGGGCGTGCGCCGGACATGCGGTCGGATGAGGCTCCAGGCAGCCTCGACGTCGTTGCGGCCGATCATTCGTTCAGGCCAGGCGGCAAGCCGGGACGTGGCGGAGGAAATGATCGAAGTCGGGCGTGCTGGCGCGCGGATCCTTGGCCGCCTCGTCGTAGCGGCGCAGGCGCACCGCCTCCTGGTACTGCGGATGCCGGCGGAAGGCCGCGATCTCGTCGGCCGACATCGGCCCGCCCTGCAGGCCGAGGCTGCGCACCGAATCGGGAGAGAGCTTGCCGAAATAGTCGGGCTCGACGGCGCAGAGGTAGCGCTTGGCCGCGACGTGCAGGCGGACGGGCTCGCTGACCTCCGGACCGAAGCGCTCGGCCAGCCAGCGGGCGCCGAGCTCCTCGTGCACGTCGTCGACACCGCGGCCGGCCGGATCCTCGCCCAGCGCGTGGATCATGTGGCCGACATCGTGCAGCAGCGAGGCGAGCACGGTGGCGGGCGCGCAGTCGTCGGCCTCGGCCAGCGCCGCCGCCTGCAGCGCGTGCTGCAGCTGGTTGATGGCGCTCAAGCCGTAGCGGCGCGTGGCGCGGCCGGTGAAGATGTCGAGAAGTTCCTGGCGCAGGGGATCGCTCATGCGCCCTTTTTAGCACGAACCGTCTGCGGGTAGCCCGGAATCATGGCGAGCGCCTGCTTGAGCGGATCGGCGGCCCAGGCGCGTGTCATGAAATCGCCATGCATTTCCCACGAGCCGCACGAGACGAACGCCATGGTGCCGGGCGTCAGGCTGGCGGGCAGCGCGGTCGCGTAGGGAATGCGCCGCTTGGCGAGCAGGCCCTGCAAGGTCGCGTTCTCGTCCTTGGTCGAATCGGTGTAGGCGCTGAGCAGGAAGCCGAGGCGGCGACGGGCGGCGGCCCAGGCGGCGAACTTCTCCTCCTCCCCGTAGATCGAATCCATCAGGATGACGCCCTTGATGCGATGGGCCGCGCCGCCGCGCTCCAGGGCGTAGGCAGTCGCGAGATAGCCGCCGCTGTAGGAGACGATCACGACGGGCGCGGCGTTGAAATGGGCGCCGGCGCGGCGATCGCCCAGCAGGCGCATCAGCCGCTCGGCCGCCTCGTCGATGTAGCTCGCGAAGTGGCCGGGCTTCCAGAAATTGCCGGCGCTCGAATCGGCGGCGTCGAAGGCAAGCTGCGGCGCCACCAGGGCGACGTTCTGGCCCGACTCGCCGATCTGGCGCGGCACCGACTGGCGCACCGCCACGTCGCGCTCGAGCGTGGCGCCCTGGCCATGCAGGTAAAGCACGATCAGCGACGGCAGCTGCGGATTGTAGCCGGCCGGCAGGAACAGGAGCGACCGGCGATCGCTGTAACTGGCATCTTCCCAGCACACGTCGCCCTTCAACGTGGTGTGGCCGCGACGCTTGCCGTCCCTGGCATCGAGGAAAGGCTTGTTGGTGCCCGGAATATTGCCTCGATAGGGGAAAGGCGAGGCGTTGAACGCCACGAGCTGGCTTCTCGCCTCTTTCAAGGGCTGCAGCCCGCCGGTCGGGGACGACGACGGCGGCGGCGATGGCGGCGGTGGAGCGGCGGCTACCTTGCGGGGCGCCTGCTTGGTCGTCTTCGCGCGCGCGGCCGTCGGCATGAGGAGAGCCCCCAGCAACAGCGCCCGGCGCTTCACGCAGCCGCTGGCCGCTTCACGGTGAGCGGCATCAGGACGGAGAAGAAGGCGGGAAGTGCAATCAGGTAGGCGACGGCACCGACCAGCACCACGGCGGGCAGGCCGAAGCTGGTGGCGACGATCGGCACCAGCGCGGCGCCGATCACGGAGAAGCAGCCGTTGATGCCCCAGGCCCACAGGAACATGTGGTCCTTGCCGAGCCGGCCGAGCGTGGTCATGGCCGTGGGCATCGGGAAGCCCATCAGGAAGGCGGGCGGCATCAGCAGCAGCAGGCAGAACACGATGCGCAGCAGGTAGGGCAGCGTGCCGATCCAGTCGAGCGCGTAGTCGATGGTGAAGGCGTAGAGCGTCAGGATCAGGAAGATCGCCAGGAAAATCCTGGGCATGACGGTACGCGCCCGGTCGAGGAAGCGTTCGGACACGAAGCTGCCGATTCCCGAGAAGACCAGCATGCCGGTGATCAGCACCGAGGCCGAGACCGTGGCGTTGGAGAGCGCCAGGATGAAGTGGGCGATCATGCCCACCTCGACGATGATGTAGCCCAGCCCGAGGCAGAGGAAATAGACCATCGTGCCGAACTTGCCGGGATAGCGGCTGAAGATCGTGCGCCAGCCGAAGACCAGCGGGAACAGCACCAGCGTGAAGGCGAAGACCGCGGCGATGCCGAGCGTCGCCCACAGCAGCAGGTAGCCCCATTCGTCCTGCACCAGCTCGAGCCGGTCGGTGAACTTCAGCAGGTCCTTCACCTTGATGTAGGCGGCGAAGTA
>CAZHQA010000242.1:0-8139 GCA_964533955.1 uncultured Reyranella sp. | reverse complement strand
CTCCATCGCGTTCTCGACGTAGATCTTCCAGTTGCACGCCAGCTCGTATTCCTTGCGGCGCACGCAGACCATGTCCTGGAAGCGGTACGAGGCGAGCTTGTCCGGCAGGTCGCCGAGATACTGCATCAGCGGCCGGGCGTGCGGGTCGAAGTTCAGGAACATGAAGCCGGCCCAGCATTCCAGCCGGAGCGGCGTGAGATGCCATTCGGCCGGGTCGAAGCCCCTGGTCCGGTCCATCTGCGGCGCCACGATCAGCGCGCCGTCGATGTCGTAGGTCCAGGAATGGTAGGGGCAGCGGAAGGCGCGGCAATTGCCCTCGCCCTGGGCGAGCAGCGCGCCGCGATGGCGGCAGGTGTTGGCGAAGGCGCGGATCTCGCCGTCGCTGCCGCGCACCACGATGACGGGTACGCCGGCGAACTCGATGGTGAAGTAGTCGCCGGCGTTGGCGATGCGATCGCCGCGGCCGATGAAATTCCAGACCTTCATGAAGATGGTCTGGACCTCGCGCCGGTAGAACTCGGGCGAGGTGTAGCAGTGCGGCGGCAGGGTCGAGCATTCGAGCAGCGGCCGGCGCACGGCCGCGTAGGTTTCCGGGCGAAACAACGCCGTTTCTTCCCGCGAGATGGCGACGTCAGGCATCGTGTTTGCTCCCTACCCCTTCGAGAGCGAAGCAGGTTTCATTGCGCACAGCAAGGTTGGACGCATGACGCACGTTTCGTGCCGCAGCCGAGCCGCTCTGCGCGGCCGAATGGATTGCACGCCGCGGCAAGATGGGCTCTGCTCGCGCTCGTGGAACAGCTGGGGGGCGGATGAGCGGGCTTGGCGAGACCCTGTTGGCCGAGATCGCGGCCGGCCGGGACGAATGGATCGGCCTGCTGCAGGATTTCGTCCGCACACCGACACCCAACCCGCCCGGCGACACGCGCGCCGGGACCGCGCGCCTTGCCGCCTTCCTCGCCGGGCGCGGCATCGAGCACCGCCTGATCGCACCCAAGGAAGAGATGCCGAACCTGGTGGCGCAGTTCGACGCGGCGAAGCCCGGGCGCCACCTGGTGCTGAACGGGCACATCGACGTCTTTCCCGCCAGCGACGCGTCGCGCTGGAAGCATGGCGATGCGTGGAGCGGCGCGATCGACGATGGCATGCTGTACGGCCGCGGCGTGGCCGACATGAAATGCGGCACCACCGCCAGCCTCATCACCTTCGCGCTGCTGCACAAGCATCGCCACCGGCTGGCCGGCCGGCTGTCGCTCACCTGCGTGTCCGACGAGGAAACCGGCGGGCGTTGGGGCGCGGGCTATCTCTTCGCGCATCATCCTGAATATGTGCGCGGCGATTGCTGCCTGAACGGCGAGCCCTCGTCGGCCCACACCGTGCGCTGGGGCGAGAAGCTGCCGCTGTGGCTCGCCTTCACGGTCAAGACGCGCGGCACCCACGGCGCCTACGTGCACATGAGCGAGAGCGCCAGCCTGATCGCGCTCGCCCTGATGGAGCGGCTCGAGGCGGTGACCGAGCTCGAGCCGAAACCGGCGCCGGAAGTCGCCGCCAATCTCGCCAACCCGGAGGTCCGCGCCGCGCTCGACCGCAGCATGGGCGCCGGCGCCGCCGACCTGCTGGGCCGGGTGACGCTCAACATCGGCGTGGTGAAGGGCGGGCTGAAGCTCAACATGATCCCCAGCGAATGCCGGGTCGAGGCCGACATCCGCATCCCGTTCGGCCTCAGCAAGGCCGAGGTGCTCGACTGCATCCGCGCCATCCTGCGCGACTTCCCGCAGGTGACGATGGCCGAGGAATCGATCGAAGAGGAGACCCACGCCAACTGGTGCGACCCGGAAGGCGAGATGCTGCACCTGATCCAGCGCCACGCCGAGGCGCTGCGCGGCATCAAGCCGGTGCCGATCGCCACGCTGGCCCTGACCGACGCCCGGTGGTGGCGCAACGCCGGCATCCCCGCCTACATCTACGGCTGCGCGCCCGACGGCATGGCGAGCCACGACGAGCGCGTCAGCCTCGAGGAATTCCTCAACGTCATCCGCGTTCACGTGCTGTCGGCCGCGGCCTATCTGGGGGGCGCATGATGTCGGCCGTGGAACAGGCGCTGCTCGAGCGGCTGAAGGCGAGCGAAGCGCAGAGCGTGGCCTTCCTGCAGGCCCTGCTGCGCGCGCCCTCGCCCAACCCGCCCGGCGACACCCTGCCGGCGGCAAAGGTGGTGCTCGACGCCCTGCGCGGCGCCGGTTTCGATCCCACCGTCATCGCGCCGCAAGCCGTCATGCCGAACATCGTGGCGCGCTTCGATGCACCGCGGCCGGGCCGCCACCTGGTGCTGAACGGGCACATGGACGTCTTTCCCGCCGCCGACCACGAATGGTCGCGCAGCCCGTGGAGCGGCGAGATCGTCGACGGCCGCATCCATGGCCGCGGCGCCTGCGACATGAAGGGCGGACTGGCCTCGCTCACCCTCGCCTTCCTGCACCTGAATGCGCTGCGCGCCGACCTGCGCGGGCGGCTCACCTATACGGCGGTGTCCGACGAGGAGACCTTCGGGCCGTGGGGCGCGCGCTACCTGTTCGAGCATCACCGCGACCTGGTGATGGGCGATTGCCTCCTGTCGGGCGAGCCGTCGTCGCCGCAATGCGTGCGCTTCGGCGAGAAGGCGCCCTACTGGGTCGTCATCACCGTGCGCACCAAGGGCGCGCACGGCGCCTATACCCACGCCAGCGGCAGCGCGACCAAGATCGCCGGCCGCATCGTGCGCGGCCTCGAGGAGCTGAAGAAGCTGCCGACGCGCGCGCCCGACAACCTGCTGGCGATGTTCCGCGATCCGACGATCGCCGGACAGGTCGACGAAGGCTGCGGCGTCGGCCATTCCGCGGCGATTCCCGAGATCACGCTCAGCCTGGGGCGGATCGACGGCGGACTGAAGATGAACATGGTGCCCGGCGAATGCCGCCTCGAGGTCGACCTGCGGCTGCCGGTCGGGCTGACGAAGGAAGAAGTGCGCCCGCACGTGAAGCGCGTGATGGCGCAATTCCCCGAGGCCGAGTGGGAGGAAGTGTCCTCCGCCGAGCACGCGCCCAACTGGTCGGACCCCGACGGCGAGCTGATGCAGATCCTGCGGCGCACCGTGCGCGAGCAGGGCCGCAAGACGCCGGTCCCCGTCATTACGCTCGGCTGCACCGACACCCGCCTGTGGCGCTTCGCCGGCGTGCCCGCCTATGTCTACGGCATGACGCCCACGACCATGGCGGCGGCCGACGAGAACATCGAGATCGAGGAATTCCTGCACGTGCTTCGGGTGCACACCCTCGCCGCGGCCCGCTATTTGCTGGCTGACGCCTGATGATGACGCGCCGATGAAGAGCTTTGCCGCCAGCGAGCTGTCCGCCGCGGAGGCCTATGCGCTGCTGGTCGGCATCGTGGTGCCGCGGCCGGTGGCGTGGATCACCACCGTGAACGCCGCCGGCACGGTCAATGCCGCGCCCTTCTCCTGCTACACCTTCGTCTGCAACCGCCCGCCGATGCTCGCCGTGAACATCGGCCGGCGCGGCGAGACGCTGAAGGACACCGCGGCCAACATCGCCGCCTCCGGCCAGTTCGTGGTCAATGTCGCCACCGAGGCGACGCTGACGTCGATGCATGCCAGTTCCGCGGAATTCGCGCCCGCCGACAGCGAAGTCGCGGCCCTCGCGCTGGAGACCGCGCCCAGCCTGCACGTGGCGCCGCCCCGCCTGGTATGCTCGCCGATCGCCATGGAATGCCGCATCGAGCGCATGCTCGAATTGGGCGAGCAGAAGAGCGGGCTGCTGATCGGCGAGGTCGTGGCCTTCCACGTCGACGAGGCGCTGCTGGCCGGCAATCGTGTCGCGGTCGACCGCTTCCATCCCATCGCCCGCCTGGGCGGGCCGCACTACGCCACGCTCGGCCAGATCATCACCCAACCCAGGGTCGGCGACGCCGGGCCGACGGACCATCGCTGATGCATATCCATTTCGAGACCCGCGCCGACAAGCCGAGCGTGTTCCACATGACGCCGCCGCTGGTGAAGGCGGCGCACAAGCGCGCCGGGCTCGGCCGCGGCGTGCGCTGGACGGTCGGCGAGGACCTCAGGGATCTCGGCTGGCTTGCCACCGCCGACGGGCTGGTCACCGGCAACGACATCATCACCGACCGGACGTTCCCCAGGGCGACGCTCGCCGAGGCCGCGCCCAACCTGCGCTGGATCCACATCATCGGCGCCGGCATCGAGCCGCTGCTGCCGCTCGACTGGCTGCCCAGGCAGGTGACGCTCACCAACAACAGCGGCGTGCACGTCCAGAAGACGGGAGAATTCGCCGCCATGGCCTTGCTGGCGCTGTGCGCCCGGTTGCCGGAAATGGTGAACAACCAGCAGCGGGCGAAGTGGGCGCCGATCTTCACACCGAGCATCGCCGGCAAGACGCTGCTGGTGGTCGGCCTCGGCGACATGGGCGGCGCCGCGGCGAAGGCCGCCAAGCGGCTCGGCATGCGCGTGCTGGGCATGCGCCGCAAGGTGCGGCCGCACCGCCATGCCGACGCCATGCTGCCGCTCGGCCAGCTGCACAAGGGACTGGCCCAGGCCGACTTCGTGCTGGTCGCGGCTCCCCTCACCCCCGACACCCATCACCTGATCGATGCCCGCGCCATCGCCGCGATGAAGAACGGCGCCGGGCTGGTCAACGTCGGCCGGGCCGGTGTCGTCGACTATGCCGGGCTCGCCCGGGCGCTCAGGAGCGGCAAGCTTTCGGGGGCGATCCTGGACGTGTTCGATCCGGAGCCGCTGCCCGCTTCCTCGCCGCTGTGGAAGGTGCCCAACCTGATCATCACGCCGCACTGCTCCTCGGACGATCTCGACCATTATCTGCCGCTGACCCTCGACCTCGCGTTCGCTAATGTGGCGCGCTTGCGCGACGGCAAGCGCCTGAAGAACGCCGTCGATCCGGCCACCGGTTATTGAGGGACGACAGCCATGCAGCTCCCGACCGATCTCTTCGACCCCAGCCACTACGCCAACGTCCGCAAGCCGCTGCTGCAGGCGGAGACCATGCCGACCTGGTGCTACACCTCGGACGCCTTCTACAAGCGCGAGGTCGAGCGCATCTGGCGCAAGGCCTGGAATTTCCTCGGCCATGTCGACCAGGTGGCGCGGCCGGGCGACTACGTGTCGCTCGAGTTCGCCGGGGTGCCGCTGATCATCGTGCGCGGCAAGGACATGAAGATCCGCGCCTTCGCCAATGCCTGCCGTCACCGCGGCACGACGCTGCTCGATGCCGGCAGCGGCAACTGCAACATCATCGTCTGTCCCTACCATTCGTGGAGCTACAACCTCGACGGTGCGCTGGCCGGCGCGCCGGAGATGCAGAAGACCGAAGGCTTCGATTCCGCCACGCACGGCCTCATTCCGCTCCGTCTCGAAAGCTGGGGCAATTTCCTGTTCGTCTGCTTCGACGACACGGCTCCTCCGCTCGCCCACTGGCTGGGCGGTCTGCCCGACAAGCTCAAGTGCCACGCGCTCGACAACATGATGCTGGCGCGGCGCAAGATCTTCGACATGGAGTGCAACTGGAAACTGTTCGTCGAGAACGCCAAGGAGTCGTATCACATCGCGACGGTGCACAAGGCGACCATCAATAAGTACGCCAGCATCCGCGCCGCCGGCTACTGGGTGGAAGAACCGACCGGCGAATATGTCGTCACCTTCGCCCAGCACGAGAACAGCATGGCGCTGCTCAAGGGCGACGCGGGCTTCCCGCCGATCGAAACCCTGGCCGGCACCCGCGAGGCCGGCGGCACCTATGCGCCGCTGCTCTATCCCAGTACCTACCTCGCCTGCACCATCGACTGCGCCTGGTATCTCGAGCTGCATCCGCTCGGGCCCAACAAGACCCGGCTCATCCACGGTGCGCTGTTCCCGCGTGACCGCCAGAGCCGGCCCGATTTCGAGAAGCTGGCCGCCAACTACTACAAGCGCTGGGACATCACCATCGAGGAGGACATCGTGGCCTCCGAACGCCAGCAGAAGGGCGTGAACTCGCCCTATGCCGTGCCCGGCCGCTTCAGCTATCGCGAGCCGCTGGTCCACGCCATCGACAATTGGGTGCTGGACCGCGTGCTGGATCCGGCGTGATGTCGGACGAAATCGTCCCGGCCGGTGCGCCCTGGTCGGCGGTCGTGAAGCGCGGCCAGGTGCTGCGCATCACCGACCTCGAAGGGCAGCAGGCGGTCGACTTCCTCTGCTACAACGCCGCCGATCCGCTCGAGCGCTACCACGCGCCCAACACGCTCAAGGCCGCGGGCAGCATCTTCCTGACCACGGGCCACAAGCTCTATTCCGACATTGCCCGGCCGATCTTCACCATCATCGAGGACCAGTTCGGCGGTCATGACACGATCGGCGGCTGCTGCAGCGCGCCGTCCAACGAGATGCTTTACGGCGTGAAGAATTGCCCGGGCTGCCGGGAGAATTTCCTCACCGCGCTGGCCCGCCATGGGCTCGGTCGGCGCGACATCGTCCCCAACATCAACTGGTTCATGCGCGTGCCGGTCGAGCAGGATGGCGGCGCGGCGGTTGCCCTGGGCGTCTCGCCGCCCGGCTGTCAGGTGGCGCTGCGCGCGGAGATGGATGCGCTGGCGGTCATCTCGAACTGTCCGCAGGTCAACAATCCCTGCAACAACTTCAAGCCGACACCGATTCGCGTGCAGATCACGCCCTGATCAATCCCGCCTGCAGTCTCACGGTTTCTCCCTAGCGGGGGAGAGGAACATGAGCGGAGACGCCGTCGACCGACACGGTCGTGCCGAACGGCCGGCTGAGCGCGGCGAAGCGTTCGAGGATCGCCCGCCCCTCCTCGCCTTCGGCGAGCCGCGGCCGGCCGCGGCGGTGCCGCGCCTCCTTCCAGCCGAGCGAGATCGGCGTCAGCTCGATGCCCGAGAGCGCGCCGCCGTCGTAGGTCAGCGTCGGCACCACCGACTCCCAGTAGCGCCGGTCGGCGGGGAAGCCCGCCTGGTCGCCGCGCGTGCGCTTCTGATAGACCTGCCCCGGCGTCAGATCCGGCTCGGCGCGAAACCGCTCGTAGCCGTCGGCGGGAATCTTCTGCACCAGCTCGTTCTGGCCCAAGAAATTGCCCAGGCTGTAGAAGATCGGCTTGCCCCGGTAGAGCTCCATCCCGCGCAACAGATGGGGGCCGTGGCCCACCACCAGGTCGGCGCCGGCATCGATCATCTCGCGCGCGAACGCGCCGATGAACTCGGCCGGCTGCTCCTTGCTCTCCGGCATCTGCTCGTGCGCATGCAGGCTCACCAGCACGATGTCCGAGAGCCCGCGCGCTTCCTTCACCCAGCGCGCCATGGCGGCGATGTCCTTGCCGTTCGCCGTGGTGCGCACGCGCGCACTGTTGGACGACTTGAACTTGAGATCACCGAGCGGGAACACCGCGGGATCGGCCGGCGCGAAGGCAAAGCCCATCTTGATCTTCGCCTGCCGTTCGGCCTCGAGCCCGAGCTGGCCGGCGATCTCGCGCAGGGCGCCGAGCTGCTGCTCGGTGACCTCGTGCACCGTCTCGAAGCGCAGCGGGTTCAGGCCCGGCCGCCCCTGCACGTCGGGCCGCGCCGCGCCCGCCTCCTGGCCTTTGCCGAAGGTCGAGGCGCAGGAAATCATCGCCACCGTGCCCTTCGGCGAGGTGTGATAGCAGGGCCGCCGCGCGTCCTCGAGGTTGCGACCGACGCCGGCGAAAGAAATCCCACGCGCCTCCATCGCCTCGATCGAGTGCAGCAGGCCCGAGATCGAATAATCGAGCGAATGATTGGTCGCGGTCGCGAACAGGTCGAAGCCCGCCGCCACCAGTTCGTCGACCACCCAGGCCGGTGCCCCGAAATGCGAGCCGCCGCCCTCCAGCGCTGGATCGCCGCGATAGTCGTTGGCCAGCACCTCGAAATTGGTGAAGGCGACGTCGGCGGCGCGCACCTTGTCGAACAGCGGCCGCAACTCGGCATCGTCGCGGCTGTTGAGCCGCCGCTGCAGGATGGAATCGCCGCTGAGCAGGAGACGGAGGGTTTGGGGCATCGGGGCAGTCTAGGGCGTGTACTTATAAGTTTGAAGCCGTCCGCTTATGGGAGTGAAGCGGA
>CAZHQA010000241.1:0-8155 GCA_964533955.1 uncultured Reyranella sp. | reverse complement strand
GTTCGCTACTTCAGGCAATCCTCGAAGCCGCGCTTGAGGTTCTCGCCGTCGAGGTTGCGGCCGATGAAGACCAGCTTGCTCGCGCGCGTCTCGCCGTCCTTCCACGGGCTGCCCCAGTCGGCGTCCATCATCATGTGCACGCCCTGATAGACGTAACGCCGGGGCGCGCCGTCGATCGCGAGGATGCCCTTGCTGCGCAGGATGTCCTGGCCGCGCAACTGGAGCAAAGCGCCCATCCATTTCTGGAACTTGTCCGGATCGACCGGCCGGTCGGAGCTGAAGGAAAGGCTTGCGATCTCCTCGCCGTGATCGTGGTCGTGGCCGTGCTCGAGGAAGTGCGGCTCGAACTCGAGGATGCGCTTGAGGTCGAACGCGCCCTTGTCGAGGATGGCGTCGAGCTCGATCCTGCTCTTCTGCGTCTTGTGGATGCGGGCATAGGGGTTGATCGATTTGATCTTGCCCTCGACCTTCTTGAGGTCGTCCTCGCTCACCAGGTCGGTCTTGTTGAGCAGGATCACGTCGGCGAACGCCACCTGCTCCTCGGCCTCATCGCCCTGCTCGAGCTGGCCGAGGAAGTGCTTGGCGTCGACGACGGTGACGATGGCGTCGAGCCGCGTCTTGGCCTTGACCTCGTCGTCGGTGAAGAAGGTCTGCGCCACCGGGCCGGGATCGGCGAGGCCGGTCGTCTCGACGAGAATGCCGTCGAACTTGTCCTTGCGCTTCATCAGGCCTTCGATGATGCGGATCAGGTCGCCGCGCACGGTGCAGCAGATGCAGCCGTTGTTCATCTCGAACACTTCTTCGTCGGCGTTCACCACGAGATCGTTGTCGACACCGAGCTCGCCGAACTCGTTGACGATCACGGCGTATTTCTTGCCGTGCTGTTCGCTCAAAATCCGGTTGAGCAGCGTGGTCTTTCCGGCGCCGAGATAGCCGGTGAGCACGGTGACGGGCACTTGGGGCTGGGCCATGGAATCCCTCGAAATTGGCCCCTGAGATAGGGTGGGCGAGGCCGTGAGTCCAGCGGCAGCGGCGCTCAGCGGACAGGCCTCTGGACCAGGGCGAGGGCAATTCCGCCAAGCATTGCGGCGGAAGCAACCAGGAGCCGCGCCGTCAGCGGCTCGGCCAGGAAGACGACGCCGGCGAGGGCGACGACCGCCGGCATCGAGAGCTGCACGATGGTCGCCTGGGTTACCAGCAAATGGCGCAGCGCCAGGTACCAGACGATGTAGCCAAGTCCCGTCGCGATCGCGCCGGAAGCAATGCCGAGCACGAGGCCGGCAACCGTCCAATGCATCCCGCCGAGCCAGAAAAGATTCACGAGCAGCGCGGGCGGTACGCACCACAGCATGTTGCTGGCATTGGTTTCCTCGGGGTGGTCGGAACCGCGCGCAAATACCGTGAAGAAGCCCCAGGCGACGCCGGAGATCGCCATCAGGGTGGCTCCCCAGGGATCCGGAGCGGTGGCGCCGGGCAGCAGGAGCCAAAGCACGCCGGCGATGGCGGTCGCAAACCCGATCCACGACAGCAGCGGGAACCGTTCGCCCTGGAGGACGGCGAGGCAGAGCATGGTGAGTTGCACCGCCGCGATCAGGACGAGTGCGCCCGTGGCGGCACCCAGGCGCGTGTAGGCGAACGAGAAGAACACGAGGTAGACGAACACCGCTGCGACCGAGCGCGGCCGTGCCCGGGCCAGCCGCGGCAGGCGCCGGTATTTCAGCCAGACGCTCGCCGTCAGCATGACGGCCGCCGCCAGGATGCGGACGGTCGTGAAGCTTGCCGGATCGATCAGCCGGGCGGCCAGGGCCAATCGGCACAGGATCGAGTTCGCCGAGAAGCACAACAGGGCGATGCTCGTCAGCGCAACGGTGCGAGCGACTTCGCTAGCCAGCGCGACGCCCCGCAATATGCTCGGCGAGTCGCTCGGCATCCTCTGCGACACCCGACAGGAACGAGGAGTTCATCCGCGAGAGCCACTGCAGGCCGATGAAGTAGAGGCCCGCGATTTTCGTGACGCCGTGGCGATGGACCGGCTCGCCGTCGGCGTTCAACACCGGCAGGTCGATCCAGCTGAAATCGCAGCCATATCCGGTGCTCCAGACCACCGAGCCGATGCCCGCGGCGCGAAGGTCGAGGCGGCGCAGCGGCTGCAGCAGATCGCCCGGGTCCGGCCGCATGACGCGGGCGGCGGGCTCTTGCGGCACGTCGAGCCTGTGCTGCGCCACGTGGTCGTCGACCAGGTCGAGAAAGCCCAAGTAGGCGCGGTCGCCGGCAGCGATGCTGGCGGCGAGATCCGGTGCGATCTCGACGATGCCATTTTCGGCGGCGATCAGCCGGCCGAGCAGGGTGATGCCTTGCGCGGCGAAGCTGCGGAAGTCGATGGTGTGGCCGCCATAGGCCCCGGTGATCAACGGCAGCGCCTTGTCCGGTCCGCGCTTCTCGACCGGCGTCTGGTCGAGGCCCAGGGCGGAGATCCACCAGATCAGGTCGCGCCCGCGATATCGCCGCGGCATGCGGCGGTGATGGCCGACCGAGAGATAGACGCGGCGGCCGGCGCGCAGTAGCTCCTCGGCAATCTGGGCGCCCGAGGCGCCGGAGCCCACGACCAGCACGGCGCCCGCCGGCAGCTGGTCCGGTGCGCGATAGGCGCTGGCGTGGACCTGGAAGAGGCCGGGCGCATCCTGCAGCAGCGGCGGCATGACCGGTCGCTGATACGGTCCTGTCGCCACGACCACGTTGGCCGCTTCGATGGTGTTGCCGGAGGTCTCGGCGATGAAGCCTGCTGCCCCATCGCGCCGGCTCAATCTCGTCACCTCGATGCCGCTGCGTATCGGGGCCGCGATGAACTCGGCATAGGCGGTGAGGAAGTCGACGATCTCGGCACTGGTGCAGAAGCCGTCGGGGTCGGAATGGGGGAAGGAGAAGCCCGGCAGTTTCACCGACCAGTTGGGGAACTGGAAGCGCAGGCCGTCCCAGCGTTCGGTCCGCCAGCGCTCGGCGATACGCGCCCGCTCGACGACGAGATGCTGGCGGCCGCGTTGGCTCAGCATGTGGCTGAGGGTCAGGCCGGCCTGGCCGCCGCCGATGACGAGCGTGTCGACGTATTCGGTGGCCATCGAACCTACGGACGTTCACCCCGGATCAGCTTCGGCAGGTCGCCGACCAGCCCCATGGCATGACGCACAAAGAACTTGCGCAGCGCCGGCGTGCGATTGACGGCGGCGAGACCCACGTCGCGCAGCAGCCTGAGCGGCCCGATGTCGTTGGAGAACAGGCGGTTCAGCAGATCGGTGGCGGCGACCATGGTGAGATTGTCGGTCCGCCGCCATTGCACGTAACGCTCCAGCGTGTCGGCGGCGCCGATGTCGAGCCCCAGCCGCTTGGCGTCGACCAGCACCTCGACCAGGGCCGCGATGTCGCGCACGCCGAGATTGTAGCCCTGGCCCGCGATCGGATGGATGCCGTGCGCGGCATCTCCCACCAGCACCAGCCGCTCGTCGATGTAGCGTTCGGCATGGACCAGGCCGAGCGGATGGGACCAGCGCCGGCCGACCGCCTCGACCCGACCGAGATAATCGCCGAAGCGGCGGGCGAACTCGGCCTGGAAGCGGCTGTCGTCCAGCTCGAGCAGGCGCCTGGCCAGCGAGGCGCGCTCGGTCCACACGATCGACGAGCGATGCTCGCCCCCCTCGCCGTCCTGCATCGGCAGGATCGCGAACGGGCCGCCGGGCAGGAACTTTTCCTGGGCGACGCCGCGGTGCGGTTGCTCATGGTGCGCGACCATGACGATGGATACCTGGTCGTACGACCAGGACCGCGCGCCGATGCCCGCCTCCTCGCGCATCGTGCCGAAGCGGCCTTCGGCCGACGCCACCAGTCGCGACGCAAGCCGCCGGCCGCTCTTCAGCACCAGCTCGACCTCGTAGGGATCGCGTCTGGTCTCGATCGCCTCGTCGGGCGCGATCAGTTCGACGGCGCGGCAGGCAGCGAGGCGGGACAGCAGGGCTGCACGCAGGAACCGGTTTTCGACGATCCAGCCCATCGGCGCGGATGCGCCTTCCTCCTCGGCGGCTTCCCGGTGATCGAAGTGCAGGAAGAGCGGGCTGGCACGCCCGTCATGACCCGCGTCCGAGATGCGGATGTCGAGGATGGGCTCGGCCTTTGCCGCCACCTCGTCCCACACGCCGAGCGCCTGGAACAGGCGCTGGCTGGTATAGGCAATCGCCGTGGTTCGGCCGTCGAACGCCGCCTCGCCCATGCTCTTGAGCGGCAGGCGATCGATCAGGGCCGTGCTGAGCCCGGCCTCGCCCGCGGCGAGCGCCAGCAGGCTGCCATTCAGGCCGGCACCCACGATCGCGAGGTCGAGGCGCTCTTTGTCGGCGGTTGGGCTCATATGTGGAAAATGGCAGGCTAGCCACGGCTCGGCCAGTGCCCGATATTTGAGCACACACAAGGCACGCCAAGTGCCGAAAACCATGAGCTTTTTGCGCTGGCATGGGGCTTGCGTGTGCAGCGCACGGCAGGGCGGATCAGCCGCCAGGGGGATGCAATGAAAATGGTCATGGCGATCTTCAAGCCCTTCAAGCTCGACGAAGTGCGCGACGCGCTGACGGGGCTTGGCATCCAGGGCCTGACGGTCAGCGAAGTGAAGGGCTTCGGCCGGCAAAAGGGCCAGACGGAGATCTACCGCGGCGCCGAGTATGCCGTGAGCTTCCTTCCCAAGGTGAAGATCGAAGTGGTGATCGAGGACGGGCTGGTCGAGCGCACCGTCGATGCCATTCGCAAGGCGGCCGGCACCGGCAAGATCGGTGACGGCAAGATATTCGTCACCTCGGTCGAACAGGCCGTCCGTATCCGCACCGGCGAGTCCGGCGCCGACGCGCTGTAATCCCTCTCAAGGAAAGACCGATGATCCGTTCGCTTCGCTGCACGCTCGCTCCCGCGGCTGCCCTGCTCGCCGTCGCCCTGCCCATCGTCGCCTGGGCCGACGACAAGCCCAAGATCGATTCCGGCGACACCGCCTGGATGCTGACCTCGACCGCGCTGGTCCTGATGATGACCATCCCCGGCCTGGCGCTGTTCTACGGCGGCATGGTGCGCAAGAAGAACGTGCTGGCCACGGTGGCCCAGAGCTTCGCGGTGACCTGCCTGATCACCGTGCTGTGGCTGGTGCTGGGCTACAGCCTCGCCTTCACGCCGGGCAGCATCATCCTGGGCGGCGTCGGCCGGGTGTTCATGGCCGGCATGACGATCGACAGCATCTCCGAGCTGGCCAAGACCATTCCCGAATCGGTCTACATGTGCTTCCAGCTCACCTTCGCCATCATCACCCCGGCGCTGATCGCCGGCGCCTTCGCAGAGCGCATGAAGTTCTCGGCCATGCTGTGGTTCATGGGGCTGTGGTCGCTGGTGGTCTATGCGCCGATCGCCCACTGGGTGTGGGGCGGAGGCTTCCTGGGCGACTGGGGCGTGCTCGATTTCGCCGGCGGCACGGTGGTGCACATCAACGCCGGCGTCGCCGGCCTGGTCTCGGCGCTGGTCCTCGGCAAGCGCAAGGGCTTCGGCATCGACAACATGGCGCCGCACAACCTCGTGTTGTCGGTGATCGGCGCCTCGCTGCTTTGGGTCGGCTGGTTCGGCTTCAATGCCGGCTCGGCCAGTGCGGCCAACGGTTCGGCCGGCATGGCCATGGCGGTGACGCAGTTCGCGACCGCCGCGGCGGCGCTGTCGTGGATGTTCGCGGAGTGGATGACCCGCGGCAAGCCGTCGGTGCTGGGCATCATCTCCGGTGCGGTTGCGGGCCTGGTCGCCATCACGCCGGCCTCGGGCTTCGTCAACCCGACTGGCGCCTTGGTGATCGGCATCGTGGCTGGCCTGCTCTGCTTCTGGGGCGCCACCGGCCTGAAGCACGCCCTGGGCTACGACGATTCGCTCGATGCGTTCGGTGTGCATGGCGTGGGCGGCTTCGTCGGCGCCATCCTGACCGGTGTGTTCGCCATCGAGGCGGTCGGCGGTGCCGGCAAGAAGGGCCTGATCGACGGCAATCCCGGCCAGGTGCTGACCCAGCTGTGGGGTTGCCTGGTCTGCATCGCCTGGTGTGCCGTCGCGACCTTCGTGATCCTGAAGATCGTCGATGCCCTGATCGGACTGCGGGTCACTTCCGAGGAAGAGGTCGAGGGTTTGGACATCAATCTGCACGGAGAGACGGTGCACTGACGCCCGTTCTTCCCTGAGTTCGGGAACCCGACTCCTCCCTGGTTCCCTCCACTGCCGCTTCCATGTCGCGGCGGTCCCTTCGGCCCGGCGGGTTTTCCGCCGGGCCTTTTTCTGCCAGTGTGCGGCCGGGCCGCAATGGCTGGAGGAATGGGCATGAAACTCGTGTCGGCCATCATCAAGCCGTTCAAGCTCGACGAGGTACGGGATGCCCTGACCGGCGTCGGCGTGTCCGGCCTCACCGTCAGCGAGGTCAAGGGCTTCGGCCGCCAGAAGGGCCAGACCGAGATCTATCGCGGCGCCGAGTACCTGGTGAGCTTCCTGCCCAAGGTGAAGATCGAGATCGTGGTCGACGACGGCCAGGTCGAGCGCGCCGTCGAGGCCATCCAGAAGGCAGCCCACACCGGCAAGATCGGCGACGGCAAGATCTTCGTCACCGGCGTCGAGCAGGCCGTGCGCATCCGCACCGGCGAGACCGGGTCGAACGCGCTGTAAAGGCTCAAGAAAGGAGCCTATTGCCTTGTTGTGAAAGGCTTATTTGTCACCTAGAATAGGCTGAATTCAAGACCGGCGGGACCCTCTCCAGCCGGCGTTCAGCGTTGCCCGGCCGTGCCCGCGCGTGTGTGCCTCTTCGTGTGCCCAATGGATGGTCGTCGATGTTCAATCCGCGTCTGACGGAATCCCTGACGGACTTCCCGTTCGCGCGGCTGAACGCCCTGCTGGCGCCGATCGAGCCGCCTGCGCATCTCGGCCTGATCAACATGTCGGTCGGTGAGCCGCAGGGCGCGATGCCCGCCTTCGCCCGCCAGATCGTCAAGGACGAGATCGACGGCTGGAACCGTTATCCTCCCAACCAGGGCCTGCCCGAGCTCAACCAGGCGATCTGCGACTGGCTGACCCGGCGCTACAAGCTGCCGGCGAGGCTGCTCGATGCCACCCGTCACGTCCATCCGACTGCGGGCAGCAAGGAAGGCGTCTACATCATCGCCACCGTGGCGACGCCGCAGCACAAGGGCGGGGCCCGGCCGATCGTGGCGTTGCCCAATCCGTTCTATCAGGCCTATCTCGGCGGAGCGGTGCTGTCGGGCGCGGAGCCCTTGCTGGTCAATGCGCCGCAATCGAACGGCTTCCTCCCAGACTACGAGCGCCTCGACGAGGCGACCTGGAAGCGCATGACGGTGGTCTATCTCTGCTCGCCGGCCAATCCGCAGGGCGCCATCGCCAGCGTGGGCTACCTGCAGAACCTGCTGCGGCTCTGCCGCAAGCACGACGCGGTGCTGGCGGTCGATGAGTGCTACGCCGAGATCTACAACGACCAGCCGCCGGTCGGCGCGCTCCAGGCGGCGCTGGCGATCGACGAGACCGGCGGCAAGGACCCGTTCCGCAACCTCGCGGTCTTCCATTCGCTGTCCAAGCGCTCGAACGCGGCCGGCCTGCGGTCGGGCTTCGTCGCGGGCGACCCGAATATCGTGGCGATGATCCTGCGCTGGCGCACCTATGGCGGCCCGCAGATTCCGTTCGCCGTCCAGAAGGCGTCGGCCGCGCTGTGGCGCGAGGAGACGCATCCGCTCGAAACGCGCGCCTGGTACCGCAGGAACTTCAAGATCGCCGAGCAGATCCTGCACAACCGCTTCGGCTACTACACGCCGGGCGGCGGTTTCTTCCTGTGGCTCGATGTCGGCGATGGCGAGGAGGCCACCCGCCGGCTGTGGCGCGAGGCGCACGTCAAGGTGCTGCCCGGCGCCTATGCCTGCCGCGAGGTCGATGGCGTCAATTCGTCGGCGCGCTACATCCGGGTGGCGCTGGTCCATGACGAGAAGACCACGCGCGAGGGGCTGAGCCGCCTCGCGTCGGTGCTGTGATGGCCCTGCTCGGCATCTCCGCCAGCGCGCACAAGACCACGATCCTGCCCGAGGGCGGGCGCGACTTCCTGCGCCGCCGC
>CAZHQA010000240.1:0-8205 GCA_964533955.1 uncultured Reyranella sp. | reverse complement strand
CGGTCGAAGTGACGATGGAGGAGCCGCCGGCCAAAGTCGAGCCGGAGCCGCCGAAGACCGAGCCCCAGCCAAAGACCGAGGCGGCGCCCCAGCCGCCGCCTGCCCCACCGGCCGCTCAGACCCCGCCTTCATCCCAGCCAGCGCCGCCACCCACCGCGGAGCGTCCCGGCATGCCGCCGGCCCCGGCCAAGCCGACGGTCACCGAAAAGGGCCCGACAACGCCGCTTGGCATGCCGCCTCCTCCCGAGCGGAAGGAAGAACCGCCGCAAATGGCAGCGGCTCAGCCGTCGCCGCCAAAGGAGTCGCCACCACCTAAGCCGACACCTCCCGCTGAAACAAGGCTGCCCGACGTCGATACTCCCGCGGCGCCCCTCAGCATGCAGGATTTCGTCCGCGCAGCGCCGCCGCCGGCGCCTGACGAGATCGTCAAGCCGCTGCCGCGCGTACAGCCGCAGCCGCCGCCACCGCCGCCTCCCACCGTGCAGCCGCAGCATCCGACGCCACCGCAACCCTCCCCGCTCCAGGCCGCGCAGCCAGAGCGTGCGCCGGCGGAATCACAGGCGAGTGCCGGCTTCGTCAATCCGGCCCAGGCCGCCGCAAGCACCCGAGCGGCCGATGAATACTTCTGGGCGGTCGTCCGCAAGTTCTCGCAGTACCTGCCGGACCTGCGCGAAAAGAACCAGGGCGGCACCGTGGTGGTCCGCGCGGTCATTGCGCGCGACGGGCGTCTGCTCGAGGCCGGCATCGCTCGTTCGAGCGGCGTTCCAGCCCTCGACAAGGGAATGTTGGAGGCGTTGCGCGCTGCTGCGCCCTATCCTCCCTTGCCAGCCGAGATCCCGGGCGACCGCATCGTGTTTACCCAACCGATAACGGCAAAGCGCTAGTCAACAACTAGGCGAAGTCCTGCGCCAGCGCCTGGCGCACCGCTGCCGGCATCACCGCCATATGCCCATAGTTGGGGTGGTCGAAGCCCACGATCACGTCGCCCGTGCCGCTGCGGAAAGCCGCGATCTCTGCAGCCGTGAAGGGAAAACGGATGAACTGCACCGCCGAGGCCTTGCCGTCTTCGCGCGAGCGCTCCTGATCCTCCTCCGCCGCGCCCCGGATGACGTCGGCCCCGATGCGAACGAACGCCCTGTTTTCGACGCCGCCGAGGTTCGCCAGCACACGCGCGCGGCGCAGCGGGTCGTCGATCTCGAACATCACCGTGGCGACCAGCTCGCTGCCCTGCGGGATCAGCGGATTGTAGGCCGCCAGCTCATCGCTCAGCTGCTCGACGCCGCCCTTCTCGATGAACAACATCTCGTGCACCTGGTGCAGCATCGTGTCGTAGGACTCGAAGTAGAAGGTCGCGAAGGGCCCGACCTCGAGTCGGCGGTTCTTCTTCAACTCGGAGATGCGCTTGCGCCGCTCGCTGCGTTCACCGGCGTATTGCGGCAGGGAGATGATGGCCGAGGGTTCGATCTTGCGGGGAGTCATGTCGGCTTCTCCATGAGCCCGTAGGCGCGCGCCAGGATCTCGATCGGATGGTCGGCACGGAACGGCTTGGGCTTCTGCTCGCCGGCCGTGATCTCCATGACCTGCATCAGGTGCTCGGCCGCCAGCGGACACTCCGAGGCGACGTGGCTGGTGTCGTTCTTGAGGGCGGCCTGGGCGGCCGGCTTGCCCACCTTGACCGCAATCTCGAAGTTCTCGGCACGCGCACCCCAGATGCCGCCATGGCCGCTGCAGCGCTCGATCACCGCCACACGGGTCTTGGGGATGAGGCGCAGCATCTCGGCCCCCTTGGCGCCCATGTTCTGCGCCCGCGCATGGCAGGCGAGATGGATGCTGACGCCGCCCTCGACCGGCTCGAGTCCTTCGGCGAGACCATGCGACTTGGCGATGTCGACGACGTATTCCGACAGATCGAAGGTCGCCTGTGCCAGTCGCTCGATGGCCGGATCCTTGGGCAGGATCAAGGGCCATTCGAACTTCAGCATCAGCGCGCAGGAAGGGGTGAGCGCCACGATGTCGTATCCCTTGTCGACCCAAGGCAACAACGCCGCCGAGACCGTGCGGGCTGCCTCGGCGACCGCCTCGAGATCGCCGAGCTCGAACTTGGGCATGCCGCAGCAGGCCGGATGGACGACCTCGGTTTCGACGCCGTTCTTGGCCAGCACCGCGCGCGCGGCGGCACCGATGTCGGTGCTGTGGAAGTTGACGAAGCAGGTGGCGTAGAGCACCGCCTTGCGCTTGCCGAAGGCCGGCGCCGCGCGGTTCAGCGCCGCGCCCTCGCGCTCGGCACGCAGCTCGAAAGTCTCGCCGGCCTGGCGCGGCAAGCGTGCGCCATGGTGCAGCCCGGTGAATTTCTCCAGCGTGCGCCGCATCGGCTGGTTGCGTTCGTCGGTCGCCCAGTTGATCAGGCTCGCCGCGAAAGTGCCGAGCCGGCCGGAGCGGTCGGTGTCAGCGAGCTGGCTTTGGACGAACTCGATGCCATGCTTGCGCGCCTGCACGGCGCGATGGCGCAGCATCAGGTGCGGGAAGTCGAGCGCCCAGGCGTGCGGCGGCACGTACGGGCACTTGGTCATGAAGCACATGTCGCACAGCGTGCAGGCTTCCTCGACCTCGGCGTATTTCTCCTTCGGCACGCCATCGAGCTCGCCGGTCGGCCCGTTGTCGATCAGGTCGAACAGGCGCGGAAAGGAATCGCAGAGATTGAAGCAGCGCCGACAGCCATGGCAGATGTCGAAGACGCGCTCCATCTCCTTCTCGAGGGCCTTCTCGTCCCAGAACCAGGGGTTCTGCCAGTCCAAGGGAAAGCGAACGGGGGCTTCGAGGCTGCCTTCGCGCATGTACTTCGCTCGTGATCTCGTCGAATGAAAAAGGGACCCGCGCGGGGTCCCTTTTGCGGCCCGGGGACCTACGCGGTCACCTCAGGCAGAACCGCAGCGGTTCCACCTGAGGCAATGCCGCTTAGGCCAGCGTGTCGAAGGCCTTCTGGAACCGGCCGGCGTGGCTCTTCTCGGCCTTGGCCAAGGTCTCGAACCAGTCGGCGATCTCGCTGAAGCCTTCCTCGCGCGCGGTACGGGCCATGCCGGGATACATGTCGGTGTATTCGTGCGTCTCGCCGGCGATCGCGGCCTTGAGGTTGGCGCCGGTCGGGCCGATTGGCAGGCCGGTCGCCGGATCACCACTCACTTCGAGGAACTCGAGATGGCCATGGGCATGGCCGGTCTCGCCCTCGGCGGTCGAACGGAACACGGCGGCGACGTCGTTGTAGCCTTCGACGTCGGCCTTCTGAGCGAAATACAGGTAACGGCGGTTGGCCTGGCTTTCACCGGCGAACGCGGCCTTCAGGTTTCCTTCGGTCTTCGATCCCTTGAGACTGGCCATGGTCCTTCTCCCTATGTGAGGCGCCGGATTTTGGGGAGGCGGCAATAGGCCGTCAAGTACTTTAGAATTATTCTAAATTTGAGAACGATTCGCAACCAGCGAAGCGTTAGCGGCGCACCCTGACGATGACGTCGACCCGCGACAGGCGCGTCCCCTTGGGCGGCGGCGGCAGACCAGCGACGGTCACCTTGTCGGAAGGGAAATCGTGCAGTTCCCCGTCGGTTTCCACGAAAAAGTGGTGGTGATGGCCGGTGTTAGTGTCGAAATAGGACCGCCCCGGCGCAACCGCGACCTCGCGCAGAAGCCCGGCGTCGCGGAACTGGTTCAGCGCATTGTAGACCGTGGCCAGGGAGACCGGGATGCGCGTCGCCTTGATCTCGGCGTGCAAGCTTTCAGCCGTGACGTGGCGATGGCCGCCCTCGAACAGCACGCGCGCCAATGCCACCCGCTGGCGGGTCGGCCGCAGCCCGGCAGCCCGCAGGCGGCCGGCGAAGTCGGGGGTGGTGGCAGTCATCGGTCGCATCATATGTAAGCAGGGAAAGACGGCAGGGAAAGGGCCATGAGGGGACGCCTGGGCGGTTTGCGCAACCGGTCGGGCGTCCGTATTCTGCCCGCCAGCCGTGGATGGGATGCCCGCGGGACGGTGATTAGTGAGCGAGAAGAAGCAGAGTTACACCTTCGAGGACCTGATCGAGTGCGCCAAGGGTCGCCTGTTCGGGCCAGGGAACGCGCAGCTGCCGCTGCCGCCGATGCTGATGTTCGACCGGATCGTCAAGATCGCCGATACCGGCGGCAAGTACGGCAAGGGCGAGGTCGTGGCCGAACTCGACGTCAAGCCTGACCTCTGGTTCTTCGCCTGCCATTTCAAGGGCGATCCGGTGATGCCGGGCTGCCTAGGACTCGATGCCATGTGGCAGCTGCTCGGCTTTTTCCTCGGCTGGATGAATGCCCCGGGCCGCGGCCGCGCGCTGGGCGTGGGCGAAGTCAGGCTCACCAGCATGATCGTTCCGACCGTCAAGAAGCTGACCTACCACGTGCACCTCAAGCGCGTGATCCTGCGCCGCCTGGTGTTGGGCATCGCCGACGGCTTCGTCCACGCCGACGGCACTCCGGCCTACGAGGCGCTCGACATGAGGGTCGGGCTGGCCAAGGACGCCGTTCCGGCGGCCGCCGCAGGCTGACATGAAACGCGTCGTCGTCACCGGACTGGGCATCGTCTCCTCGCTCGGCAACAATGCCACCGAGGTCACGAACTCCCTGAAAGAGGGCAAGTCGGGCATCGAGTTCGTGCCGCAGTACAGGGAGCTCGGCTTCCGCAGCCAGGTCGCCGGCACCCTCAAGGTGAACGTCGACGAACTGGTCGACCGTCGCTTGCGCCGCTTCATGGGCGATGGCGCGGCCTACGCCTATCTCGCCATGAAGGAGGCGATCGGCGATGCCGGCCTCGGCGAGGCCGACGTGTCCAACGACCGCACGGGCATCGTCGCCGGCTCGGGTGGCCCGACCACCGGCGCCATCGTGCAATCGGCCATCATCGCCAAGGAAAAGGGCCCCAAGCGGGTCGGGCCGTTCATGGTGCCCAAGGCGATGGCGAGCACCGTCTCGGCCAACCTCGCGACCGCCTACAAGATCAAGGGCCTCAGCTACTCGATCAGCTCGGCCTGCTCGACCTCGGCGCACTGCATCGGCAACGCCGTCGAATGCATCCAGCTCGGCAAGGCCGACCGCATGTTCGCCGGCGGCGGCGAGGAGCTCGACTGGACGCTGTCGGTGCTGTTCGACGCCATGGGCGCCATGTCGTCGAAGTACAACGACACGCCGCAGCGGGCGAGCCGCGCCTACGACAAGGATCGCGACGGCTTCGTGATCTCGGGTGGCGGCGGCATGCTCGTGCTGGAAGATCTCGAGGTCGCCCGGGCGCGCGGCGCCAGGATCTACGCCGAGGTGATCGGCTATGGCGCCACCTCCGACGGCGCCGACATGGTGGCGCCCTCGGGCGAGGGCGCCGTGCGCTGCATGAGGCTCGCGACCGCGGGCTTCCCGGGAGCGGCCCGGCGCAACACGCCGGTCGACTACATCAACGCGCACGGCACCTCGACGCCGGTCGGCGACATCACCGAACTCGACGCGATTCGCACCGCGTTCGGCGACAAGCTGCCGACCGTCAGCTCGACCAAGTCTCTGGCCGGCCACAGCCAGGGCGCCACCGGCGCGCACGAGGCGATCTACTCGCTGCTGATGCTGAAGGAGGATTTCGTCGCGGCATCGGCCAACATCGAGAATCTCGACCCGGGCGCCGAGGGATATCCCATCGCGCGCCAGCGTATCGACAAGGCAGGCCTGCAGACGGTGATGTCGAACAGCTTCGGTTTTGGCGGTACCAACGCCTGCCTGCTGTTCTCGCGCTACGACCACTGAGGGGGATGATGCCGGAAGATCGGATCCTTTCCGCCGCCCCCGACGGGTCGAGCGGAGGCATTGGCGCCAGTCCCGCCGCTCCCGTCTCGAAGGCTGCCGAACTCCCCTCCGTTCCCAAGCTGATGGCCGGCAAGCGCGGCTTGGTGATGGGCGTCGCCAACGAGCGCTCGATCGCCTGGGGCATCGCCCAGGCCTTGCACGGCGCCGGCGCGGAACTCGCCTTCACCTACCAGGGTGCGGCGTTCGGCAAGCGGGTCATCCCGATGGTCGAGAAGCTCGGCTCGAAGATCATCCAGGAAGCCGACGTCGAGAACGAGGCCAGCCTCGATGCGCTGTTTGCCCGGCTGAAGAACGACTGGGGCCGGCTCGACTTCGTCGTTCATGCCATCGCCTTCTCCGACAAGGAGGAGCTGAAGGGCCGCTACGTCGACACGACCAAGGCCAACTTCCAGCGCAGCCTCACCATCTCCTGCTACTCCTTCACCGAGATCGCCCGCCGCGCGCTGCCGCTGATGACGCATGGCGGCAGCCTCATCACGCTCACCTACGAAGGCGCCACCCGCGTGATGCCCTCCTACAACGTGATGGGAGTCGCCAAGGCCGCGCTCGAGGCGAGCGTTCGCTATCTCGCGGCCGATCTCGGCCCGCAGGGGGTGCGCGTCAACGCGATCTCGGCCGGCCCGATGCGAACCCTGGCCGGCGCGGTGATCGGCGGCGCGCGCTACGTCTATCGCGTGTCGCGCGAGGCATCGCCGCTGCGCCGCAACGTCGAACTCACCGATGTGGGCGGTGCGGCACTCTATTTTCTCTCGGACCTGAGCGCCGGCGTCACCGGGACGGTCCATTTCGTCGATGCCGGCTACCACGCGATCGGGCTGCCGCACGATGGCAGCGCCACGCCGAGCGCCAACGGCGAGCAGTAGCGGCCTGGAGCCGCACGGCTCCGCTCCGGCGTTCAGCCGATCACGATATCCATCGACGTCGCGAGCGCGCCGGCCTCGAGGCCGGGCGCGGGCTGCAGCCGCATCTCGATCCGCTCGCGCTGCCGGGGATCGCGCAGGGCAGCGCGGTACACGAAATCACGCTCATTCTGCGGCTCGCCGGCGATGTAGAACTGGCTGGTGAGCTGGCCGCCGTCCGGCGTCGCCACCTTGAAATGGATGTGCGGGGTGCGGCCGGGATAGGCCACCGGCTTGAGGGTGCGAAAACCGTAGCGTCCATCGGCATCGGCCTGCATGCGGCCGTAGCCCTGGAACGCCTGGTCGCGCCGCTCGCGGCCGGGCTGGCGTGGATGATCGTAGATGCCCTGCGCATCGCACTGCCAGATCTCGATCAGGGCGCCGGGCATCGCCCGGCCGCCGCTGTCCAGCACGCGGCCCTCCAGATGCAGCACCGTGCCCCTGGCGCTCGCCGCCTGGCCACGCACCCGGACGAGATCGTTGTCGGTGTCGGACGGCAAGGTCACCGGATAGAAAGGGCCCTCGGTCTGCTGCGGCGTGGCAGCAAGCGTGGCGGCGAAGGCGCGCGGCCCGGAGAGCAGGGACAGGCCCGTGCCCAGCAACAGGTGGCGACGGCGAAAGATCGGGTTGGCCATGCTCCAGAGTGTGCAAACAAAAACGGCGGCCAGATGGCCGCCGTTCTTACATTCGGTTCCGAGGCTCTACTGCGCCGCCGGAGCAGCCTGCTCCTCGCGCGGCTTCTGCGAGATGTCCTCGCCGGTGGCCTGATCGACCGCCTTCATCGAGAGGCGGACCTTGCCGCGATCGTCGACGCCCAGCACCTTGACCTTGACCTGCTGGCCTTCCGAGACGACGTCGGTCACCTTGCCGACGCGCCGCGGCGCCAGCTCCGAGATGTGGACCAGGCCATCGCGAGCGCCCAGGAAGTTCACGAAGGCGCCGAATTCGACGGTCTTCACGACCTTGCCGTTGTAGATCACGCCGATCTCGGGCTCGGCGACGATGCCCTTGATCCAGTCGATCGCGGCCTGGCCCTGCTTGGCGTCGACCGCCGCCACCTTGATGGTGCCGTCATCCTCGATGTCGATCTTGGTGCCGGTGGTCTCGGTGATCTCGCGGATCACCTTGCCGCCGGTGCCGATCACTTCGCGGATCTTGTCCTTCGGGATGGTGAACTGAGTGATGCGCGGCGCCGTCGCCGCGACGCTCTCGCGCGCGCCGCCCAGTCCCTTGGCCATCTCGCCCAGGATGTGCATGCGGCCGTCCTTGGCCTGGCCCAGAGCGACCCGCATGATCTCCTCGTTGATCGAGGTGATCTTGATGTCCATCTGCAGGGCGGTGATGCCGCGCTCAGTGCCGGCCACCTTGAAGTCCATGTCGCCGAGGTGATCCTCATCACCCAGGATGTCCGACAGGACGGCGAAGCGCTCGCCCTCCTTGATCAGGCCCATGG
>CAZHQA010000239.1:0-8375 GCA_964533955.1 uncultured Reyranella sp. | reverse complement strand
ACCCGACGCTTGCCCAGCAGGCGATGCAGCATGCCGCCTACGACGATGTCGATATCGTGCGCCGGAGCATAGTTCTCATCGGTGGTCGGCGCCTTGGGCGAGCGATGGTCGCGCCGGCCGTCGACCTCGTGCACCAGCTGGTGCAGGCTGCCGCCCAGCGCGACGTTGACCTCCTGCAGGCCACGGCAGATCGCGATCAGCGGCACGCCATGATCGATCGAATGGCGGATCAACGGCAGCGTGGTGGCGTCTCGCGCCGGATCGTGCGCCGTGCCCGGCCGGCTCGCCTCGCCCTCATAGTGGTGCGGCTCGACATTGGACGGGCTGCCGGTCAGCAGCACGCCATCCAGCGTGTCGAGCAGGCGATCGAGCGCGTCGGTCACGGCACTGTCGTCCAGTTCCGGCCCCATGGCGGGAATCATCACCGGTAGCGCGCCGACGGCGCGGATCACGGCCTGGACGTACTTGTCACCCACCGTGTGATGCCAGCCGCCGCGGCCATTTTCCTTGAGGCAGGCAGAAACACCCACCAGAGGCCGCATGGAAGATCGAATCATGGCTCGTATAATCGCCAAGCGGCGATTTCTTTGCAATTGCCCAAGACCCGCGCCTGCCCGCGCCTTGTGCAGTGCTGCCTTGCATGCTACCGCCCGCCGCCTACCCATCGAAAGCAGGTTATGACCGACACCGCTCCACCGCCCGGCCCCAACCCCAATCCCCCGCCCCAGGCCGGCCCGCTGACCGTCCACGGCCAGTACATCAAGGATTTCAGCTTCGAGAATCCGCGCGCGCCGCAGAGCCTGATCGAGCAGAAGCAGCCGCAGCTCGCGCTGAACGTCAACGTGACGACTCGCCAGTTCGACGCCAAGACCTTCGAGGTCACGTTGACGGTCGAGGCCAATGCCACGACTGCCGAGAAGGAGCCGCTGTTCATGCTGGAGCTGGTCTATGCCGGCACGGTGAGCCTCGGCGAGGTGCCGCAGGAGGCATTCGGGCCGCTTCTGCTGATCGAGACGCCGCGACTTCTCTTTCCGTTCGCCCGCGCCATCGTGGCCAACGCCACCCGTGAAGCGGGCTTCCCCCCGCTCAACATCGCGCCGGTCGATTTCGTCGCGCTCTATCGCTCGCAGCTCGAGGCGTCGGGCGGCCAGATTCCCGGCGTTCCCTCGGGTCCTGTCGGCCACGCCTGAGACTTTCTCCGCGGTTTCAGCGCTTCGGAATCAACAAGTCGACCCTGTCCGCGCCGCCCTCGTGCGAGTCGGTGTAGCCACCGATGTCCAGGCGGGCCTTCAGGCCGACATCGTTCAGGTAGGCATGGACGGCAAGGGCGCGGGCTAGGGCGACCTTGCGGGCGACAACCGGATCGTCCTCGCTCGATGAAGCCCACAATTCGACCTGACGCACGCCCTGGGCGTTGGCATCGCGGGCGAAGAAGGCGAGTGCAGCGCGCATGCCGTTGGAAAGCTCGGCCGAGTGCGGATCGAAGGCCACGGTTCCGAGCGGTGGGCCGCTTGGCGGCTGACGGGGCGACGGTGCGGACGGGGACGGGGCAGACGGGGCGGGCGCGGTGCCCGCAACCTTCGGTCCGGCGTGCTCGATTGTCGGCGGTGGTGACGGCGATGGCGCCGGGACCGCCGCGGGCTCAGGGCGCGGCGCCTGCTCGGCGGCGGGTGGTGCCTTTGGGGGAGCCGGTGCCGTCGGGGCAGGCCTCGCCGGCTCGGCCACCGCGGCGACCTTGGGCAATTCGGGTCGTTCCATGGACGGAGGCATCGCGCCATTGGCGCCAGGACGGGACGGCTCAGACCTGCGCCCATCCCGGATAGGCTTGGGCAACGGCAGGGACCCGCCCCCCAGGGGCAGCGACAGCGAACTGGTGGTGCCAGTGCTGGCTGGCGGCGCCTCGACCTTTGCCGTCGCCGTTTCCTTGGTTGTCTCCAAGGCTTTCGCCTTCTTGTCGGCTTCGGCCTGCCGTTTGGTACGCTCGGCGGCCTGGGCCGCGGTGGCCTTGGAAATGACGGCCTTGGGAGCGACCTTCTCGGGCGTCCGGGTTTCGTCGACCGGTTCTACGACAGCATCGTAGTTCCCCGCACGATCCGGCGGCGGCAGCGCCAGGTTTGCCGCAGGCCTGCTGGAAGCGGCCGGCGGCGCGGCGGTGGTCGGCGGTTGCGTGCCCGGTTGGCAGCCGGCCAACGCGGACAGGACGATTGCGGCGGCGATCCAGCGCGTCCGCATCGCAGGTGTCCTATGCCCTGAGCCAGAGCGGATCGGACAGCTGCTTCAGGAATTGCTGGTGGGCGAGAAGCTCGGCGGCGCTGGCGGCGTGTGGTCGGGCCGGCCGGACCGCGAGGCCGGTCGCGACCATGGCGCCGGCGGCGGACTGAACGGCGATCTCCGGCGCCAGGCCGAGGTCGCGCTGGCGGCCTCCGCTCAGCTCGAGATAGACCTCGGCAAGCAATTCCGAATCGAGCAGCGCGCCGTGCTTGGTGCGGCCCGAATTGTCCACGCTGAAGCGCTCGCAAAGTGCATCGAGGCTGACGCGCTGCCCGGGAAACTTGCGCCGCGCCATCGACACGGTGTCGATGTAGGCATTGGCGAGCCGCGCGCGCCCCAACCGTTCGAGTTCGGCATTGAGGAAGCCAATGTCGAACTGCGCGTTGTGAATGACCAGCTGGGCGTCGGCAATGAATGCCAGGAAATCCTCGACCTTCTCGGCAAACAGCGGCTTGTCGGACAGGAACTCGTCACTCAGGCCGTGAATGTCCTGCGCGCCGGCCGGCATGATCATTTCGGGATTGAAATAGGAGTGGAAGCTCTTGCCGGTCGCCACCATGTTCACCAGCTCGATGCAGCCGAGCTCGACCACGCGGTGGCCGGCCAACGGATCGAGGCCGGTAGTCTCGGTATCCAGAACGACTTCCCGCATGCCCCGCTTGTAGCCTACTTCCGGCGCGCGCGGGCAAGCTCGGCTGTGAATTTCTCTCGCCACGGATTGGCCGGCCAGAAGCGGCCCGGCCGTCCCTTGAGCTTGCCGATGGCCTTGGCAAGCACCGCCCGCGTCGGCGCCAGGCCGAGGCCCGTCGGCACGACGATCGTCGCCTTGCGCCGCTTGACCGCGTCCGGCACCTGCTGGCGCAGGATGCCGGCCAGTCTGTCGGCCGTCATGCCGGGACGTGCCATGACCCGGCGGCGCTGCAGGAATGCCGGCGCGCTCACCACCAGCGTGGCATCGACTCGCCGCTCACCCGACCCCTCGAACAACAGCGGGATGTCGAGCACGACAATCGGCTCACGCCGCCGTGCCGCGGCCCGCAGGAAGCGTCGCTGCTGCTGGCCAACCAGCGGGTGCACGATGGCCTCGAGCTTGCGCAGCGCCTGCTTGTTGCCGAACACCCGCGCGCCGAGCGCCTGGCGATCGAGCACGCCTTGCTTCACGACGCCGGGAAATGCCGCTTCGATCGCCGGCAGGGCGATGCCGCCCGGCGCCTGCAGAGCATGGACGGCGGCATCGGCGTCGTAGACGGGCACACCCATTCGCCGCAGCATCTTTGCTGCGGTCGACTTGCCCATGCCGATGGAGCCGGTGAGGCCCACGATAACCATCTGCTTGCTTATGCCTTGGCGGAATCCGTCAAGGAGAGGGACGCTGCATCAGGGAACGAGGATCGTCTGGCCCGTGGTCTTGCGGCTCTCGAGGTCGCGGTGGGCCTGTGCCGCTTCGGCGAGCGGATAGCGCTGGTCGATGGCGATCTTGACCTTGCCGCTCTTGACCATCTTGAAGACCGATTTGGCCGAGGCCTCGAGTTCCTTGCGATTGGCCGTGTAGGCGCCGAGGCTCGGACGCGTGACGTAGATCGAGCCCTTGGTGTTCAGGATGCCGAGCGCGACCGGCGCCACCGGCCCGGAAGCATTGCCGAACGACACCATCAAGCCACGCGGCTGCAGGCAGTCGAGCGAGGCGTTCCAGGTATCCTTGCCGACGCCGTCGACGACGACCGGCACGCCCTTGCCCTTGGTGATCTTCTTCACCTCGTCGACGATGTTCTGCTTGGTGTAGTCGATCACCCACTTGTAGCCGTTCTTCTTGGCCAGCGCGGCCTTCTCGGGCGACGACGTGGTACCGATCACCTTGTAGCCGCGGGCCTTGGCCCACTGGCCGAACAGCAGCCCGACGCCGCCGGCGGCGGCATGGAACAGGATGGTGTCGCCCTTCTTGAGCCACGCCTTGGGCGTGTGATCGACCAGGTATTCGGTGGTCATGCCCTTCAGCATGAGAGCTGCGGCCGCCTCGTCGCTCACGCCCTTCGGAACGTGCACGAGCTGTTCCGTGCCCATCAGGCGCTCCTGGCAGTAGGCGCCGAGCACACCGCAATAGGCGACGCGATCGCCCTTCTTGAAGCCCTTGACCTTGGGACCGACCGCGGTGATCACGCCGGCCGCTTCGCGACCGACGGCATTGGGTAGCGGCGTCGGGTACAGGCCACTGCGGGTGTAGACGTCGATGAAATTCAGGCCGATCGCGGTGTGGCGAACCTTGACCTGCCCGGGCCCGGGGTCGCCGACCTCGACATCGGCCAGCTGCATCTTCTCCGGTCCACCATTTTCATGCATCAGGATCGATTTCGACATTGTTGGCTCCCCCTCGATGTCAGCAGGCGTCGTCGCGGCGGCGCAGAGTATAATGGCCGGCCTTTCGCGCGCCAGCCCGCGTTCATCAGGAGCCCCGATGCATCGGCGCCATTTCGTTCTGAGTGCAAGCGCCGCCCTCGCCACACCATCCGTTGTGCGTGCCCAGGGGTCATTGCGAAGCGCCAAGGCGGGCTTCCGCCTGGTCACCCTCGCCCATGACCTCGAACAGCCCTGGAGCATCGCGTTCCTGCCCGACGGGCGCCTCTTGATCACCGAACGCCCTGGCCGGCTCAGGGTCTTTGCCGGCGGCAAGCTCGAGCGGACACCGCTCGGCGGCGTCCCCAAGGTCTATGCCAGCGGCCAGGCGGGCCTGCTCGATATCTGCCTGCACCCGGGCTTCGCCGCCAATCGGCTGCTCTATCTGTCCTACGTCACGGACGGGCCAGGCGGCGCCGTGACCACCGTCGCGCGCGCCGAGCTGGGCGACGGCGGCCTGCGCAACGTCACGCCGCTGTTCGAGGCGCTGCCGCGCCGTCCTGGCAGCCTCAACATGGGCGCGCGCATCCTGTTCGATCGGGCCGGGCTGATGTACGTGACCTGCGGCGACCGCTTTCAGATGAAACAGGCGCAGGATCTATCGGATCTGGCCGGCAAGATCGTGCGCCTCAAGGACGATGGCTCGGTGCCGCCGGACAATCCCTTCGTCGGCAGGCCGGGCGCGCGGCCGGAGATCTTCACCTACGGCAACCGCAATCCGCAGGGTCTGGCACTGCATCCCGAGACCGGGAAGGTCTGGGAAGTCGAGCATGGCCCGAGGGGCGGCGATGAACTCAATATCCTGAAAGCCGGCGCCAACTACGGCTGGCCGCTTGTGACCTACGGCACCAACTACGACGGCAGCACGATCACGAACACGCGCCATCTCGACGGCATGGAGGACGCGCTTCGCACCTGGGTACCATCGATCTCGCCCTGCGGCCTCTGCTTCTACACCGGGACCGCATTCCCTGGCTGGAAGGGCTCGCTGTTCGCCGGTGCACTGTCGGCCTATGCCCTGTTCCGCATCGAAGTCGACGGCGAGCGCTACCGCAGCGAGGAACGGTTGATCGAAGGGCGTCTTCCCTATATCCGCGACGTGCGCCAGGGGCCCGACGGGTTCCTCTATCTCGTCACTCACAGCGATGACGGCGGATTGTTCCGCCTGGAGCCAGCGTAGTGCCCGCCAGCCCATGCCAAGCCCGACGACATTGATACTCGCTTCGGCCAGCCTGTCTCGCCGCGAGCTTCTCAGCCATGCCGGCCTCAGCTTCGATGTCGAGGTGTCGGGCATCGATGAAACGGAGGTCACGCGCAGCCTGCTGGGCGAGCGCGCCGCGCCCCAGGAAATCGCCGAGAAACTCGCCGAGTTGAAGGCCCTGCGCGTCTCGGGCAGGCGCCCGACGGCCATGGTGGTCGGTGGCGATTCGACGCTCGCCTGCAACGGCCGCCTGTTCGACAAGCCACCGACCCTGGAAGCCGCGCGCAAGCAGCTGCTGGCGTTGCGCGGGCAGACCCACGAGCTGTTTTCGTCGGTCGTGGTCGCCCGTTCGGGCGAGCGCCTGTGGCATTGGAACGAACGCGCACGACTGACCATGCGGCCCTTTACCGAAGCCTTCCTCGACGCTTACCTCGCGCGGGCCGGCAACACGGTGCTGACCTCGGTCGGCGCCTACCGGCTCGAGGGGCTGGGCGCGCATCTTTTCACCCGGGTCGATGGCGACTATTTCACCATCCTCGGCCTACCGCTGTTGCCGCTGCTGTCATTCCTGGCGGGCCATGGCATCGGACTGGAGCAAGCTGCATGACTGCCTATGAGACCCTGCTTTCCGAGGCGCGCGGCCGTCCGTTTGCCGCCATCGTCGGCTGGCCGGTCGAGCTGTCGCGCTCGCCGGCCCTGCACGGCTTCTGGCTGAAGCAGCAGGGCATCGAGGGCCACTATGGCCGCCTGCCGGTCGAGCCCAAGCGCGAGGCATTGGAAGAGCTGGTCGCGTTCCTGCGCACGACGCCCAACGCGCGCGGCTGCAATCTCACCCTGCCCCACAAGATCGACATCATGCCGCTGCTGGACCGGATCCATCCCGACGCGGCGCGCATCGGAGCGGTCAACACGGTGATCAAGCAGGCCGACGGCACCCTGGAGGGCCGCAACAGCGACGGCTTCGGCTTCCTCGCCCACCTCAAGGCGAGCGCGCCCGGATGGAAGGCCGCGAGCGGGCCCGTCGTGGTACTGGGCGCCGGCGGCGCCGCCCGCGCCGTGGTCTGCACACTGATCGACGCGGGCGTCCCCGAGCTCCGGCTGATCAACCGCACCCAGGAAAACGCCGTGAAGCTCGGCCTCGCCTTCACCCCCAAGGACGGCCGGCGCATCGCCATCGAGCGCTGGGACGACCGCTCGGACTCGCTCGATGGCGCTACCCTGCTGGTCAACACCGCGGCGGTCGGCATGACCGGCAAGGCACCGCTCGAGATCGATCTCGCCAAATTGCCGAAGAATGCGGTGGTCGACGACATCGTCTATATCCCGCTCGAGACCGACCTGCTGGCCCGCGCGCGCGCGCGTGGCAACACCTGCGTCGACGGCCTCGGCATGCTGCTGCACCAAGGACGCCTGGGGTTCAAGGCGTGGTTCGGCAAGGACGTAGCGGTCAGCGCCGAGCAACGGCGCGCCGTCGCCGGCGACCTTGGGGCCTGATGGACAGCAATCCGCCGGCCGGCTTCAAGCCGCTGTTCCGTACCAGCCCGTTCCTCGATCACAACGGGCCGTTCTTCTATCGCGAGAACGACGACGGCACCTTCGTGGTCGGCCTGCGCATCCAGCCCAAGCACGCCAACGCCCGCGGCATTGCCCATGGCGGGCTCCTGATGACGATGTGCGACATCGCGCTGGGCTACCGCACGACGCGAAGCCGGACACCCTCGCCAATGCTGACCACGGCCAGCGTCACCACGGATTTCGCCGGCTCGGCCAAGGTCGGCGACTGGGTCGAGGCCCATGTCGACGTGCACAAGGTCGGCGGACGGCTAGCCTTCGCCAACTGCTACCTGATTTGCAACGACGAACGCATCGTCCATGCCAGCGCGGTATTTGCGCGGAGCGGCGATAGAACCTAGCGCCAGTAGTCGTTGGCCGCCGCGATGGTGGCGAACTCGACGGCGATCACGTGGCTTGCCGCAATCAGCCCCATGGGATCTCCGGCATATTTCGGCCGGCCGCTCTTCAGCACCTCGAGCTCCTTCTGCATGGCATGCACGGAATGTCGGGCGAGCATGATGGCCAGCGCCCGCCCCTCCTCAGGAGTCTTGGTGATCAGCGTGTTGTTGGGAACCAACGGTTCCGCCGGGATCTGAGTCATCGGACATCTCCTTTGCGGCCGAGCAGGCAAGCAAAGGAGATGCCGCTGCAAGTCCGTGGCTTGCCGCTACTGATTCATCGAGCCGAAGAAATCCGAATTGGTCTTGGCGGTGCGCAGCTTGTCGAGCAGGAACTCGATCGCGTCCACCGCGCCCATCGGCATGAGAATACGGCGTAGCACCCACATCTTCGACAAGGTCGCGCGGTCGACCAGCAGCTCCTCCTTGCGGGTGCCCGACTTGGTGATGTCGATCGCCGGGAAGGTGCGCTTGTCGGCAACCTTGCGGTCGAGGATGATTTCGGAGTTACCGGTGCCCTTGAACTCCTCGAAGATCACCTCGTCCATGCGGCTGCCGGT
>CAZHQA010000238.1:0-8387 GCA_964533955.1 uncultured Reyranella sp. | reverse complement strand
GCGACGCCGGGAATGGCGAGTGGATAGACGGCGCGCTCCAGCAACGAGGCATCGGCCGGCATGGCCGCCACTTCCTTGGTGACCCGGCCGAGCACGAGGCTGAGCCCGAACAGCAGCAGGACGATGGAGCCCGCCAGCTGAAAGGCCGGCATCGGGATCTTAAGCGCCTCGAGCAGGTGTTGGCCGCCGGCGATGAAGAACATCAGCACCAGGAACGAGATGCCGACGGCATAGGCGGCGACGCCGAGCGACTGGCGGCGCGTCAGGCCGACGGTGGCGGCAAGGAACACCGGCAGCGTGGCGACAGGATCGAGGATGACGAACAGGGTCACGAACTCGTAGACGAAGGTGTTCACGAACGTGACGTTCATCGGGGTCTCCTCACGATTGCCGAGCCGTTATCAGGGCACGCGCCAACTCCACGAACCCCGCGCCCGAGCGCGCCGCGGTGATCCAGCCCGGCAGGTGCGCCATGGCATCGGCGAAATCGCGGACATTGGCCATGCCTACTGCGTTGGGAAAGAAGCCGAACATCGGCGAGTCGTTGGGCGAATCGCCGGCAAACACATAGGCCTCGCGGGCGCCGTCGAGGTCCACGCCGAACAGTTCGCCCATCATGGCCCGCGTGGTGGTGAGCTTGTCGTAGCGGCCGAACCAGCCGTTGACGTGGATCGAGCTGATCTTGGCCTCTGCGCCGTGACGCCTGAAGACCGCCACGATGCGCTCGACCTCGGGCCGCGGCAGCGGCGGCACGTCCTCGCAGAAATCGATCGCCAGGTCGGCCAGGCGATAGGGCTGGTCGGACGCGACGCCCGCGCCGGGCACCTCGCGCAGCACATCCGTGCGCACGGCCTCGAGGCGGCGGCGCCCGTCGGCGCGCTCGGCGTCGGACTGGATCCAGCGCGTCCGGAGTTTTCCCAGCTTGTGATCGTGCCACATCCAGAAGGCCCCGTTCTCGCCGACCACGGCATCGACCGGCCAGAAGCGGGCGATGTGGTCGCACCAGCCGGCCGGGCGGCCGGTCACCGGGACCACCAGCAGGCCCGCCTTCTTCAGGGCCTCCAGCGCACCATAGGCCTCGGCCGTCAGATGGCCGGCGCTGGTTATCGTCTCATCGATGTCGGTAAGGACGCCGCGAACATTGGCCAGAACGGCGCGAGGGCAAGAGGCCAGCGGTTTCATGCTGGGACACTTCTTAACATGGCGCGCCGCGGCCATCGGCGCTAAAAGCCCGCCCATGATCCCGCGCTACTCCCGACCGCAGATGGCCGCCATCTGGACGCCCGAGAACCGCTTTCGCATCTGGGTCGAGATCGAGGCGCATGCCTGCGATGCCATGGCCGAGATCGGCGTAATTCCCAAGGACGCTGCCACGGCAATCTGGGCCGGCGGCAGGAAGGCGATCGAAGCGCTCAAGTCCGACCCCAAGGGCAATATCGAAAAGATCGACGCCGTCGAGCGGGTGACCAAGCACGACATCACCGCCTTCACCACCTGGCTCGCCGAGTTCATCGGACCGGACTCCCGTTTCGTCCACCAGGGTCTGACGTCGTCCGACATCCTCGACACCACCTTCGCCGTCCAGCTCACGCAGGCCTCCGACATCCTGCTGGCCGATATCGACAAGCTGCTCGCGGCACTGAAAAAGCGCGCGTTCGAGCACAAGAACACGATTACGATCGGCCGCAGCCACGCCATCCATGCCGAGCCCACGACGTTCGGCGTGAAGCTCGCCGGCCACTACGCCGCCTTCGCCCGCAATCGCGCGCGCCTCGTGGCGGCGCGGGCCGAGATCGCGACCTGCGCCATTTCGGGCCCGGTGGGCACCTTCGCCAACGTCGACCCCAGGGTCGAGGAGCACGTGGCGAACAAGCTCGGTCTCGCCATCGAGCCGGTGTCGACCCAGGTCATTCCGCGCGACCGGCACGCCGCATTCTTCGCTGCGTTGGGCGTGATCGCCTCGTCGATCGAGAACCTGGCGACCGAGATCCGCCATCTGCAGCGCACCGAAGTGCGTGAAGCCGAGGAGTTCTTCTCCGAGGGCCAGAAGGGCAGCTCCTCGATGCCGCACAAGCGCAATCCGGTGCTGACCGAGAACGTCACCGGCCTGGCGCGGCTGGTGCGTGGCGCCGTCATGCCGGCGCTGGAAAACGTCACCTTGTGGCACGAGCGCGACATCTCGCACTCCTCGACCGAACGCTTCATCGCACCCGATGCCACCGGCACCCTCGACTTTGCCCTCAATCGCCTCGCCGGCGTCGTCGAGCAGCTCGTGGTCTACCCCGAGCGCATGAAGGCCAATCTCGATTCGCTGGGCGGGCTGGTGTTCTCGCAGCGCGTGCTGCTCGCCCTCACCCAGAAGGGCATGAGCCGCGAGGCGTCCTACGCCGCCGTGCAGCGAAATGCGATGGAAGCGTGGCGCGGCAATGCCTCGTTCCTGGCGCTCTCCCGGGCCGACAAGGAGATCCGCGAGTTCCTGTCGGACGACGAATTGGTGGCGCTGTTCGACATGCGCTACCACACCAAGCACGTCGACACGATCTTCAAGCGGGTGTTCGGATGACGGCCATCGGCCGCCATCCCGAGCATTTGCGAGGTATCCTTGGGGTCCGGTAAGAATCCCCCGCTACCCCTGGGATGACGCTGACTTCGCCAGCGTCACTTCTTCACTTCGGTCATGACCTGGTTCATCGCGTCAGCCATGAAGCGCTCGCCCTGGCGACGGATGGTGTGCTCCTCGGTCGGCCTTCCCGCGGCGGCGAGGTCGTGCACCAGGGTATGGACGACGTCGTGGTCCCCGGGCTTCTCGAAGTCGGCCATCACGATATCGCGGGCATAGGACTCGGCCTCGGCGCCGGTCTTGCCCATCAGGCCCGCGGCCCACAGGCCCAGCATCTTGTTCTTGCGCGCCCGCGCCTTGAACTTCAGCTCCTCGTCGTGTCCGAACGCATGTTCGAAGGCCTGTTCGCGTTGGTCGAACGTCGTCATTTCTGCCGCTCCGGTTGGGCACGCTGCGGCGGTTTATAGAGCATATTCACAACCTTTCCACCCTCCGTGGGGAGTGGCAAAGTTGTCGCCCCCCCGGGAGGAGCGAGGCGATGCCTCTGGACAATATGCGCGACTGGATTGGAAAGTCGCAGACCGTCGAGGACCTGATCGCGCCCTGGCCGGCGCGCGCCCTCGCCGCGACGCTCGACGAAATCGACCCCGCGCCGAAGAATGGCGATGCCCTGCCGCCGCTCTGGCATTGGCTCTATTTCCACGAGGCAACGCTGCAGTCGAAACTCGGGCCCGACGGTCATGCCGAACGCGGCGAATTCCTGCCACCCATCCCGCTGCCGCGCCGCATGTGGGCCGGCAGCCGCTTCGTCTTCGAGGGGCCGCCGCTCCGCATCGGCGAAACGGCAGCGCGCCGGTCCGAGATCAAGTCCGTCGAGGCCAAGAGCGGCTCGACCGGCGCCATGGTGTTCGTGACCGTCCAGCACACCTTGTCGGGCGCCATGGGCACGGCCTTCGTCGAGGAACACGACATCGTCTATCGCGAGGCCGCCAGGCCCGGCGAGACGGTCCGGCGGCCCAAGCCCGCGCCGGGCGATGCCACCTGGTCGAAGAAGATCGTGCCTGACGCGGTGCTGCTGTTCCGCTATTCGGCGCTCACCTTCAACGGCCATCGCATCCACTACGACCAGCCCTACGTCACCGCGGTCGAGGGCTATCCCGGCCTGATCGTGCATGGCCCGCTGCTGGGCACCCTGCAGAGCGAGCTGGCGCGCCGCTCCAGTCCGGACAGGACGCCGGCCACCTTCGAGTTCCGCGCCCTGTCTCCGGTCTTTGCCGGCGCCGCCTTCACGGTCGGCGCGCGGCGCGACGGCGACGGCTCGATCGCGACCTGGATCGCCAATCCGGAAGGCGGCCTGGCCCAACAGGGAAAGATGAGCTTCCGGTGAATCATAGCCATCGCGACGCGAGGCCTCGGCGCCGAGCGGCCCGGCCGAGGTCGTCGCGTTGCGGCCAATAGTGTAAACTGCACTCGTGCCCGACTCGTCCCTGCCTCTTCCCGCCAAGTCGGAATCGACGCTCGAACGCCAGCTCGCCGACCAGCGCGCCCGCCGGCCGGCCGATCCGCTCCTGTCACTGGTCGTGCCGGTGTTCAACGAGGAAGAGTCGATCGACCTCTTCCTCGCCACGGTCGAGCCGTTCCTCGAGGGCGCGGGGTTGCGCTTCGAGATCGTGTTCGTCAACGACGGCTCGCGCGACGACACGCTGGCCCATTTGCTCGCCCGCAGCGCGCGCGACCGCAGCATCAAGGTCGTGAACCTGTCGCGCAACTTCGGCAAGGAAGCCGCGCTGACCGCCGGCATCGATCACGCCCAGGGCGACATCCTGATCCCGATGGACATCGATCTTCAGGATCCGCCCGAGCTGATCGGCGCGTTCATCGAGCGCTGGCGCCAGGGCTACGACATCGTCTACGGGGTGCGTTCGGTGCGCGCCTGGGACACCGCCGCCAAGCGCATTTCGGCCAGCTGGTTCTATCGGGTGTTCAACACCATGTCGCCGGTGCGCATCCCGCCCAATGTCGGCGATTTCCGCCTGGTCGACCGGCGGGCCACCGAGGTGCTGCGCCGTCTGCCCGAGCGCAACCGATTCATGAAGGGGCTGTTCGCCTGGGTCGGCTTCAACGCCGTCGGCGTGCCCTACGAGCGGCCACAGCGGGCTGCCGGCGCCAGCAAGTTCAATCTCTGGCACCTCTGGAACTTCGCGCTCGACGGCGTGGTGAGCTTTTCGACCGTGCCGCTGCGTGCGTCGTTCTACGGCGGCCTGGCAATCGCCGGCATCGCCGTGCTGTACGCAATCTTCATCGTCGGCCGGGTGATCCTGTTCGGCATCGACACGCCGGGCTATGCCTCGTTGCTGATCGCGGTCCTGCTGATGGGCGCCATCCAGCTCGTGTCGATCGGCATCATCGGCGAATATCTCGGCCGGCTGTTCCTCGAGGTCAAAGGCCGGCCGATTTACGTCATCGAGGGTGTCTACGAGGACGGTGCAGCGAAATCGCCCCCGGCCTGATCGATCTTCCTGATGGATCTCAAGGAAGAGGACATCCTTGGCGCCGACATCGCCACGCACTGGTACTACCGCTCCAAGGCCGCTGCGCTCCGGCGGATCGTCGCCGCGATCGAGCCGCGCCGCCTGCTCGATGTCGGTGCCGGCTCAGGCTTCTTCTCGCGCCATCTGCTGGCCGAGACCGCCGCGCAATCCGCCTTGTGCATCGATACCGGCTACGAGCGCGAGCGCGACGAGCAGGCCGCCGGCAAGCCGGTGCGCTATCGCCGCGACACGGCCCCGACCGACTGCGATCTGGTGCTGATGATGGACGTGCTCGAGCACGTCGACGACGACCGCGGCCTGCTGCGCCACTACATGGCCAAGGTGCCGCCGGGTGCGCACTTCCTGGTGACGGTGCCCGCCTTCCGTTTCCTGTGGAGCGGCCACGACGTGTTCCTCGAGCACAAGCGGCGCTACCGCCTCGGCGAGATCGAGGCGGCCCTACGCGATGCCGGCCTCGAGATCGTCAGGGGCGCCTATTATTTCGGCCTGGTCTTCCCCCTCGCCGCCGCGGTGCGCCTGGCCACGCGCGGCCGAGTCGAGCCCCGCAGCAGCCTCAGGAAGCACGGTGCCGCGAGCAACGGCCTGCTGTCCGCGATCTGCGCCGCCGAGTTGCCGCTGTTCCCGCTCAACCGCATCGCCGGCCTTTCCGCCTTTGTGCTGGCGCGCAAGCCGTAGCGCCGATGATGTGCGGGATAATCTCCTAGCAGGCCGCCGCCGTCTTGCCGGAGACTAGGACGCCGCCGACACCACGTCCTTCGCGCCGATGCGCTTGCGCCTGGCGTTGATCTCGCGCAGCACCACCAGCATCTCCTCGGCGACGACGTCGCCCGGAATGCCTTCGCCTTCGGCCTTGAGCTCGTCCATGTCGACCCACACGGCGTAGAGCGGCGCGGTGCGCGAGGTGATGATGCCGGCGTGCAGCAGCGTCTTGATCAGGACACGGAAGATGTTGGTGCTGTCCTTGAGCTGCTCGCGGCGGTCGTCGTCGCTGAAGCTCTCCCTGACCGCGTCGCGCACCCACTGCCAGTCGAGGCCATATTTGGCGTAGATGACCTGCTTCTGCTCGGTATTGATCAGGTTGAACAGCAGCATCTGGAAAAGCTGGGCTGCCCAATCCTCGACCTTCCGGTGCTCGTCGGCGCTGAGATGCCCGATCGTCTTGGCTGCCCACAGCCGGCCGAAGCGGTGGTGGAAGGCCTCGTCGCTCATCACCAGCTGCACCAGGCGACGCAGCACCGGATCGTTGGTCTTGGCATTGAGCGTGGCGAAGGCGCCCATCGCCAGGCCCTCGACCAGCATCTGCATGCCGACGATCTTCTTGTAGACCTCGGGCGTGCTCACCAGGTCAGACAGCACCGTGGCGATGGTCTTGCCGACCGGCAGCGGCGCGCCCCAGCGGCGGGCGATATAGCGGGTGAAGCCCGCGACGTGGCGGGCCTCCTCGCGCGCCTGGTTGGCGGCGTATTCCTGCGCGCCCGGATCGAGCAGCACGTGGCACAGGCTGGCCGACAGCGACAGCGCGCCTTGCTCGCCATGCAGCAGATTGGAGATCGACCAGTGCGTGACGTCGTTGGACAACTGGATCTTCTGGCCCTCGTCGAGCTTGTCGGCCACCGCGCTGCGCAGCTCGATGACGGTTTCGGCCGGCATGATGGGCATGCGTGCCATGTCGAAAGGCTGGTCGAAATCGATGTAGTTCTTGTCGAACGGGTCCCAGAAATGGTCGTGCGTCGCCGAAATGATGGCATCGAAGGCATTGCTGCGCCGGCCATAACGGGGCACTTCAAGCATGGCCGGAAAATCCTCCGGTCCCACCGCGTCATAGGCCTTGTCGTAGGTGATTTGCTGGGCCATTTGGGGCCTCCGATCAGGGGGTGAATATGACGGCTGCGTCACCTTTTTCAATGGATTTTTCCCCAGGCCCGGCGCATGGGGTTTCCGCCATATTCCGGCCCCATATACCCCTCTCGGGGGGCGGACGGTCCCGGCCGCCCGCACAGGAGTAAATCATGTCCCGCCGCCGCCGCATCTACGAGGGCAAGGCCAAGACCTTGTTCGAGGGGCCCGAGCCCGGGACGATCGTCCAGTACTTCAAGGACGACGCCACCGCCTTCAACAACCAGAAAAAGGGAACGATCACCGGCAAGGGCGTGATCAACAACCGCATCTCCGAGTTCCTGATGATGAAGCTCGGCGAAATCGGCGTGCCGACCCATTTCATCCGCCGGTTGAACATGCGCGAACAGCTGATTCGCCAAGTCGAGATCATCCCGCTGGAGATCGTGGTGCGCAATGTCGCGGCCGGCTCCTTCGCCAAGCGCTTCGGCATCGAGGAAGGCACGCAGCTGCCGCGCTCGATCATGGAGTTCTTCTACAAGAATGACACGCTCGGCGACCCGATGGTCACCGAGGAGCACATCACGGCGTTCGGCTGGGCAACGCCGCAGGACCTCGACGACATCGTGGCGCTCACGCTCAGGGTCAACGACTTCCTGTTCGGCCTGTTCCTCGGCTGCGGCATCAAGCTGATCGACTTCAAGATCGAGTTCGGCCGCCTATATGAAGACGACATGGTCCGCATCGTGCTTGCCGACGAGATCAGCCCCGATTCGTGCCGGCTGTGGGACCTGCGCACAAACGAGAAGATGGACAAGGACCGCTTCCGCCGCGACCTCGGCAAGGTCGAGGAGGCCTACCAGGAAGTGGCACGCCGGCTCGGCATCCTGATCGACCAGGGCCCCGGCGATGTGCGCGGCCCCTCTACATTACAGTGACGACAGTGCAGTAGAGAGGCGCAATGAAAGCCAGAGTTCACGTGACCCTGAAGAACGGCGTGCTCGATCCCCAGGGCAAGGCCATCGGACACTCGCTCAATCGCCTGGGCTTCCCTGAAGTGGGCGCCGTCCGGCAAGGCAAGTACATCGAACTCGAACTCGCCGAAACCGACCAGGCCAGGGCGAGGGCCCGGCTCGACGACATGTGCCGCAAGCTGCTGGCCAACACCGTGATCGAGAACTACTCGATCGAACTGGTGAATTAGATGGTGGAGACCTCTCGTACCTCCTGCTCTTCGACTGTTCTCCGATCGGGCGAGATAAATCCGATCGGAGACTCCCGCCCCCCTCTGCCGGGGATGACCGCGACGCCTCCCCCGCAGACGGGGGAGGGGGTCATGGGGCTCATCGCCCGCGCGCAGGGGGACCGATGAGAGCCGCAGTTCTCGTCTTCCCCGGCTCCAATCGAGAGGGCGATGTCGCCCAGGCGATCGAGCTGGT
>CAZHQA010000237.1:6778-8397 GCA_964533955.1 uncultured Reyranella sp. | reverse complement strand
GCGCGGATGATGGCCTTCTGGATGCGGCCGTAGGTCATGCAGCGGCAGAGGTTGCCGTCCATGTGATCGACGATCTCCTGCTTGGTCGGATCGGAGTTCTTCGACAGAAGCGATGCGGCCTGCATGATCTGGCCGGACTGGCAGTAGCCACACTGCGGCACCTGCTCGGCAACCCAGGCGACCTGCAGCGGGTGGTTGCCGCCCAGCCCCTCGATGGTGGTGACCTTCTTGCCGGCCGCGTTCTTGGCCGAGGTCTGGCAGGAACGGACGGCAACGCCGTCGAGATGAACGGTGCATGCGCCGCACAGGCCGGCGCCGCAGCCGAACTTGGTACCGGTCATCTGCAGATGCTCGCGGATGACCCAGAGCAGCGGCGTGTCGCTGTCGACATCGACCTGCCTGGCTTGGCCGTTGATGGTGAATGTGACCATTGTTGTTTCCTCCGTGGCTGTACGCTTGGTGTCGCTTGAGCCAACGCGCGCATCTCTTTGGATGCGTACTTTCTTGTTCTTGCTTGAGCGTTGTTCCAATCGTGCACAACGCCCGGAACGTGCGTCAAGAAGCGTTATTCGATATCTCGGAAACGTCCTCGCTGCCGGCCGGCAAGCGAGGGCGTTCTCTGGACAGCCCGTTCAGGCAGGCAGAGGCTGAGCCATGGCCCGTGACCGCAATCCGCGACCCATTGAAGTTGTGCTGCAGGATTTCCGGCGACTGAGCGCGGGCGCCTGGATCGCCGTCGTCATTCTGGTTGGCCTTCTGATGGCCGCCATCGCCGGTGTCTATTTTTCCGGGACCGAAGACCTCGCCTCGGGTGTCTCGGGCGCCGGAATCCTCGCCATGACACTCGGAGTGCTATTCACGGTCGCGATCGGTGTCGGCCTGATGGTGCTCATTTTCTACAGCAGCAGGCGCGGCTACGACGAGCCGCCAGCCAGAGACCCGACGGACGAGAACCGCAACCTTTGAACAAGCCCCTGTCCGTCCTGCTTGCCGTGATGCTGCCGGCTCTTGCCGCTGCCCAGGACGTGGCCGGCGAACGGCGCTACTGTGCGGCGCTGCTCGATCGCTACCTGCGCTACGCCGGGGTCACCGAGTATGCCGGCACGCCCGGCAAGCTCTCCAACGACAATGCCGCCGGCATCGCCCAGGCCAAGTGCCAGGCCGGCGACACCGCGGCCGGTATTGCCATCCTCGAACGCAAGCTGCGCGACGCCAGGGTGGCCCCACCCCCGCGCTCGTAGCCTACCCCGTCACGGCACAGATGCTGTTTTCCTGTCGGCGGCGACGGGCGGTCAGGCGACCTCGCACAGGAACTCGGTCGCCTTGTCGGCAGCGATCTCCGCAATCGCGTTCTGGAGCCCGACCACAGGCACGTTGATCGCCTGTGCGGCCGCAGTCAGCAGCGCTTGGGCCGCAGCTTGTGTTGCCGGCGTCGCGCTGGCGAGGTCCCCGCCCAGTTTGCGGATCTCGTAGGCACCGCGCAGGCCGAAGGACCGCAGCTTCACGAGGTCCCCATCGAGATAGACCCAGGCCAGGGCCTGGCTGACGATGTCGACGATGAAGTCAAACGACAGGTTCGTGCGCATGATCAGCTGGATTGGGTCGGTCCAGGCGAGCTG
>CAZHQA010000237.1:0-6678 GCA_964533955.1 uncultured Reyranella sp. | reverse complement strand
GGGCAGCGCCATGGCCAGCCGCAACGCGCCGCGCAGGACATCGGACGTGCCGAGCGCCCGCCGCTGGACACGGAAGAAGAAGTCCCAGGTGACGAAGGTGTAAGCGCCGGCGATAGCGGCCGCGGGCACGTGGAACGCGTTGACGTCCGATGCGCCCGCGAGCTCGATCACCGCCCGAGCCAGAACCCAGTTCTCGAGCAGGGCGACCGGAACCACGAACGCGATCGGCCAGAAGAAGCGGTGCCGCCCATACCGGCGGCCGTAGAACTCCTTGAATGCTTTGTCCGGGTCGGCCGGCGGCGTGTTGGTCTCCAGCCAGACTACGAAATACTTCGCCTTGGCCGCGGTCGTCATGCTGGCTTCGATCTCCTCTTTCTTGCGCAGCCAGCCGTAGCGCAGGAAATCGAACAGCGGATAAAGCAGCAATGCGGTCAACAGCAGATCGATGATCAGCGTGCCAGGGTGCGCAAGCACGGCATGCGCATGGCCGGTCAGCCAAGCCCACATGAGTTCCCCTCGCCATCCATGGTCTCGGGAGCATAAAATTGTTGCTACACAACTGTAAAGTGCAGAGGCGCCATTGCAGCTCGTCTGCGAAGGATTCGGTCTCGCGCAAACGGATTCATGCGAAGACCGATCTATGGCCCACGGGAAGGTCGCCAACGTATGATGGCGGCAAATCAGGGAGAAACGCCATGAAGCACCATGGGCTATGGACCGGCCTCGTTCTCGCGGGCATCGCCGCCGGCGCCTCGGCGCAGCAGCAGAAGGTCGGCGCCTCGCCCGAATCTTCCAACATGAAGCTGATGGGCTGGAGCGACCTGCAGGCACGCTCGGCCTACCAGCCCACGATCCATCAGCAGGGCGGCCGCTGGATCGCCTACATCGGCCATCACGGCGGCACCGATGACGTCGCCAAGCCTGTCAACCCGATGACCGGCCAGGCGGAAGCCAACGGCACGTCGATCGTCGACGTCACCGATCCCGGCAATCCCAAGTACCTGAAGCACATCCCCGGTGCCGAAGGCACCTACGAGGCAGGCGGTGCGCAGATGGTGCGGGTGTGCGACGGCAGCCAGCTGCCGAAAGCCGACAAGAGCGCGGTCTACATGCTGCGCACGTTCGGCGGTGAGGCGCATGAGATCTGGAACGTCGCCGATCCCGCCAATCCGAAGCTGATCACCCGCCTCGGCGGCCTTAAGGACACCCACAAGAACTGGTGGGAGTGCGATACCGGCATCGCCTTTCTGGTCTCCGGCGCGCCCGACTGGCGCACCAGGCGCATGACACAGGTCTACGACCTGTCCGATCCCGCCCATCCGGTGAAGATTCGCGACTTCGGCCTGCCCGGCCAGGAGCCCGGCGCCAGCGGTGCCGTACCGACCGAGTTGCATGGTCCGATCTCGACCGGCCCGCAGGGCAACCGGGTCTATTTCGGCTACGGCACCAACAAGGGCGGCGTCCTGCAGATCGTCGACCGCGAGAAGCTGCTCAAGGGCCCGAAGGAGCCGACGCCCGACAACCTGCGCTATCCTGAAGTGTCCAAACTCCTGATGTCGGCATGGAACGGCGCGCACACAACCTTTCCCATGCTCGGCATGCCGATCGCCGAGTTCGCGCACGACAAGGATGGCGCCAAGCGCGATATCGTGATGATCGTCGACGAGGCTATTCTCAACGAATGCCTGGAGGCGCGGCAGATGGTCTGGTTCGTCGACGTCTCGATCGAGAACCGCCCCATGGTGGTCTCGAACTGGACCGCACCGGAGATGCCCGGCAACTTCTGCCAGCGCGGCGGCCGCTTCGGCGCTCATTCTTCCAACGAGAGCATGGCGCCGATCTACTACAAGAAGATGGCATTCATCGCCTGGTTCAACGGCGGCGTGCGCGCCCTCGACATCCGCGACCCCTTCCGACCGAGGGAGATCGGCTACTTCATCCCGGCGATCACCGACAAGACCGACAAGCGCTGCATCAAGGTCGACGGCAAGGATCGCTGCAAGGTGGCGATCCAGACCAACAACGTCGAGACCGACGAGCGCGGGCTGATCTACATCGTCGACCGAGCCAACACCGGTATGCACATCCTTGAGCTCGCCGGCGAGGCGCGGCAGGTCACCGGCCTCAAGTGAGCCGATGCTGAGACGGCGCACCATCGTGCAGACGTCGCTGGCCGCCGGAGTGGTGGCCGGGCTGGCGGGACTTGCGGGATACGCCAACTGGAAACTCGACCAGGGGCCCGAACCGCCCGACGGCTGGTGGCCGGCCGCATGGCCTTTCCCGCGCGACGGCTGGCCACCCGGGCGCGCCTGGCGCGGCCATGACCTCGAGGTCTACGTCCGCCCCAAGCTCGGCTTCTGCGGCAACTGCGACACCGGCGTGGTGAGCGACGACGAGGTCGACCGGGTCACCGACATCGACCTGCTCGACGAGAAGTTCCTGCCCCTGAAGGAAGGAAGCCGGGTGCGCATCACCGACCTTGTGGGCCGCGCTCGGCTCTATAGCCTCAAGCTCAAGAACGGCAAGCAAAGGCTCGCCGAGGGCATCGCGGTCTCGTACAAGTGCGATCTCGTCGTGGCGATCGTGCTGGGCAAGGTCGACGACGAACCGATCCGCAAGTTCGCTCATGCCTTCCTGGAATCGAACAAGGTCCAGGTCTGGGTCAACCAGCAACTCGAAGGCCGTTAGAGCACATCGAAGATCGTGCCCGGCGCCCTGGAACGAACGACTCCGTCCGGCGTTATCCCCTGTTCGTACGAAATAAAACAGGAGGACTTCATGCGTATGCCAATTGCCATGGCCGCTTCCATTGCGGCCCTCGCGTTGCTCGCCAACGCGCCGGCCCAGGCACAGGGTGCGCCACAGACCGTGCAGCTCGCAAAGGTCGATGTGGTGAAGACGTCGACCGGCTACCGCGCCAGCAAGGTCATCGGCGCCACGGTCGTCAACGAAGCCGACGACACCGTCGGCAAGATCGACGACGTCATCATCGGCGCCGACCAAAAGCCTTACGTCGTGCTCTCTGTCGGCGGATTCCTCGGCATTGGCGACAAGCTCGTCGTGCTGCCCTACGAATCGCTCCAGACGCGCAGCGGCAAGTTCACGATGCCCGGCGCCACCAAGGACGCCCTGAAGGCGCTGCCGGAGTTCAAATACGCCTCGAAGTAACGTGGCAATTGCCACCGTCAGCCGGGCATGGGCGCATCATGGTCCGCGCCCATGCCCTCCCGGAAAAGCCTTTCCGCCCACGCCTCGCCGGGCGACAATGGCGTCGTGAAACCACTGCACATAGGCATCGCCGCCTGTTCAGCCGAGGGTGCGGCACTCTGCTACCGCACGATCTGCACGGAAGCTCCGGCGTTGATGGCTCCGCATGCCCATCCTGAGGTCAGCATGCACACGCCGTCGCTGGCCGACTACATGGCGCTGATCTATCGCGGCGATTGGGCGGGTGTCGGCGAGATGATGCTCGCCTCGGCGCACAAGCTGCAGCAGATCGGCGCGGATTTCGTCATCTGCCCCGACAACACCATCCATCAGGCGCTGCCACTGGTCGCGACGCGCTCGCCTCTGCCCTGGCTTCACATCGCCGAAAGCGTCGCTGCCGAGGCCGATCGCCGCGGCTTCCTCCGCGTCGGCATCACCGGCACGCGCTGGCTGACCGAAAGCGAGGTCTACCCCGAGAAGTTCGCCGCCCACGCCATCGGCTACCTGCGTCCCGGGCTGGCCGAGCGCGAGGAGATCAACCGCATCATCATGGACGAACTGGTCTATGGCGTTTTCAAACCCGAAGCGATCGCCTATTTCCAGAAAGTCTTCCAGCGCATGAAGGACGAAGGCTGCGATGCGGTCGTGCTGGGGTGCACCGAGATCCCGCTGATCATGAACGACGCCAACTCGCCGCTGCCCACGCTCGATTCAACCCGCCTGCTGGCCCGCGCTGCCATCAGCCGTGCGCTCGCCGGCGGCAGGCAAATCGCGGCATAGTCCTATTGCGACCTCGGACCTCCAGGTCCGCAGCCCAAAAGGAAGACGTCACTCCCACACCTCGCGCGCGACTTCGACGCAGCGGGCGAGCTTGGCCCACTGCTCTTCTTCAGCCAGCAGATTGCCCTCTTCCGTACTGGCAAAGCCGCATTGCGGCGACAGGCAAAGCTGCTCGAGCGGCGCGAACTTGGCCGCCTCCTCGATGCGCCGCTTGAGCTGGTCCTTGCTCTCGAGCGCGCCGGTCTTCGAAGTCATGATGCCGAGCACGACCTGCTTGTTCTTCGGCAGGAAGCGCAACGGCTCGAAGCCGCCGGCACGTTCGCTGTCGTACTCCATGAAGTAGGCATCGACGTTCATCTGGTTCAACAGGACGTCGGCCACGCGCTCGTAGCCACCCTGCGCCATCCAGGTCGATCTGAAGTTGCCGCGACAGAGATGCATGGAGATGGTCATGCCGGGTGTGCGACCGGCGCAGGCGGCGTTGACAAGATCGCGATAGACGTAAAGCAGCTTGTCGGGATCGTCGCCGCGATCACGCAGCATCTGGCGCTGCGCATCGTCGCACAGGTAGGCCACGAACACCTCGTCGAGCTGCAGGTAGGTGCAGCCCGCCTCGCCGAAGGCTCGCACCGCCTTGGTGTAGGCCTTGCCGAGGTCCTCGAAGAACGGCTCCATCGTGGGATACACCGACTTCTCGATCGCCTGCCGGCCGCCGCGAAAATGCAGCGCCGTCGGCGAGGGGATGGTCATTTTGGGCACTGCCTTGGCCACCGACTTCAGGAACGTGAAGTGCTCGATCATCGGATGGCTGGAAAAGCCCAGCTTGCCGTGCACGTGCAGGCCCTCGGCCTTGGTCTGGGTGCCCTTGAATTGCAGCCCCTGCGACACGCTGACCAGTTCGACGCCGTCGAGGTGGCTGAGGAAATCGTAGTGCCACCATGAGCGGCGGAACTCGCCGTCGGTCACCGCCTGCAGGCCGATCGCTTCCTGCCGGGCAACCAGCTTCCTGATCTCGGTATCCTCGACCGCCTTCAACTGGGCGGCCGTGATCTCGCCGGCAAGCCGCCTGGTGCGCGCTTCCTTGACGGGCCCCGAACGCAGCAGGCTGCCGACCTGGTCGGCGCGGAAGGGTGGCTTGGTGCGTTGCATGGCTTTGTCATCCTGAGAGAAGCGAAGGATCTAGCATCGAAACGGCGAGCTGTGCATCGGGCGTAAGGTCCTTCGCTTGCGGCTCAGGACGGCAGAGCTACGACGACACGTCGAGCGCGTTCCTGATGGACGTATGGAAATGGACCAGCGAAGGCTCGTTGCGGCCGTAGATCACCTCCTCGGCAGCGCCCGATTCGAAGCCGATCTGCATGCGCTCACCGAGCGGAAAGTCCTCCTCCATCACGGTGCGAATGGCGATGTCGCGGTTCTTCTCCCAGTAGGAGTCGGGACGTGTCGAATCGGCAGGCTTGTAGATCGTCATTTCCACTTCGCAGCGACTGGGATCGTCACGATCCGGAAAGGCGCGCCAGATCTCGATATGATCGAGCTGCCAGATCAGCAGGGCATTGGGAAACAACTGGTAGATCGAGACCACGTGACGTCGGTAGTCGCGCTCGGTCTCGGGATGGCTGCGGATCTCGTCGATCGAGGTCTTGGGCACGCTCAGTCGCCCGTTGAGGCCGCCGCTCTTGAACACACCGCAGTTGCCGACGAAGTACGGTGCGATGGTTTTCCGGTGCAGATGCGGGATGTGATAGCCCTCGAGGAAGGTGTCGATGGCGAACTTCCAGTTGATGCGTGGTGTCACCTTGTCGGTCGAGTAGAGCGGAAACCTCGCGAGATCGAGTGCCGCCATGTCGGGTGCGATCGCGCCCAGGGCCGCATCGATGTCGAGCGCACCCGGCCCGGGCCGCGCGCGGATATAGAGCATGCCGTATTTCTCGGCCGCCGGCAGCGGCACCAGTCCGTGGCTCGCGAGATCGAGACCGGCGAAACCGACCTTGTCGGTGGTGCCCAAAAGCTTGCCGGCGTCGTCATAGGTCCAGCCGTGATAGGGGCAGGTGAAGGCCCGCGCGTTGCCGCAGCCTTGCGCCACTGGCGCGCCACGATGGCGGCAGATGTTGGCAAAGGCCCGCACCTCGCCATCGGCACCGCGCGTCATCAGCACCGGCATGCCGGCCACGTCCTCGGTGAGGTAGTCGCCGGGCTTGGCGAGGCGCGTCGACAGGCCCATGAAGATGGGCAGCTCGCGGAACAGCCGCTCGCGCTCCAGCGCCGCGCGCTCGCGGCAGGAGTAGTTGATCGTCCGGTTGCGGAACAGCGCGTCCGCGAGGTCGGTGGTGCGGCCGTCGATATGGCCGAGCAGCCGCCTCCCGACGGCCAGTTCTTCTTGTCGATCCATGAGCCCACGTTAGGACGGCTCGGCTTCGGGAGCTAGAGCGGTTTGCGAAAGCTCCGGGGACCGCTGACCGAAGGATTGCCGAGTTCGAAAAATCGCAGCGGGCGATGGGTTTCGCGGCTGATTCCGATACGCGGGCCGACGGCAATGCGGCCGCGCTTGCGCACGGCGTCGGCCAGCCAAAGCGGACCGCTGCCGCCACAGAGGTCCCGCCCGTCCAGATCCCGGGTGATGCCGAGGGCCGTGGCGAGCCGCCCCGGTCCGCGGGCGAGATCGGTCGGGCGAACCCCGGGCCGGTTCGC
>CAZHQA010000236.1:0-8449 GCA_964533955.1 uncultured Reyranella sp. | reverse complement strand
GGCGTCCAGCAGAGCTCGCGGGCGCGGCCGCTCACCACCATGCCGATATGGCCGAGCGGCAGGTCGAGCCGCGTGACGTTCTTCAGCCCGCGCCTGGGATCGGCAAGCGCTGCCGCCGAAAGCGGCGGCACGATGCGGTCGCCCGACGGGATCATGACCAGGGACGGCCGTCTGAACTTGCGCGGCACGATGCGCTTGCCGCCCACCACCCACTGCCCCCTGCCCGGCAGATTCTCGCCGTACCAGCCGACCAGGCAATCGCGCGCCACCGGGCCTGCGAGAGGCGCGCCGTCGTTCAGCCAATCCTCGAGCAGCACGAAATCGCGCGCCTGCTCGCCCTCCTGGTCGAGGCCGACGAAACGCGGGAACTTCTTCACGGCGAGCCAGGGATCGAGCGACCAGAACAGCGTCTGCAGGACGTCGACCGGCAGTTCGCCCACGCGGTCGGCCATCGCGGCGAGCAATGGTCCGGCCGAGAGCAGGAAGGCGTGGCCTGTCTTGTCGGCATGGAAGTCCCATGGCGCAGCGAGCAGGGCCAGCCCCGCCACCCGGCGCGGCCGCCGCTGGGCGAGCGCCACACTCATCGTTCCGCCCATGCAATAGCCCAGCACAACCGGCGCCCGGCGTGCCCGTCGACCGACGAAGGCGAGTGCCCGTTCGAGGCGGGCCAGGTAGGCGGCAAGGTCGAAGCGTCGTTCGTCGGTGCCCGGCGTGCCCCAATCGACCAGGTAGGGCCGCACACCCTCGGCCGCCATGGCGCGCAGCAGGCTCTTTTCCGGCGACAGGTCGAGCACCTCCCAGCGATTGATCAGCGAGGGCACGACCAGCACTGCACGCGTTCCACGGCGGCGCGACAGTCGGCTTGTGGCGCCATAGTCGAGCACGCGCGTGCTGCCTTCGCTCCAGACCGCAGGAGGCGTTTCTAGCGACCGGTGCGCGGCATTGCGACGGTAGGCCAGCACCCCTTCAGCCAGTCGATCGAGCCGGCGGCCGATCTCGCGGTGCAAGGCTGCCTCGAACCGGACGGGATCGCGGGCCGCGATCTCCTGCAGGAGATCGGTCAGTCCGTCAGCCCGTGCGAAGCCTGGCTTCGAGTTCGGCGACGCGCGCTTCCAGAGCTGCCACGCGCTTTCGGAGCTCGCCCACGTCATCAGCGCCGTGCCCAGATGCAGCGGCAGCGGTCGTGGTCCCATCCGGACCAGAGGGCGCGGGACTGGTGGCATCCGATGCAGCTTGGGCGGCTTGTATTGCAGACGCAACCTGCGCGTTCGCGGCCGCGAACAGGCGGGCAATCTGCTCGGTGAGCGCCTGATCGGACGCCAGGCCCGACAACTGGCTCTGCCAAAGATCGAGATATCGGCGCGCCAATCGGTCGAATTCAGCAGACGAGTCGTCGCTTTCCGAAGCCATTGGCGCACTATAGCCCATCGCGCGATGGACGTTGCCTTCGCAGGCGCAAAGCCCGCCTTGTCGCACTGCGGCATCGGCGCTAAGGTTGCCCGTCAAGCGTAAATCAGCGTTCAGCGTGAAGTCGGCGCCCCCGGGGGGCGAGAGGAGCGCAGCGTAATGGCCGAACAGGCAGTGCCCGAAGGCGGCCCCAAAATGGCGCCGGTCGTCATCAAGAAATATGCGAACCGGCGGCTCTACAACACCGCCACATCGGCCTATGTCACGCTCGACCACCTCTCCCAGATGGTCAAGGACAAGACCGATTTCGTAGTCTACGACGCCAAGACAGGCGAGGACATCACCCGGTCGGTGCTGACGCAGATCATCGTTGAGGAAGAGAGCAAGGGTGGCCAGACGCTGCTGCCGATTCCCTTCCTGCGCCAATTGATCTCGTTCTACGGCGACAGCCTGCAGGGCGTGGTGCCGCAATATCTCGAGATGTCGATGACGCAGTTCGCGCGCAATCAGGAACAGATGCGCCACTACCTTCAGAACGCCTTCGGCTTCAACCCGTTCCAGCAATTCGAATCGATGGGCAAGCAGAACATGGCGATGTTCGAGAACGCCATGCGCATGTTCAATCCGTTCGGCAAGGGCCAGCCCGGAGGGCCGGCGGGTACCCAGCCGTCGCAAGCCAACGGCCAGGAACCGGCCAAGTCGGAGACGCCGGCCGCGCCAGGCAACGATGCGGCGATCGACGATCTAAAGCGCAAGCTCGACGAGTTGCAGGGCCAGCTCGCAGAACTCAGCAAGAAGTCCTGACCGCCATGGCCGCAGCGCCGCAAACGCGACGCGTGATGTCGCCCTGCATCGGCATCTGCATGATCGATCCCAAGGGATCGGGATTTTGCCTGGGATGCAAGCGCACCATCGAGGAGATCGGGCGCTGGATGATGCTCGACGACAACGAGCGCCAGCGCATCCTCAACGAGCTTCCGAACCGCAAGTACTAGAGCCATCATACCCTGAGTAGCCACGATCTCCCATTCCGCTCTAGCTAGCGGCCCTTGAAGGCGGGCTTTCGCTTCTCGCGGAAGGCTGACGTGCCTTCGCGGTAATCCTCGGTGAGGCTGGTCAGCACGTTCTGGTCGACGTCCATGTGGGCGGAAACATCGGACAGGGCATGGGTCACGCGGTTGACCGAGGTCTTGACCATGCGCACCGGCAGGGGCGGCTGCCGTGCGATGCGCTCGGCGAATTGCATTGCCGCGGCGAGCGCCTGGCTGTTGTCGACGACCTTCTCGACCAGGCCCCATTCCAGTGCCTCGGCCGCGCCGATGCGGTCGGACGCCAGGATGACCGCCTGCTTGGTGCGCGCCGGGCCCATCAACGCAACCAGCCGCGGGATCGAGCCCCAGCTCATGTTCATGCCAAGCTCGACCTCGGGCACACGGAAATGCGCGCCGCTGGCGCAGAAACGGAAGTCGAGCGACACGGCGAGCGCCACACCGCCGCCGACGCAATGACCTTCGATGGCCGCAATGGTGACCTGCTCGAGCTGCTCCCACGCCTTGCACAATCGTGGGCCGAGGCGCTGGTTCAGCAGGCTCTCGCCCAACGGCAGCTTGCCGCGATTGACGCCTTCGGGGTCCTTCAGGTCGAAACCCGCCGAGAAGGCCTTGGCCGAGCCGGTGAGGATCACGACGGACGTCTCAAGATCGTCCTCGAACTCGCGCGGCACGTCGTGCAGCTCGCGCATTGCCTGGCGGCTCAGCGCATTGATGTTGTCGCCACGATCGAAGCGCACGACGGCGATACGGCCCTGCGGCCCCAAACCCTTCTCGACCTTGACGAAGCGGCGCTCCATGCGTTCCTCCCATGTTCCGCTCACGGTAACGCCTCGGCTTTACAAGCGCGAGCCGCTTGGGGTTCAGTGCGTCTCATGTCGAAATCGATAGCTTCGGTTGCCCTTGAACGCCGCGTCGACGCGCTGTTCGCCCGCTACACCAAGCCCGGCTCGCCGGGCGCCATCGTCGCCGTCATGCGCGAAGGCGAGATCGAGGTCTGCAAGGGCTATGGCCTGGCCAGCATCGAGCTCGGCGTACCGATCGGGCCTCGGACGCGTTTCCGCATCGCCTCCGTCAGCAAGCAGTTCACCGTCACCGCGGCACTGATGCTGGCGGCCGAGGGCAAGCTCGAGCTCGACGCTCCACCGCACAAGTACCTCAAGGAGCTGAAGCCGCTCCCCGTCACCATCGACCAGATGATGCGCAACTCGAGCGGTCTGCCGGACTTCCTCGAATTGCTGCGGCTGGGCGGCCATGGACTCGACAAGCCGGCAACGGCTTCGGAGCTGTTCGCTGCCGCCGCGCGCAACGGCCATCTCAATTTCAAGCCGGGAAGCCGCTTCCTCTACAGCAACACCAACTTCCTGCTGCTCGGGCACATCATCGAGCGGCTGACGAAGAAGGCGCTCGGCGAGGTGCTGGAGGAGCGCATCTTCAAGCCGCTTGGCATGACCGACACGATGCTGGCCGCCGACATCGGCGCGGTAATTCCCAACCTCGCCACCGGCTACCTGGGCGACGACCAGCAGGGCTTCCGTCGCGCCGCGCACGCCTATCCGCAGGGCGGCGAAGGCGGCCTCACCTCGACGGTCGAGGACCTGCTGACCTGGAGCCGGCACTTCGACGATCCAGCGCTCGGCAAGACGATCCCGACCCAGCTGGCGGCAGTCGCGCCCCTCGCAGGCGGCCACGTCAATCGCTATCGCCGCGGTGTCGCCACCGGCGAACTGCGCGGACTCGACACGATCGGCCACGGCGGACTGTGGCCGGGCTTCCGCACCGAGCTGCTGCGCCTTCCCAAGGTCGGACTCACGGTCGTCGTGATTGCCAATCTCGCCAGCATCAATCCATGGCGGCTGGCGCACGCCATCGCGGCGCACGCGTTGGCGGACGACAGGCGGATCAAGCCTGCGCTTGAGCCGATCACCCAGGCCGAGGTCAAGCCGGTCGCCGGAACCTGGTTCAATGCCGAGGAACCGGGACTCTTCCAATTGGCCTGGAGCAACAATGAGCCGACGGTGACGCAGAACGGCATGCCGATCGCGCTGGCCCGTCGCGATGGCGGCTGGTGGGGCGCCGAGGCGGGATCGCTGGAGTTTGCCCTGAAGGGCGACAAGAACGGCCTGAAGGTCGATCTCGGTGCGGGGCGCACGCCACTCTACAAGAAGCTCGGCAAGCGCAAGGCTGTGCCCGCCGGCATCGTCGGCACCTATCATTCGGCCGATTCGGGCGCTGTCTGGACGGTGCGCAGGGCCGACGACGGCTACGTCCTCGACGTGAGCGGCCCGCTGATCGCCTCGGGCGCCGGCTGGAAGATCGAAGGGATCGATTCGGAGACGGTCGAGATCGTCTCGCCGCCGGCCTGGATCACCGCCACACAGCTTGCCCATCTCGTCAAGGACAAGGCCGGCAGGATCATCGGCCTCGAGGTTTCGACCGGCCGCATCAAGAAGATGCGGTTTGAACGAACGGCTTAGCGGAACGGGATCGCGTACATGAGCCCGCCGTTGGTCCACAGTGCGTTCTGGCCGCGTTCGAGCTTGAGAGGCGTCGACTTGCCGACATTGCGCTCGAAGCTGTCGCCATAGTTCCCGACCTGCTTGATGACGTTGTACATCCACTTCTCGTCGACACCGGCCGCCTTGCCGTAGCCCGGCGTCACGCCGAGGAAGCGCTTGATGGCGGGATCGTCGCTTTTCAGCATGTCGTCGACGTTGGCCTGGCTGATGCCCATCTCCTCGGCTTCGATCATGCCCATCAACACCCACTTCACGAGATCGAACCACTGGTCATCGCCATGGCGCACGATCGGGCCGAGCGGTTCCTTGGAGATGCGCTCGGGCAGGATCACGTGCTCGCCCTTGCCCGAAAGCTGGCCTGCTCGAACCGCAGCCAGGCCCGAAGCGTCGGTGGTGTAGACGTCGCAGCGACCGGAGGCATAGGCCTGAAGGAGCTCGTCGAGCTTCTCGATCAGCACCGGCTTGAAGGTCATCTTGTTCTTGCGGAAGTAGTCGGCGAGGTTGAGCTCGGTCGTGGTCCCCGGCTGCACGCAGATCGTGGCGCCATTCAGCTCCCTGGCGCTCTTGATGCCGCTCTTGGCGGTCACCAGGAAGCCCTGGCCGTCGTAGAAATTGACGCCGGCGATGTTGAAGCCGAGCGAGGTGTCGCGCAGCAGTGTCTGGGTGGCGTTGCGGGTGATGACGTCGACCTCGCCCGATTGCAGCGCCACGAAGCGCTGCTGCGCCGTCGTCGGCGTGAACTTGACTTTCTCGGCGTCGCCGAACATGGCCGCCGCGATCGCCTTGCAGAGATCGACGTCCAGCCCGGTCCACTTGCCCTGGCTGTCGGAAAAGGAGAAGCCAGCCAGCCCGGTATTGACCGCGCACTGCACGTAACCCTTGGCCTTGACGGCGTCGAACGTTTGTCCGGCCGAGGCCGGCAGCGCCAGCGCCCACAGCAGGACCGCCGCTACGGCAATCGATTTAAGAAACATTGGAAGCCCCCGGTCTTTTGCTGAGGCCAGCATAGCAAAAGACGGACCGGCGTCGCCCGATCCTCTCCCTTCGCTCAGGACGGCAGTTGGCTCACTAGATCGTGCGCTCGACCATCATCTTCTTGATCTCGGCGATCGCCTTCGCCGGGTTCAGGCTCTTGGGGCAGGTCTTGGTGCAGTTCATGATCGTGTGACAACGGTAAAGACGAAACGGATCCTCCAGCTGATCGAGGCGTTCGCCCTTGGCCTCGTCGCGACTGTCGGCGATCCAGCGATAGGCCTGCAGCAGGATGGCCGGCCCGAGATAGCGCTCGCCGCTCCACCAATAGCTGGGGCACGAAGTCGTGCAGGAGAAGCAGAGGATGCATTCCCACAGGCCGTCGAGCTTGGCGCGCTCCTCGGGCGACTGGATACGCTCGCGCGTCGGCGGCTGGCTGGTCGACTTGAGCCACGGCTCGATCGAGGCGAGCTGCGCATAGGGAACCGTGAGGTCGGGCACCAGATCCTTGACCACCGGCATGTGCGGGAGCGGGTAAATCTTGATGTCGCCCTTGATGTCCGCGATGTAGTGCGTGCAGGCGAGCGTGTTGGTGCCGTCGATGTTCATCGCGCACGAGCCGCATACGCCCTCGCGGCAGGAACGTCGGAAGGTGAGCGAGCTGTCGATCTCGTTCTTGATCTTGATCAGCGCATCCAGAATCATCGGCCCGCAGGTGTCGAGATCGACCTCGTAGGTGTCGATTCTCGGCTTCTGGCCGTCGTCGGCCGTCCAGCGGTAGATCTTGAACCGCTTGATGTTCTTGACGGTGGGTGCCGCCTTGTAAGTTTCGCCGACTCCGATCTTGGAATTGGCGGGCAGTGCGAACTCGGCCATCGCTTCCTCTTCAGTACACGCGCGCTTTGGGCGGGAACGACTGCACGTCGTTGCTCATCGGCTGCAGGTTGACCGGGCGGTAATCGATCCGGGTCTTGCCCGTCGCCTCGTCGACCCACACGGCCGTGTGCTTCAGCCAGTTCTTGTCGTCGCGCTCGGGGAAATCCTCGTGCGCATGCGCGCCACGACTCTCATGGCGGTTGGACGCCGAATAGATCGTGCCCATCGCCTGCAGGATCAGGTTCTCGAACTCCAGCGTCTCCATCAGGTCGGAGTTCCAGATCATCGAGCGGTCCTTGACCTTGATGTCGCTCTTGCCGGCGAACACCTTGTCCATGTTGCGGCAACCCTCGTCGAGGCTCTTGGTGGTGCGGAACACCGCGCAATCGTTCTGCATGGTCTTCTGCATCAGCGCGCGCAGCTGCGACGTCGGCGTGCCGCCGTTGGCGTGACGCGCCTTGTCGAGTCGCGCGATCGCCTCCTCGCCGGCGTGCTTCATGTCCTTGTGCGATTCGCCGTTCTTCAGTTGCTCGGCGACGCGGTTCGCCGCCGAACGCCCGAACACGACAAGCTCGAGCAGCGAGTTCGAGCCCAGGCGATTGGCGCCGTGCACGCCGATCGAGGCGGCCTCGCCGAGCGCCATCAGGCCCTGAACGGCGGTGAACGGATCGCCGTCCTTCACCGTCATGACCTCGCAGTGATAGTTCGCCGGGATGCCGCCCATGTTGTAGTGGCAGGTCGGCAGGATCGGAATCGGCTGGCGGGTGACGTCGACACCGGCAAAGATGCGCGCCGTCTCGGCGATGCCGGGCAGGCGCTCGTGGATCACCTTGGGATCGAGGTGCTCGACGTGCAGCTCGATATAGTCCTTGTTCGGGCCGCAGCCGCGGCCCTCGCGGATCTCGATGGTCATCGAGCGCGAGACCACGTCGCGCGAGGCGAGGTCCTTGGCCGAAGGGGCATAGCGCTCCATGAAGCGCTCGCCGCTGGCGTTGGTGACGTAGCCGCCCTCACCGCGCACGCCCTCGGTAATCAGGCAGCCGGCGCCGTAGATGCCGGTCGGATGGAATTGAATGAACTCGAGATCCTGGAGGGGCAGGCCGGCACGCAACGCCATGGCGCCGCCGTCCCCGGTGCATGTATGAGCCGACGTGGCGGTCTGATAAACGCGGCCGTAGCCGCCGGTCGCCAGCACCGTCTTGTGGGCGCGGAAGCGATGAATCGTGCCGTCGTCGAGATTCCACGCCATCACGCCGCGGCAGACGCCGTCGTCCATGATGAGGTCGAGCGCGAAATATTCGATGAAGAACTCGGCATGGTTCTTGAGCGACTGCTGGTAGAGCGTGTGCAGGATGGCGTGGCCGGTGCGGTCGGCCGCGGCGCAGGTGCGCTGGGCGATGCCCTTGCCGTATTCCGTGGTCATGCCGCCGAACGGACGCTGATAGATCTTGCCCTCGGGCGTGCGGCTGAACGGCACGCCAAAATGCTCGAGCTCGATGATCGCCGGGATACCGTCGCGGCACATGTACTCGATCGAGTCCTGGTCGCCCAGCCAGTCGGAGCCCTTGACCGTGTCGTACATGTGCCAGCGCCAGTCGTCCGGCCCCATGTTGCCGAGCGCCGCCG
>CAZHQA010000235.1:0-8466 GCA_964533955.1 uncultured Reyranella sp. | reverse complement strand
CTAGAACAGATAGCGGAAGGCGACGAAGCCGCCGACCAGCGCAATCAGGAACAGCCATGTGACGAGAGTGAGGCGTCGTTCGATGAAGGCGCGGATCGGCTCGCCGAATTTCCACAGCAAGGCTGACACGACGAAGAAGCGGGCGCCACGCGTCACGATGGACGCCCACACGAAGGTGAACAGGTCGAAGTGCGCCGCCCCCGAGGCGATGGTTACCAGTTTGTAAGGAATGGGCGTCAGCCCCTTGATCAGGATGATCCAGGTGCCGTAGCGGGCGAATTCGGCGCGGAACGACTCCAGGCCGGCTTGGAGACCATAGGTCCTCACCACCCATTCGCCGATCGTCTCGAAGAAATAGTAGCCGATGGCATAGCCCAGCAGGCCGCCCACCACCGAGCACACGGTGCAGACCGCGGCGATCGTGAACGCCTTGGTGCGGTTGGCCAGCACCATGGGGATCAGCATCACGTCGGGCGGAAGGGGGAAGAACGAGCTTTCGGCGAAGGCCACGATTCCCATGGCGGGAATGGCGCGGGGCGAAGCCGCGAGGCGTATCACCCAGTCATAGAGACGACGCAGCATGTGGCAACGCTCATAGCGTGTCGTCCGGCGCGAGGCGAGGGACCTTTCAGCGCTTGCCGTCGCGATCGCGCCGGAACATCGGCTGGCCCGTCTCGCTTCCCGTATTCCTGGGACCGGACTTGATGTCCGAACGATAGAGCCGGTAGGCGAAGCCGCCAGCGGCGGCCAGCGCGACGATGGCGAGGATCTCGTAGGGCGACACCTACTCGGCCGCCTGCTCGAGCCGGGTCGGCACCGTCTCGCCGGCGAGGAGGGCGGCGCGCGCCGCCTCGTACTCGGCCTTGAGCCGCGCCACGATCTCGGCGGCCGGCGGCGCGTCGAAGATCTGGCCGACGCCCTGGCCCGCGCCCCAGATGTCGCGCCACGCCTTGGCCTTCTGGTTGCCGCCCGAGCCGAAGTTCATCTTGCTCTTGTCGGCTACCGGCAGGTCGTCGGGATCGAGGCCGGATGCCGCGATGCTGCGCTTCAGGTAGTTGCCGTGCACGCCGGTGAACAGGTTGGTGTAGACGATCTCCTCGCCGGACGAGTCGATGATGCACTGCTTGTTGGCGTCGGTCGCGTTGGCCTCGCGGGCGGCGATGAAGCGCGTGCCGAGGTAGGCGAGGTCGGCGCCGATCGCCTGGGCGGCGAGGATGCTGGCGCCGTTGGCGATCGAGCCCGAGAGCAGCAGGCAGCCGTCGTAGAATTGGCGCACTTCGGGCACGAGGGCGAAGGGCGACAGCCGGCCGGCATGGCCGCCCGCGCCGGCGCACACCAGGATCAGGCCGTCGACGCCGGCCTGCAGGGCGCGCTTGGCGTGAGTGACGTTGGTCACGTCGTGGAACACCAGGCAGCCGCAGCGCTTGGCCGACTTCACCACCTCGTCGGGCGCGCGCAGCGAGGTGATCTGGATCGGCACCTTGTACTTCTCGCAAAGCTCGACGTCGTGGGCCAGTCGGTCGTTGGAGCCGTGCACGATCTGGTTGACGGCGAAGGGTGCCACCTTCTTCCCGGGGTGCTGGCGCTTGTACTCGGCGAGCTCGCTGGTGATGCGCTGCAGCCAGGTCTCGAGCATCTCCTTGGGCCGCGCATTGAGCGCCGGGAAGGCGCCGACGATGCCCGCCTTGCACTGCTCGATGACGAGGTCGGGATTGGAGACGATGAACAGCGGCGCGCCGACCGCGGGGATCGAGAGCGTGTCGCGCAGCAGGGCGGGAAGAGCCATCAAGTCACTCCTGGAAAGACGGGGGCGGACCTAGCACGAAGCGGGGCGGTCAGGAACCGATCAGCGCCCGGTGCAGCAGCCGGCCGGGCAGCAGGGTCAACACGCCCGGTACCCACAAGCCGCCGACATAGAGGCCGATCATGGCCCGGCGATGCGCGGCGATGCGGCCGCGCCGGGCACTCCACCAGGCCAGCGGCGCGGTGATCAGGATGAAGATCGAGAGCAGGTGCAGGAAGCTGAAGCCGTTGCGGTTCAGCGCATGGATGCCGAACGAGCTGAGCGCCGCGACCAGCATCAGGAGCACGAACACCCGGCCCAGCGCCTTGTGCAGAGCGGTGCCCTTGGGCCGCACCAGGTTCCAGGTGCCGATCGCGAAGGCAACCAGCACCGCCGCGAGGTGGATCTGGGTCGGCAGGCCGGCGGTCAGGATCGGCTGCAGCGACATCGCTACTTCATCAGCTCGTAGGGACCGCCCTTTTCCAGGGCGCGCTGGTAGGCGGGCCGGGCATGGATGCGGTCGAGGAAGGCCGACACCCTGGGCATCTGGCGGACCATGGGCGCGCGGGCGGCGGCGGCCTCCAGCGGAAAGCTCATCTGGATGTCGGCGGCGCTGAACTCGGCGCCGGCGAACCATTCGCGCTTGCCGAGCTCGCCCTCGAGAAACATGAAATGGCTGCCGATCTGCGGATCGAGCAGCGTGGTGTTGGCGCCCTTGGCGATCGCGCGGCCGACCGGCTTCATGAAGAAGGGCAGGCGCGAGGGGATGCGGCTGAAGATGAGCTTCATCAGCAACAGCGGCATCAACGAGCCTTCAGCGTAGTGCATGAAGTAGTTGTAGTCGATCCGCTCGGGCGTGCCGGTCGGCGGACGGAACCGGCCGTTGCCGTAGGCATCCACGAGGTATTCGAGGATCGCGCCCGACTCGGCCAGCACCTTGCCCCCGTCGGTGATGACCGGCGACTTGCCGAGCGGATGCACCGCGCGCAGCGACGCCGGCGCTTGCATCGAGGGCTCGCGCTGGTAGCGCTTGACGTCGTAGGCCACGCCGAGCTCCTCGAGCATCCACAGGATGCGCTGCGAGCGCGAGTTGTTGAGGTGATGGACGATGATCATGATCAGAGCGTACCCGGCCGCCAGTTGCCGTGGAAGCCGGCGGGCACGCGGCTCGAGAGGTGGGCACGCGCGATCGGGCCTTTGGCGAGGTCGGTCGCCTCGAAGACCGCAAGGTCGCTGGTCTTCTCCTCGCCGCGATAGAGCACGCTGAGCAGCCAGCCGTCGCCCTCGGCGGCGCCGTCGTGGCGCGGCACGAAGATCGGCTCGCCGAAGCGGTCGGCGGGGCCGGCGCTCCATCCGCTGCTCTTGCCGGTCTTGAGGTCGTAGTGGATCAGCCCGTTGGTCGGCGGATCCTCGCTCGCCGCATCGACGACGTTCTGGCCGACGATCCAGCCGTGCCGGTAATCGCTCATGCAGAAGCGCTCGTCGAAGCGCGGGAACTCGCCGGCGCGGTCGTCGAGCTGCTGTTCGTGGAAGGTGTTGCCGTGGCCGTCGAGGTCGAATGTCCAGCGGAACAGCCGGGCCTGCGGGACCTCGTTCGAGGCGGGCGAGCCGTCGGGCCGGGGAAACAGCGGGGCGACGTCGTATTTCATCACGTCGATCACGACCTTGCCGTCCGCCGTCTCGTAGTGGTTCATCGGATGGAACACGTACGAGGCGGGCGCCGTCACCCATTTCGCGTCGGCGACGGTGCCGTTGCGCGGGATGAAGGCGATGTGCGTACCCTTTTCGGGCTCCCAGGCGAAGGGCGGCTTGCCGGTCATGGCGCGCTCCATCGAGCCGGTCAGCGGGAACACCGGCACGACGATCCAGTTCCGAGTCACCGCGAAGTCGTGGATCATCGACGAGTAGGGCGCCTCGAGGATCTCGGCGCGCGTGACCTTGCCGGTCCTGTCGACGCTCTGGATCGACACTTCTTTTGTGAAGCGGCCCTTGGCGGAATAGCCGAAGAACACCATCTCTCCGGTCTCGGGATCGAGCTTGGGATGGGCGGTGAAGGGGCCGCAGAGTTTGTTGCCGTAGGTTTCGTAGCCGCCGTCGGGACCCGCCGGCATCAAGGTCGCCGGGTCGAGCATGAAGGGTGCGTGTGCTTCCTCGAGCGCGAGCAGGCGGTCGGCGTGCCAGACGATGTTGGTGTTGGCGATGGTCGAGTTGAGCGCCAGCACGCGTGGATCGGTGTACATCGGATGGCCGAAGATCCCCGAAAGCCCTTCGCCCTCGTTGTTCTCGAGCACCCACTTGGGCGTGCGCACCCAGCGGTTCTTGTAGGAGACGTTTCCGTTCTCGACGTGAAAGGCGTGGATCATGCCGTCGCCGCCGAACCAGTGGAAGAAGGGTCCGCGCGCCGCGAACTGCGGGTTGGGGCCGTTGCGGTAGAGCGTGCCGCAGAGCTCCTTCGGCATCTCGCCCGTGATCTGCAGATGGGCGGCGTCGGCCTCGGTGTTGACCGGGCCGTAGTAGCCCTTGAGGAAGGGATTGTCGCTCGGGAAGGGCTTGGCCATGGCAGCCTCCGTTAAGGAAACGCTGTGTACGTAAGAGACGCTATCAATACACGCCGTTTCCCGCAACGGCTTTTAACGCGCGTTTAATTCCCCGAAAATGCCCGGATCCCGCGGATCAGGCACTAATCGGCGGGATTGGGAACAGGATCGGCGGCGCCCGCCCGCTCGCGATCCTCGTGGCGGCGGCAGAGCAGATGGCCTATCACGCCGGTCCCGAGGATCAGCAGACCACAGCCGAGTTGGGTGGCTACCGCGCCCATCAGCTCGAAGCACCAAGTCGCCGCCAGGCTCGCCACCAGCATGGCGGCGGCCATGACGACGAGCCGCAGGCGAAAGACGCGGGCGATATCGTGACCGTGGAACACTGTCTGCATGCGAGTGATCATCGGCACGAAGAAGAAGGGCCCGCCGAGGCCCGCCAGCAAGCCGCCGATCATCATGCCGGGCAGGAGCGCCGTCGACGGCAGGAGCCACACCGACAGGGCGAGCCAGGAGAAGCCGGTGCCCATCACGACGTAGCCCAGAAACATCGTCGACATCGGCCGCTTGAAGCGGATCGAGCCCGCGGTGATGTTGCCCGACACGTCGCCCACGCCGTAGGCGCCCATGACCAGGGCGTAGGCCGCGAGATCGCCGAAGCCCAGGAAGGTCGGTCGGTATTCGGTGACGATCAGCGCGATGGCGAGGCTGAGCGCCACCATCCACGGCCCGTTCAGGATCGCATTCACGATCAGGATGGCGCCGGTGCGGCGTTCGCTCAGCATCAAGCGAAAGCCCGCGGTCAGTGCCTCCCAGGCGCCGGCGAGGCCGGGCTTCATGCGCACCGGATCCTTGTGGCCGTCCTCCAGCCGCTCGCGCGCCGCATGCAGCGCCGCGCCCGATACGAGAAAGCCCAGCGCCGTGACGGTGAGGAAATGGATGACGGGCAGGAAGAGGTGCAGGAGCGCCGCCACCATGGGCCCGACCAGGCGGGCGATGCGATAGGTGGCATCGAACAGCCCGTTGATCGCCTGCTGTGCGTCGCGGTCGCGCACCAGGGTTGGGATGGTCGACTGCAGCGCCGGCGAGAACACCATGCGCAACGACGCCAACCCGACCGAGGCGGCAATCAAGAGCGTGATCGACAGGCCGAACAGGTAGAAGCCGGCCACCGGCAGCAGGCAGAACACCGCACTCCAGATGCGCGAGCCGAGCATCGCCTGCACCGGCCGCCAGCGGTCGAACAGCACGCCGCCGAACAGGCCGGCGACCAGCATGGCGACGTACTGCGCGCCGGTCACCAACCCCACCATGTTGCCGGCGACTTCGACGGCCAGCCAGACGCTGGCCACCCGGAACAGGTCTTCGCCGATGGTCGAGGTGCAGAGGCCCGACCAGACGGTCAGTACCGCACGGTCGGCGAGGGGACGGAAGACGGGTAGCATCAATCGGCTACAACAACGCTGTCATCCCGAGGCCCAAGGCCGAGGGACCTTTGAGGCCAGGGGAATGGTCCCTCGCTGCGCTCGGGATGACACGCATCACTTCACCCACACCCCGCCGTCCTTGTTGCTGTAGCCAAGCGAGAGGTAAGTCGCGTCGACCAGGGCCTGGCCACGCTCGTTCATCAGGAGGCCGGGGCCCATGCGGTTCATGGTGTAGCCGAAGGAGAGACCGGCCACGGGATCGGCGAAGCCCAGGGAGCCGCCGGCGCCGACATGGCCGAAGGCCGCGCTCGAGAGGATCACGCTGTCGCAATCCTCGCCGAAGATCTTGGCGCCCAGGCTGCGCTTGCGATTGTCCATCGACTTCATGAAGCCCAAGGCAAAGCGCGTCGGCAGGCGCAGGGTCGCATCGTCGTGGGTGGCCATCGAAACCTCGCCCATGCGGGCGAGCGTCATGGTATCGACCAGCCCGCCGCCGCCCTGCGCCAGCGGCGCGTACATGCCGGCAAGCCCGCGCGCGTTGGTGATTCCGTTGGCCGCGCCGATCTCGGCGGCATGGCCGGCGCGGCTGTTGGCGCCGCCCGCCCGCCAGGCGCCGTTGTTCATGTAGAACAGGAACGGGATCGACTGCTTGTTGGTCGCGAGATCGCGCATGAACGGCGTCCTCGCGTCTTGGGCGCGATAGGCATAGGCCGAGATCGGCGCTACGCGCGGCTCGATCGCTTCGGGCAGCCCGATCCAGAAGTCGAGACCGAGCGGCCTGGCGATCTCGTCCTGGAAGAAGGCGCCGAGCGACTTGCCGCTGGCGCGCCGCACCATTTCGCCGACCGTCCAGCCGAAGGTGAAGCCGTGATAGCCGTTACGGGTGCCGGGCACCCAGAACGGTTCTTCCTCGGCCAGGCGCTGGGTCATGTAGTCCCATTCGTACGGGCCGCTTTCCTTCACCGGGGCGCGCAATGCGGGCACGGCCGACGAATGATCGAGCATCATGCGGGTGGTGACCCCGTCCTTGCCCTTCTGGCCGAACTCGGGCCACAGCTCGGTGACGGGTGCGTCGAGGTCGAGCTTGCCTCGGCTCGCAAGCATGTGGGCACAGAGCGCCGTGGCGCCCTTGGTGCAAGAGAAGACGATGCTGACCGTGCCACTCGTCCATGGTGCCTGCGTCTTGGGATCGGCAATGCCGGCCCATAGATCCACCACCGTTTCGCCGCCGCTCGTCAGGCAGACCGACGCGCCGACCTCGCCCTTCTCGGCGAAATTCCGGGTGAAGGCCTCGGCAACGCGCTCGAAGCCCGGCTTGCAGCTTCCTTCGATCTTCATTGTTTCGGCATCGGCAGCTTGAGGACGTTCAGCAGGAAGCGCGCGGCGTGACTGAGGCCGGTCTGGTCGATGCCGTGACCGACGCCCTGGGCGATATGGACGGCGACCTCGACGTCGTTCTCCTGCAACGCGATGGCTGCTTCTTCCGTGAGCTGATGAGGCAGCATTGGATCGGCGTCGCCATGCACCAGCAGCACCGGCGGCCGGGACTTGATCTCATCGCTCAGCAGCTGGCCGTCGCCCGCCAGCGCACCCGAGAAGCCGACGATGCCGGCGAGCTGCCTGGGCCGGCGCAGTCCGACATGGAGCGACATCATGGTGCCCTGCGAGAAGCCGACCAGCGCCGTCTTGCTCTCGTCGAGACCATATTCGGCCAGCCTGTCGTCGAGGAACGCATCGACGAAGGGCGCGGCGGCGCGCGTTCCGGCCAGTCGCGAGGCCGGGTCGAGGCGATTGATGCCGAACCACTGATAGCCGGCCGGATTGCCCTCGCACGGATAGGGCGCGTTGGGGGCGTGGAAGACCACGTCCGGCATCAGCGGCGCCATCACCGGGGCGAGGCCGATCAGGTCCGCGCCGTCGGCGCCGTAGCCGTGCAGCAGGACGACGAGGTGGCCGGGCTTGCCGCCGGCATGCGGACCGTGACTGGGGCCCTCGAGCTTCTTCATTTCTTCTCCGTTTTCGGTTTTGGCGCGCTCCAGTCCGGCATGTTGCGGCGATAGTGCCAGAGCAGCAGCGCGGCGGCACTGCGCCAGGGCCGCCACGCCTCGGCGATTTTGAGAAGCCGCTTTGCATCGGGACGCTTGCGCAGCTTCTTCAGGTGTTGTGCCGCGATCACCAGGCCGAGATCGAGCCCGGGCATGATGTCGGGCCGGCCGTGCGCGAACATCAGATAGATCTCCGCCGTCCAGGGCCCGATCCCCTTGGCCTGGGTCAGCATGGCGATCGCGGCCGCATCGTCGAGCTCTGCAAGCGCTGCAAAATCTATACGGCCGTCGACGATGTCACTGGCCAGTGCTCGGCCGTACTTCATCTTGGCGTTCGACAGGCCCACGCCGCGCAGCTGTTCGTCGGTCATCGCGAGGAACTCGGCCGGCTCCATGGATGGCACCGCGGCCTCCAGCCTGAGCCAGATGCTGCGCGCGGCATGCACCGAGACCTGCTGGCCTACGATCGAGCGCATCAGCCCACCGAAGCCCGAGGGCACGATCCGAAGCTCGGGGTGGCCGACCTCCTTGATCGCCCGCGCGAAATCGGGATCGACCTTGGCGAGGTGACGCATCGCCTTCTTGAGATTGACGGCGTCGAGGACGATTTGTGCCATGGATTGGCTATAACCGTGGGCGATGTCCGTCGTCACGCGATTTGCTCCCAGCCCCAC
>CAZHQA010000234.1:0-8575 GCA_964533955.1 uncultured Reyranella sp. | reverse complement strand
ATCTGGGCCTGGATGGTGACGTCGAGCGCGGTGGTCGGCTCGTCGGCGATCAGCAGCGCCGGCCGGCAGACCAGGGCCATGGCGATCATGGCGCGCTGGCGCAGGCCGCCGGACAGTTCGAAGGGATAGGTGCGCAGCGCCCGGTTGGGATCGGGGAAGCCGACCATGCGCAGCATGTTGCGCGTCAGCTCGTCGATCTCGGCGCGGCTCATGCGCCGGCGCGACCGCTCGGCGGCCTCGTGCAGCTGGTGGCCGATCGAATGGATCTCGCTCAGCTGGCCGCCGCCATGCAGCTCGACGGCCTCGCCGATCTGGTCGCCCACCGTGTGCAGGGCCGACAAGGAGGTCATCGGCTCCTGGAAGATGATGGAGATCTCGCCGCCGCGGATCGCCCGCATCTCGGGCCCGGTGCGGTCGAGCCTGGCGATGTCGACCTCGACCGTCTTGTCGCGCGGGTCCTGGAACAGGATCGAGCCCGAGGCGATCTTGGCGGTGCGCGGCAGCAGGCCCATGATGGCCTGGCTGCATACCGACTTGCCCGAGCCCGATTCGCCGACCAGTGCCAGGGTGCCGCCGGGCGGGATGGCGAACGAGACGTTGTCGACGGCACGCAAGACGCCGTCATGGACCCCGAACTCGACCGTGAGATTGTCGACGCGCAGCAGATCCTTCATGCCCGCTCTTCCTGATCTGCCACCGTGATCCCCATAGACCTCAAGTTGACGCGCGTGGTGCGGCTGAGTTCGAGCCCTCTCGACTCGGCCGCCCGCGCCGCGCGCTCGACGATATCGTAGAAGCCGTCGAGCGAAGAATCGACCTTCACGGTGCGTGCACCGGTCGAGCCGACGACAAGTTGCATCCAGCCGGACGTGCGGTCGCGCTTGGTCGAAAAGTAGCTGAGCTTCATGCGATCGAGCCGGCTCCATTCGACCAGTGTGCCGGCCGGCCCGTCAGCGCACAGCGTATCGGGCCCGAGAAGATAATGTGTGCGCTGGCGAAACGCGGTGCGCACCAGGAAGGCGCCGAACAGCAGGAAACCGCCGGCGAGAATCACCGCCAGCCAGCGATTGACCTCGACGAACAGCAGCGGAAGGCCGCACAAAATGACCCCGGTGGCAGCACGGATATAGTCGGCCCACAGCGTCTCGCGCGGATAGCGCAGATCAGCAGAACTCAAACGCGCGCCTCCCGTGACGCGAACAGATCTCGCGCCGAGCACAGTTTCACACCCGGCAATTTTTTTGCCTTCCCCACGAATGACCTTAGGAAATCCCAAGCCCCCTCGTCCATCGCAAGATGATGACTGAGCAGCCCGACGGGCTCGCCTGTTGCGCTGCGGGAATGGCGCAGGGCCTCGACCAGGGCAGCGACTGCGGCATCATGACCGACAAAGGCGCGCCTGTCCTTCCAGTCGATCAGGTCGACGTGGGTGTTGACCTGCAGCAATCGCTTGACGGGTTCGGCGCGGCGGCGCGCGGCGAAGGTCGAGAGACCCGTGAAGCCGATCTCGGGGAGGGCCGGGACGAGCGCCGGCGCGATCCGATTCCAGGGCGGCACCAGGACCGGCAAGGCGCGCTCTGCGAACAGGCGTTCCAGCGCCATGCGTCCGGTGCCGAGCTCGCCCAGCACCAGCATGGCCGGCCGATGCGGGCCAAGCTCGCTCTTCTTGTCGGGCGGCAGGGCGTGGTTGGCGTGCGTGTAGCCATGTTGCAGGACGTCGACGACGAAGCCGTCATGCGTTTGCATGTCAGCGAGCCGCGCCGCCAAGGCGGGCGTGGCCTGCGCCGGTACGACCGCGAGCGCCAGCGGCACTGCCGCCTCGACCGACAGCTCGAGCAGGCGATCGAGCGCCGGGCTCGCATCCGCAGCATCGTCGTCGCGCCACCACAGCTCGGCGTCGCGCCCGGCGTCGCGCCAGTGGGCGATTTCGTCGTCGAGCGCCTGCCAGCTGCTCATGACGTCGCCTGGTCCAGTTTCTGGCGCAGCCAGTCGACCGTCGCGGCCGCACCGCGCGCATTGCAGGGCGGGAAGCTGCGGATCGACGGGCCCGCGAGCGTGCGGGCGATGACGGCCGCAAGGCTCTCGGGCGACAGCGTCCCCGACGGCACGACGCCCACCATGCCGCGCTCGGCGAGCGCCGCCGCGCGGTCGGTCTGCTCGGTCTCGCGCGCCGTGCCGAACGGCACCAGCACCGCGCGGTCGGCGCAGCACAGGGTCTCGACCACGGTGTTGTAGCCGGCCTGGCTGATCGACAAGGTGGCGTTGCGCAGCAAGGTCGTGAAATCGGCGCGGGCCGGCTCGACCACGATGCCATCGCCGGCCGCCAACGCCGCCTGCTCGGCCATCGGCAGGTTGGCGCCGACCAGCAGGCGCCAGGTCCGATCGGCGAGCGGGCTCAAAGCCCGGGCGGCCAGGGCGGTGCGGAGCAGCGGCGCGCCCACGGCGCCACCGCCGATCGAGACGATAACCTCGCCGGTCCCTATCTGTGGTGTGGAAGCGCCGAGCGCAGGACAAGTCGCGGCGACATAGCCGGTGTAGACGGCGCGCGATTTCACCTGCCCCCATCCGGCGAAACTCCTGTCGAAGCTTACGAGACCGGGGTCGGCATGGATCAACGCCGCGTCGAAGGCCGAGAAGGTCTCGAGCGTCTCGGCAACCCGCTGCGGCGAGACCGACCGGCGCACCACGTCGCGCACCGAGGAAACGATCAGCGGCCGCGGCTGCAGCGCACGGGCCGCCTCGATCAGCGGCACCAGCTCGAAGCGGAGCTGGGTGCGGCCGAACGGGAACTGCTCGGTCAGCACGACGTGCGGCGCCTCGGCCGCCAGCAGGCCGAGCAGCTGGCGGGTGCGCGCGACGCGGAACGCCTCGTCGAGCGGCGTGCCGTCGAGCCGCGCCAGCTCGCGCAGTCCCTCGTCGCGCGCGCGCACCGGCGGCAACTGGTGCAGGCGCGCGCGCCCGATGTCGAGCTTCTCCGGCGCGCCGCCCGACACTAGCAGCACGTCGAAGCCGCCGTCGGCGAGCGCGCGCGCCAGCACGGCGGCGCGCCGCAGATGGCCGATGCCCAGCAGGTGCTGCACGTAGAAGAAGACGCGCGCCGTCATGCCGTTGCCATCGCGACGTTGGCGCGCTCGAGGGTCACCGTGAGATCGCGCTGGACGGCGAAGAAATGCACGCAACGCCAGTCGAGCCTGATCGGCTGGCGGCCGGTCATGTCCCAGCCCGTCGCCAGCGCCAGCAGGGCGCGGATGGTGGCCTTGTGCGAGACCACCATCACCGGCGTGCCCGCGGCGGCGACTTCGGCCAGCCAGCCCGCGAGGCGCTGCATGGTCAGGCGCGGCGATTCCCCGCCCGGCGGATGGAAGTCGAGGCCGAGGCGCTCGGCGGCGGCGAAGGCCTCGCCGCCGGTAGCCCGCAGCTCGGCCAGCGTGCGGCCCTCCCAGCTGCCGAAGCTCATCTCGCGCAGGCGCGAGTCGACGGCGACCGCCGCGGCCGGCCGCACCAGCTCGGCGGTCTGGCGCGCGCGCGTGAGCGGACTGCACACCCGCCGCCAGCGATCGGCCGGCGCGGGCAGCTGCCAGCTCGCCGCGGCAAGACGGCCGGACGGGCTGAGCGGCGTGTCGGTGGTGCCCTGCAGGCGACCCTGCTCGTTCCAGCCGGTGGCGGCGTGGCGCAGCACGGCGAAGGGCACGGCCGTCATCGCAGGGTCCCGAGGGCGGCGGCGAGAGCGCGCGCCGCCGCGCGTTCGTCGTGACGCGTGGCGACGCGGCGCGCAGCAGCGTCGCCCTGTCCTGCCCGTTCGGCCGGATGGTCGAGCAGCCGGCGCACGGCGCCCGCGAAAGCCGCGGCATCGCCCACCGGGGTGAGCAGGCCGCTCACGCCATCGGCCACGACGGCCGGCACGCCGCCGGTGCGGCCGGCGACGACCGGCAGTCCGGCGGCCTGGGCTTCGAGGAAAGCCATGCCATAGGCTTCGTTGATCGCGGGCCAGAGGTAAAGGTCGGCGCCGGCATAGATCGCCGGCAATTGCTGGTGTGGCACGGCGCCGGCGAAACGCACCCGATCGCCGAACGGCGCCATCAGCGCCTCGACTTCAGCGCGCGCCGGCCCATCGCCCACCAGCATGGCGCGCCACGGGCGGTCGCGCAGGAGCGTGAAGGCGCTCGCCAGCACGCGATAGGAGTCGAGCTTGTCGCGGGTGCGCATCATGCCGACGCTGAGCAGCAGCGGCGGTTCGTTGGCCGCGCGATGCCCGGCGCGGCGCGCAGCGGCAAACGGCGCGACGTCGATGAAAGGCGGCAGCCAGCGCTGCCGCGCGCCGGGCCGCAAGCGCGCCTTGACCCCGGCGACGTCGCGCGGATTGACGGTGAGCACGAGATCGGCCGCCGCCAGCGCCTGCTCGACGGCGCGATGGCCGAGCCGTGTCGCGCCTTGCGCGCGGCGCGGCGCATGCGAGGCCTCGGCGATGACGTAGGGCACGCCGAGCGCGCGCGTCACCAGCGGCCCCAGCCAATCGGGCTTGCGGTAGTAGCAGTGATAGGTGAACCACAGATCGAAGCGCTCGGGATGGCGCGCCGGCAGGCCCCGCCAACGCGCGATCAGGCGGGCGGCCTGGGCGCGGGCGCGACGCTGCAGCGCCAGGTGCATCTCCGGGGCCGGCACGCCCGTCGCGACGCGACTGAGACGCGGCATGACGACACGATGGCCGAGCCGGCCCAGCAGGCGGGCCAGCCCGCGCGCCATCTCGCGATCGCCTGAGGGCAGCGGGCTATCCGGCGGCTTGAGCGGCGTGTGCAGCAGCACGCGCATGACCTACTCCGCCGCCCGGACCTCTTGGGCCTTGGACAGGTCTGCCTCGCGCGGTTGACCCAGGGCGGCGGCGATCCGGTCGACGCCCGCCTCGTAGGAGAAGCGCGTGCGCACCGCGTCGGCGGCATGGCGCGCCAGCCGCAGGCGCAGGTCGGGATCGCGCACCAGGCGCTCGATCGCCGCGGCGAGCTCGTCGGGCGCCCCGGGAGCCGCCAGCAGGCCATTGGCGCCGTGGTCGATGAATTCGCCGATCGCGGCGGCGCGGGTCGACACGATGGGCAGGCCCTGGTGCGCCGCTTCCATCAGCACGTTGGGCAGGCCGTCCTGGTCGCCGTCGGCCGCCGTCTTGGCGGCCAGCACGAAGAGATCGGCGCGGGCCAGGCTGGCGAACACCGCCTTCTGCGGCTGCGCGCCGTGCCAGGTGCAGCGCTCGGCGATGCCGAGCTGCGTCGCCTGCTCGACCAGGGCGGGCCCCAGTTCGCCGGCGCCGACATGCTCGAAACGCCAATGCAGCTCGCGCGGCAGGCGGGCCAGCGCCTGCAGCAGGTCGGCGTAGCCCTTCTTCTCGACCTTGCGGCCGATCGACAGGATGACCACGGGATCGGCGGCCGTGCTTCCATCGCGCCGCGGCCGCGCCCCGGGTCCGAGGAGGGGTGGCGGGGCCGGCAGGTGGGCGAGGTCGAGGCCGTGATAGACGAGCTGAAGCCGCTCTTGTTCGTCGCCCGAGTCGCGCGCGGGCGCGAGCTCCCGCAGGCGCTGCAGGCCGAGAGCGGTGCAGGTCACCAGCCAGTCGCAGTCGGCGAGCTTGGCCGCAATGTCCCAGCCCTCGCTCGTCCAGATGTCCTTGGCATGGGCCGACACGCTCCACGGCAGGCCGCGCATGATCGCGGCATAGCGTGTCACCGAGGCCGGCGTATGCAGGAAGTGGGCATAGAGGCGCTCGACCGAGCGGGGCAGCTCGGCCGCCAGAACCAGCGCCTGGCCCCAGCGGCGCAGGCGATTGGCCGAGGGATCGCGCCGGAGGTCGGCGAGAAACCGGGCGCGGGCGGCGGCATAGCCCGGCAGGCGGCGCGCCGCTCGCCACGCGGCCAGCACGCGGCGCGGATCGTCCTTGAGGTATTCCGGCAAGTAGGCGACGCGGGCCTGCACGCGATCGTGCACCGGATGGCGGGCCTGGTCGGTCGGCCGGCGCAGCGACCAGATCTCGAGCGCCACGCCGCGCGCCTCGAGGCCGGCGATCTCCTGGGCAATGAAGGTCTCGGAAAGGCGCGGCCAGCCCTTCAGGACGACCGCGACGCGCACACCCGGCAAGGACATGAATGTTCCGGCGCGCTCAGGTCCTGGACCGCACGGCGTGGGCGACGCGACCGTCGAGCTCGGCCGGCTCGGCGAGGAGCTCGGCCTGATCGAGCGAGGCCGGCCCGCGATGCGGATGATAGAGCTGCTTGTTGACCAGGCGCAGCACGTTGGGAATGCCGTCGAGCAGGCCGGGCACGACGACGTCGCTCGGCACGCCCTGCTGCGGCAGCTGGCGCAGCGCGGTCGCCATGACGTTGCGATTGCGGCCAAGCTCGGGGTTCAGCATCTCGAGCAGGCCGAGATTGCGGGCGGCGCGCATGCGGATGAACTGCTCGAGGCGGGGCCGCGTGCGCGGCACGATGATCGCCTTCTTGTCGAACGACAGGATCTCGCAAAACGTGTTGTAGCCGCCCATCGCCACCACGCCGGCCGAGCGCTGCATCAGGGCGCCGAGGTTGTTGGTGAAGGTGAGCGTGCGGATGTTGCGGAACTTCGCGGCGCGATCCTTGAAGGCTTCGCGCGCGTTGGCCGCCATGAACGGGCCGAACACGATGACCGCGCCGTAAGGGATGTTCGCGTCGGTCTCGTAGGCCGACAGCACCCAGTCGACAAGATCGACGCCGTCGCCGCCGCCGCCCGGCGTCACCAGGATGAACGGCCCGTCGATCTCCTCCATCTCGTGCGGCGTGTCGGTGTGCAGCGGCACCTCGCGCCGCAGGTAGCCGGTATAGACCGACTTGTGGCGCACCGACGGCGGCACGTCGATGCCGGACATCGGCTTGTTGATCTGCGGCAGGCCGTAGATCCAGATCTCGTCGTAGAGGTCGCTCAGCGCCGGCACGACGTGCTTGCGCTCCCATTCGACGGCGAGCATGGCCGGGTCGTCCATGACGTCGCGCAAACCGAGCACCAGGGGGGTGCCGCGCTCCTTGAGCAGCTTCAGGGTCGGGCCGACCTCGCCGCGCAGGCCGAGCGGCTCCTTGTCGACGATGAACAGGTCGGGCCGGTAGATGTCGGCGGTGTCGCGGATGATGCGGGTGCGCATCTCGAGCGTGTGCTCGACGCCGACCCGCAGGTTGGCCGAATCGTATTCACCGGTGTCGATCTGCTTGACCACGCCCGGGATGCGCACGAAGTCGATGCCGGAGTGGAACTCGTAGGAGCCGATGATCGGCGAGCCCGAGACGATCAGGACCGAGACGGCCGGGTCGGCCTCGACGATGGCATTGGCAATGGTGCGGCAGCGGCTCACATGGCCGAGACCGAACGAATCGTGGCTGTAGATCAGCACACGCTTTGACCGGGTGCTTGCGGGCATGTGAGACATCTCCCCTGGCCAACACGCCTCCTGTGCTGGCCGGTGAATTTTGCCGGACTATGCCATAAGGCCCGGGTGGCGCGAACCCCCGGCCCTGCGGCGAAAAAAACCGAATGTAATCAAGGGCATGATCGAATAGGGTGCGATTCCGGGGGCGTGGCGCAGGGTTAATGGAACGCAAGCTCTTCACCTATATCTGGCGGCACAGCAGGCCCGAGCAGCTGGTCATCCTGATGCTCGTGGTGTTCGCCCAGCTGTTCTATTTCATGTCGCTCACGGTGCCGAAATCGATCGTCAACAACGGCATCACCGGCAACGCCTTCAAGCACCACCACACCATCCCCTTCCTGGTCTGGGAGCTCGACCTGTCGGCGATCTTCCCCGGCAAGGTCATCCGCATCCTCGACGGCTTCCAGGTCGACCAGCTGCAGTACCTGGTGATCATGAGCTTCGTCTTCCTGGGCGCCGTGGTGGTCAACGGCCAGTTCAAGAAGAGCATCAACACGCAGAAAGGCCGGATGGGCGAGCGCATGCTGCGCCGGCTGCGCTACGAGCTGTACGACCGCATCCTGCGCTTCCCGCCGACCCACTTCCGCAAGGTCAAGCAGGCCGAGCTCGCCACCATGGTCAAGGACGAGGTCGAGCCGCTCGGCGGCTTCATCGGCGATGCCTACGTGCAGCCGATGTTCCTCGGCGGCCAGGCGCTGACGGCGATCATCTTCATCCTGATGCAGAACTTCCTGCTCAGCGTCATCGTGGTGGTCCTGCTGGCGGTGCAGATGGCGATCATCCCGCGGCTGCGCCGGCCGGTGCTGGTGCTCGGCCGCGCCCGCCAGCTGTCGGCTCGCCTGCTGGCCGGCCGCATCGCCGAGACCGCCGACGGCGTGAACGAGATCCACGTGCACGGCGCCGCCAACTACGAGCGCGCCGACATTTCCGAGCGGCTGGGCCACATCTACAAGATCCGCTTCGACCTCTATAACAAGAAGTTCGTCGCCAAGTTCTGGAACAACCTGCTGTCGCAGGCGACGCCGTTCGCGATCTACCTGGTGGGCGGCTACTTCGCGATCACCGGCCAGATGGACGTCGGCGCGGTGGTCGGCGTGCTGCTCGCCTACAAGGACCTGCCGGGGCCGATCAAGGAGCTGA
>CAZHQA010000233.1:0-8599 GCA_964533955.1 uncultured Reyranella sp. | reverse complement strand
TGCGCGTGGTGCGCGATGCGATCGGCCCGGACATCAAGCTGATGTGCGACATCAATCAGCGCTGGCGGCCCGAGCAGGCGATCAACATCGGCAGCCGCGCCGAGGATGTGGGCCTGTTCTGGCTCGAGGACGTCACCACCGCCGACGACTACCAGGGCCTGGCGCGCGTTACCGCGGCGCTCAAAACCCCGGTCGCGGGCGGCGAGTATCTGTGGGGCATCGCGCCGTTCCGGCAGATGATGGACGCGCACTCGGTCGACATCGTCATGATCGACCTGGTTCGGGTCGGCGGCGTCAGCCAGTTCATGAAGGTGGCCGGTATGGCCGAGGCGTTCAACCTGCCGGTGGTGAGCCATGTCATGCCCGAGATGCTGCTGCACGTGATTGCCGCCTGCCCCAACGGGCTTACGGTCGAGTACATGCCCTGGATGCTTGCGCTCTACGAGGAGACGCCCCGCATCGACAACGGCGCACTGGTGCTGCCCGACAAGCCCGGCCTGGGGCTGAAGTTCGACGAGAAGGTGATCGCGCGTTTCAAGGCGTGAAGCGCGCACGCCCGGTCATTCGGCCGGCGCCGCCATCGCTCGGCGGTCGGCGGCCCGCAACGGCTTCAGCACGGCGAGCGCCATGACCGCTGCGATGGCGTTCATGATCGCCGCGACGACGAACACGCTGTGCCAGTTGCCGCCGGTCGACAGCACGTTGGCAAACGGCACCAGCAGCGACGCCGTGCCCTTGGCCGTATAGAGCAGGCCGGCATTGGTCGTGGCGTACTTGGAGCCGTAGACATCGGTGCAGGTCGAGGGGAAGAGGCTGTAGATCTCGCCCCAGGCGAAGAACACCAGGCCGCTCAGGATCACGAAGTGGACGGGGTCGTGTCCGTAGATGCTGAGCGCCCAGATGCCGATCGCCTCGAGGGCAAAGGCGATGAACATCGTGTTCTCGCGCCCGATGTTGTCGGACACCCAGCCGAAGAACGGCCGCGTCAACCCGTTCAGCACCCGGTCGATCGACAGGGCGAAGGTGAGCGCCGGCAAGGTGAGGCCGGCCAGGCTCACCGGGACGTCGGCGACCTTGAAATCCTTGGCGATCGGCGCGAGCTGGGCGGTCGCCATCAGTCCGCCGGCGCAGACCAGGACGAACATGATGTACATGACGTAGAAGATCGGCGTCTTGAGCATCTCGACGGGCGTGTAGTCGCGCTTGGACTGCTTGACCTGGGTGGAGGCGGGCACTTCACCGGTTCTCGGAACCTTGAGGAACCAGGCGAGCAGGAAGACGACGACCCCCTGGCCGAGACCGAACCAGAAGAAGGTTGCCTCGAAGCCCGAGCTCTTGATCATGCTTTGAATGGGAACGATGGTGATGGCCGAGCCGGCGCCGAAGCCCGCCGCCGTCAAGCCGGCCGCCAGTCCGCGCCTGTCGGGGAACCACTTCAGCGCATTGCCGACGCAGGTGCCGTAGACGCCGCCCGCGCCGATGCCACCAATGGCGGCAGCGATGTAGAGCAAGGTGAGGGAATCGGCGATCGAGTTGAGCATCCAGGCGATGCCGACCAGCACGCCGCCGACCACGACCACGATCTTCGGCCCGAAGCGGTCGACGAACCAGCCTTCGACAGGTACCAGCCAGGTTTCAGTGATGACAAAGATCGTGAAGGCGACCTGGATGGCGGCGCGGCCCCAATGATACTTCGCGTCGAGCGGGCCGACGAACAGCGTCCAACCGTATTGCAGGTTGGCGATCATCACCATGCAGACGATGCCGATGAGAAGTTGCAGCCAACGCCCAGACGGCGCGCGTCCGGCAGCTGCGGCAGCAGCATGCGCCATTTACGTTCCCCCCCGATTGCCGTTCTTACTTGTTACTAGTCTCGGTATGCTTGCCTTCATCTTTTTAATAACACAAAGGCTGAGAACGGGCCTAGCCCGTTGAAAAGGCCGGAGGAAATCTGTGGACAGCGTAAGTGCAACGCCTTTCAAGCCGATCGAGTTCCTGAGCCGCGACGTCTCAGCCGACAGGCGTCCCGATGGCACCGTCGTTCTGCAGTCAAATCATCGGCTTAAGCCCTACGAGCGGCACATACCCGCCTTCCTGGCGAAGTGGTCGGTCGAGGCGCCTGATCGTGTATGGCTGGCTCAGCGCCATGGTCCAGCGCGCGAGTGGCGCAAAATGACTTACCTGGAGGCCAAGCGACAGGTCGACGCAGTGACCCAGGCGCTGATCGACCGCGGCTTCGGGCCTGACAAGCCGATCATGATCCTGTCGTCGAATTCCATCGAATTCGCCCTGCTGACGATGGCCGCCATGCAGGCGCGCGCGCCGGTGGCACCGGTGTCTCCGGCGTACTCGGTGATGAGCCGCGACCACGCCAAGCTGCGCTATGTCTTCGACCTCATCCGGCCCGGCCTGGTGTTCGTGCAGAACGGCGAGATCTATGCCGGCGCGCTCGACGCTCTCGATCTCGACGGCGTGCTGCTCGTGCACGTCGACAAGCCGCCGCCGCACAGGCAGTCGCTGCCGTGGAGCGAGCTTGTCGCGGGCTGCCCGACGGATGCCGTGGCTCGCTCGATCGACGCAATCGAACCCAAGACAATCGGAAAGTTCCTGTTCACGTCGGGCAGCACCGGCATGCCCAAGGCGGTGATCAACACCCAGGAAATGATGTGCGCCAACATCGCCATGGGCCAGATGGCGCGCACGCGCAAACCGGACGATCCCTCGCCGGTGCAACTCGACTGGCTGCCGTGGAACCACACGATGGGCGGCAATGCCACCTTCCAGGGCAATCTTGCCGAGGGCGGCACGACCTGGATCGACGACGGCAAGCCGTTGCCCGGCCTGTTCGACGAAACCCTACGCAATCTCAGGGAGATCTCGCCGACTTCCTTCGCCAACGTGCCGGCGGGCTACGCCATGCTGGCGACGGCGCTCGAGAAGGACGATTCGCTGGCCGGAAAATTCTTCAAGAACCTGAACTCACTCGCCTATGGCGGCGCCACGCTGCCGGACGACCTCTACGAGCGCATGGAAGCGCTGGCGGTCAGGCACACCGGCTACCGGATTCCCTTCGTCACCGGCTGGGGCGCGACCGAGACTTCGCCGACGGCGACCACGGTGCACTGGGCATCCGAACGCGTCGGCCTGATCGGCCTGCCGTTTCCGGGCGTGCAGCTCAAGCTGGTCCCGACCGTGGAGGAAGGACGCTACGAACTCAGGCTGAAGAGCGTCATCGTCACGCCGGGCTACTACAAGCGGCCCGACCTGACGGCCGAGATGTTCGACGAGGAGGGTTTCTACAAGATCGGCGACGCCGGCCGCTTCGTCGATCCCGACGATCCGAGCTGGGGCCTGGTGTTCGACGGCCGGGTGGTCGAGGACTTCAAGCTCTCGAGCGGCACCTTCGTGCTGGTTGGAACGTTGCGCACCACCGCGATCGCCGCCGCCTCACCGGTGCTGCAGGACGCCGTAGTCTGCGGCGAGGGCCGCGACCAGGTCGGTCTGCTGGGATTTCCCAATATCGCCGCCTGCCGGAAGGTCGCGGGCGACGAGCGGGTCGAGCTCTCGACCGAGCAACTGCTGACGCATCCCGCCGTGATCGAGACCGTCAGGGCAGGGCTCGCGCGCATGAACGACGAGTGCCGCGGCTCGTCGATGCAGGTGCGCCGCGTGCTGCTGATGGCCGAGCCGCCTTCGGTCGACGGCCACGAAATCACCGACAAAGGCTACATCAATCAGCGCGCGACGCGTGAGCGCCGCAAGGCGTTGGTCGATCGCTTGTACCAGGACGGCGAAGACGTGATCGAGATTTAGGGCTCCGGCAGTCGTCCTGATCGAAGCGTCGTGCCGCGGCAATGGAATGCCGCATCCCCGGAACGGCGGTCCCCAGGGCCGCTGATAGTTTATTTGGCGCTTCTGGTTCCAGCCTGGAGCGGTCGTCGCCGGGGCACGCTAGCGCCGGTGGCGCGCTCCCATGATCACTCGTCGACGCGCGACTCGCGAATTCGCCGCGTGCCCTGAAAGACCGGCTTCAGCGGATCCATCACGAAGCGGATGCGGGGCAGGTCGGTATCGACGGTGCAGCACGTGCCGACTATCGGATCGGCCAGCGTGATGCCGCCGGCGTTCCACGCCGCCGCCTCGAAGGACCCCACCACGGGCTTGCCACGCTCGGCCTTGTAAAAAGTGTACTTGGGATCGACCTGGATGAGCATCGGCTGCGTCGTGCCATCGAGCGGCGCATTCGCGGCCGTCACCCAGTTGATGTACTGCACGTCGGTGCCGGCAACTGGCTGCGGATCGATCAGCGCGCAGTCAAGGATGGTCCTGCCTGCCTTTTTCACCGTGCTCATGACACGGTCGTGTCGGCGCAGGAACTTTACGTCGCCCGCTTCGACCGGGAGGCCCCAGCGGCCGCGCAGCTCTTTCGCCGCCGCTTCGGTGCTCGCCACCGCGCCGAGCATGAAGCCGCGTGGGTGGGCGCCGGCCCGGCTGCCCAGCCGCAGCACCGCCAGATTGAACGGCCCGGCCGGGCTCTCGGGATAACGTGTCACGGCGAGGATCACGTAGGACGGCAGCGCCGGATGCATGGCCTTTGGCAGCAGCCCATCGGTCGAGCTGCGCGGCACTTCGATCAACAACTGCATCATTTCGGCCTTGGGCAGGGTCCAGGCCTCCGTATCGAGATGGTCGAGCGTCGGCAGATTGGCCGGAGCCCGGGTGATGTCGAGTGTGCCGTACAGGGGCATGGGCTACTCCGCCGCCTGTGCCGCTGCCGGCTTCTTGGTGAAGTGGGGCATCACTTCCTTGGCGAACAGGCGCAGGCTCGCCATCACCTGGTCCTGCGGCACGACCTCGTTGGCATTGAGAATGAAGTTGATGCAATCGACGCCCAGCGATTCCCATTTCTTCACAGCCCGGATGATGCGAGCGGGATCGCCGTAGGCCATGCCTTCGGTCTGCTGCTCGTTGGCATCGGGCCCCGTGGCGGCACGGCGCAGCGCCGGCAGGAGCCCGAGCGACTGGTAGGAGGGCGAGGAGTAGACCTCACGCGTGGAGATCAGCTGGGTCGCCAGATAGTTGAAGGTGTTGCCCAGTCGCTTGCCCATCTCGACGCCGGTCTTCTCGTCTTCATGACAGTAGAGAAAGTTCGTCGTGGCGACCTGTTCGTTGACGAAGGCGCCGACCGGCTCGCACACCTTGATGCGCCGGCGATACTCCTTGATCTTCTTCTCCTGCTCCCCGAAGCCCGCGAAGGAAAGGCCAAGACTGCCGAGTCCGCGGTCGGCCGCGTCGATCTCGGTGCCCGGGCTGGTGACGGCGACCCACATCGGCGGATGCGGCTTCTGGTAGGGCTTGGGCAGGATGGTGCGTTCCGGCATCGACCAGAACTCGCCCTGATAGGAGAAGGTCTCCTGCGTCCACATCTTGGGCAGGCAGCGCACGAACTCGTCCCAGCTCTTCTTGGTGCTGTCGGGGTTGGCGCGAAAGCCGCCGAGCTCCGTCCACGTCGCCGACCGGCCGGTGCCGACGTGCAGGCGGCCGCCGGAGAGAATGTCCAGAGTCGCGGTCTTCTCGGCGATCTTGATCGGATGGTTGAACTCGGGCACGCACACCACGATGCCGTGGCCGACCTGGATGCGCTTGGTGATCATGGCGCAGGCCGTCAGGAACAGTTCGGGCGCCGAGCAGTGGGAATACTCCTCGAGGAAATGGTGCTCGACCGCCCAGACGTGCTCGAAGCCCAGCTCATCGGCGAGCTTCACCTGCTCCAAGCAGTTGTTGTAGACGGTGCGCTCCTTCTCGGGCGTCCAGGGACGCGGGATGGAGATTTCGTAGAACAGGCCGAATTTCATCGGCAGCCTCCTGTTATCCTTGGCGAAACGCTATGCTTGCCGCTGAAGCGGCGCAACTGCACCATGCGTCCGGAGGGCGAAATGGAATGAGCAAGCTGGCAGGAAAAGTCGCGATCGTGACTGGTGGTGCGAGTGGGATGGGGCGTGCCAGCGCGATGCGCTTTCTCGGCGAGGGCGCCAAGGTGATGGTCGCCGACCTGAACGAGGCCAACGGCGCGGAAACGCTGGCCGTGGCCAGGGCGCAAGGCCATTCCGATGGCGTCGCCTTCATGCGCTGCGACGTCTCGAGGGAAGCCGATGTCTCGGCGCTGGTCATCGAGACGGTAAAGCGCTTCGGCCGGCTCGACATCGCCTTCCTCAATGCCGGCGTCGGCGGCGCCTTCGGGCCGATCGCCGAAACGAGTGTCGAAGATTGGGACTACACTTTCGCCGCGCTGGTGCGCTCGGTGTTCCTCGGCATGAAGCATACCTCGCTGGCCATGAAGAAGCTCGGCAACGGCGGCGTCATCCTGGCGACGGCGTCGATTGCCGGCATGGTGGGAGGTGCAGGCCCGCACGCCTATTCTGCCGCCAAGGCTGCCGTCATCAGCCTGATCGAGAATGTCGCGGCCGAACTCGGACCACATCGCATCCGCGTAGTCGGCATCGCGCCCGGCGTGATCTCGACGCCGCTGCTGCATCGCGGCAAGCCAGAGCGCTACGAGGCGCAGTTCAAGCGCCAGCCCTGGCCCGATCGTGGCGAGCCCGAGGTGATCGCCGACGTCGCGGCCTTCCTCTGCTCCGACGAGGCGCGCTTCATCACCGGGGAGACCATCAAGGTCGATGGCGGCCTGCTGGCCCAGGGCATGGCCCTGTTCGGCACCGGCAAGGACGCCACGTTCATCAGGACCGCCGGCGTCAATCGCGGCACGACCGGCGAGGCGATGGTCGTGCGTCATCTCGAACCCAAGGACTGACACATGCTGGAAGCGGAGCGACTTCACGGACATCTCATCGGCCAGCAGGGCTCGCGGCGTTCGCTCAACACGCCGGCGCTGGTGCTCGACCTCGAGATGCTCGACCGCAACATCGCCGAGATGGCGGCCTTCGCCAAGGCACACGGCGTCAAGCTTCGTCCGCACTCCAAGACGCACAAGTCGGCCGACATCGCCAGGCGCCAGATCAAGGCGGGTGCGCTCGGCGTGTGCTGCGCCAAGCTGGGCGAGGCCGAGGCACTGGCCGAAGCGGGCGTGGAACATGTCCACATCACTTCCCCCGTGGTAACGCCGCAGGCGATCGCGCGGCTGATCGCGCTCAACGAGAAGGCGGGCGACGTGATGGTGGTGGTCGATCATCCTGCCAATGCCGACGCGCTCGCGGCGGCCGCGGCGAAGGGCAAGAAGCCGCTGACCGTGATCGTCGATATCGATCCCGGCATGCACCGCACGGGCGTTGCGAGCCCCGACGGGGTGGTCGATCTGGTCAGGAAGGTCACGGGGCTGAAGTCACTGAAGTATGGCGGCGTGCAGTTCTACTGCGGCAGCCATCAGCACATCCTCTCCTTCCAGGAGCGCAAGGAGAAGATCGAGGAGCGCACGGAATATCTCAAGGGCATCCTCGCGAAGCTGGGCGAGGCAGGATTGAAACCCGGCATCGTCACCGGCTCGGGCACCGGCACGCACTACATCGACGCGAAGCTCGGCGTGTTCACCGAACTGCAGGTCGGCTCCTACGTGTTCATGGATCACGACTACAATGTCTGCGACCTGCGCGGACTGGACCGCCCGACCTTCGAGCAGGCGCTGCAGATCGATGCCCGCGTGGTCAGCGCCAACACGCCCGGCATGGTGACGGTCGATGCCGGGCTTAAGGCGATGGCGACGGAGAAGGGCCCGCCGATGATTCTGAACGGCGCGGCACCGGGCTCGACTACGCGCTTCATGGGCGACGAGCATCTCGCCGTCATCGCCCCGCAGGGCGAGGCTGCGCCCGCGCTCGCCGAGCAGGTGGTGCTGACCCCGCCGCACTGCGATCCAACGGTCAATCTTTACGAGGCCTATCACGTGGTGAAGGGCGACACACTGGTCGAGATCTGGCCGGTTACCGCACGTGGCCGGTCGCGGTGAGCAAATCGTCCTTCACCGGGTAGATGTGGGGGAATGCGAGTCCGCTGCGGCATCTTTGTCGAGAAGAATCCGAACGTAAGCTGCGGCGATGACAACGGTCCGGTGCAGGGCCCGTCATATTCGACCTGGATTAGCGTCGACCAGCAGGCCGCCGGTCCAACGCCGCGCGAGCGAAACAAGTGCGAGCAATCCCATTGCACTAATCGCCGTCATGCCGAGAAAGGCGCGCTGACCGTATTCGGAGTAGAGCACGCCCGCGAACTGGTAGATCACCGCCTGTGACGCTCCGGTGCCGAGCGCATAGTAGATGCTCTGGCCGAGCGCGACACCGGAGGGCGGCAGCGCTCGCTGGATGAAAGCCATGGCGCCGAGATGGCAGGCGGCGAAGGTGCCGGCATGCAGCGCCTGCAGGACCACCAGCGCCGGCAACTCCGTGGTGAAGGCCATGCCGGTCCAGCGAACGATGGCGCAGGCAAGCCCCAAGCCGATCAGGCCGGTGACGCCGATCCTCTGCATCAGCCAGCCGCTTCCCATCAGCATGCCGATCTCCACGGCGACGCTCTCGCCCCACAACAGGCTTATGGTGACGTCGTCGAGTCCAGCGCGGCGCCAGGTCAGCGTGCCGAAGCTGTAGAGCAC
>CAZHQA010000232.1:0-8683 GCA_964533955.1 uncultured Reyranella sp. | reverse complement strand
CCGATGATCAAGATCACCAACATCGTGGCCCTGCTGCTGCTCGCCGTGCTGGCGCACTGAGACGCTCTCAGGCCACAAAGGAAAAAGCCCCGGTCCAAGGACCGGGGCTTTTCTCTTGTCAGATGCCGCCGGTGGGCGCGCCCGGGGTGGACTGCCGCGGCCCGGCAAACTTGCCGACGTTGCCCAGCAGCTGCTCGAGAATGGTCAGCTCCTTGCCGGAGGTTGGCGTGACGCGGGACACCATGGTGACGTCCTGGGCGTCCTTGAGATCGTACTTCTTGAGCGACGTCAGTCGACCGGCATCGTTGAACGTGAGCTGCAACACGCGCTGCTCGGTGATATCCGGCTTGAGGAAGGCGAAGCTCTCCTGCTGCTGGCTGATGTAGTACCAGACGTTCGGATTGAAGGTGGCGACCGCGGTCGGCGTGCCGATCAGACGGATCACGTCCTCGCGGCTCTGCGTGTCGACCTCGAGCTTCTCGACCGAGCCCGGCGTCGCGGCAAATCCGCGAAAATCGATATTGGGGTCGCAGCCGCCGAGGGCCAGTGAGGAGATGGCGCAGAAAAGGGCCAGCGGGACGGTGCGACGCATGGACGTTCTTAGGTTATTGGGAAGAGGAATTGCAACATGTCGTGGCGGCGCGGGAGTTCGCGCCGCGCCGGCGATGCAGGGAGAAGTGCTTGTTCCGCCGCAAGAATCCGTTGGCTGAATTCGCCTCGGGTATCTATACCCGCACGGCCAGCCAGGCGCGGGAACCCGCGCTGTTCGAGGCGTGCGGCATTCCCGATACGCTCGACGGGCGATTCGATGCCCTGGCCCTGCACGCCGCGCTGATGATCGATCGTCTGCGTCGCGAGCCGGACGGCGAGGCGCTGGCGCAGGAGTTCTTTGACGCCATGTTCCGCCACCTCGATCTCACCCTGCGTGAACTCGGGGTCCAGGATCTCGGCGTCGGGCGCCGCATAAAGATCATGGCGGAAGGCCTTCAGGGCCGGGCGCTGGCCTATCGGGCCGCGCTGGCTGGGGGACCGATGCCCCTCGCTGAGGTCTTGCGCCGCAATGCCTATGGCGGTAGGCCGCCGGGCGACGAGCAGGCGCTCGCTCGGCTCGAAACCTATGTCCGGCGCCAGGCGGCCCTGCTTGCCGAGACGCCCCGGAACAGTCTGGATTCGACGAAAAATGGTCCAAGTACCTAGCAAGGAACAGAAATCCGAGATCGAGCGCATCGTCGACCTGGACCGCATGGGACCGGGCGGCGCTGCCCTCGAGGTGGTCGCGAGCGATAGCGAGCGGGCAGCCTTGGCCAAACGCTTCGGATTCATAGGCCTGCCAGCACTTTCCGCGCGCGTGACCGTGGACCGCCGGGCAGGAGGGCAGATCATCGTCGAAGGCCGGCTGAGGGGCAGGGTCGTGCAGGCGTGCATTCTGACCCTGGATCCGGTGACCCAGGAGCTCGATGAGGCCTTTCGTATCGTCTTCAAGCAGGACCTGGCCGAGGAACGCGACCCCGAGAGCGGCGAGGCGCTGCTCAATGCCCAACTCGACGCTCCGGAGCCTTTGCAGGGCAATTTGCTCGATATCGGCGAAATCGTCGCGGAGCAGCTATCGCTGGCCGCCGACCCCTATCCAAGGCGGCCCGGGGTGACGCTCGAAGACGTCATGCCCAAGCCCCGCCAGGGCGGCCGGCCGGGCCGCAAGGACCAACGCCCGCATCCTTTTGCCGGTTTGGCCGCCTTGAGGGACAAACCGCGCCGCGGCCGCTAAATTGTTGCGGGGCTGTAACGTTTTGGCTAGAGAAGTCGGCCCGCCGCGCCGATCAAGCGCGGCCGTAGCTTTTCTGGGGCAGGCCCTGTTTGGTGCAAGGACGGGGCGCCCCTGTTCTGGAGATCGTCATGGCAGTTCCCAAGAAGAAGGTTTCTAAGTCGCGCCGCAACATGCGCCGCTCCCACCACGCCATTGCGCCGATGGCCTACATCGAATGCAAGAATTGCGGCGAGCTGAAGCGGCCGCATACGGTGTGCTCGCATTGCGGCTACTACCGCGAGGACATGCCGGTCCTGGCCGACAGCGCGTCGGCCGAGAAGTAGGCCTCGGCGCCACCTCCCAGGCGCCTCGATGAGCACTGGAAAGGTTGTTCTCGCGCTTGACGGCATGGGCGGCGACCATGCGCCGGAAGTCGTCGTCAATGGTGCCGACATCGCCCGCGAGCGCTATCCCGGCACGAGCTTCCTGCTGTTCGGCGATCCGCAGCGGCTGAAGCCCCTGGTCGACAAGCGCAAGGGCTTGGCCTCGTCGCTCGAGATCGTGCCGGCGGAAGACGCCGTCAGCGCCGACGACAAGCCGTCCTTCGCTCTGCGCCGGCGCCGCAAGTCGAGCATGTGGCTGGCCTGTCAGGCGGCGGCCGACGGCCGCGCCGACAGCGTGGTATCGGCCGGCAATACGGGGGCGCTGCTCGCGATTTCGATGGTCGCCATGCGCATGCTGGAGGGGGCCCGTCGGCCGGCACTGGCGTCGTTCCTTCCGACCAGCCGGGGCGAGACCGTCATGCTCGATCTCGGCGCCAACCTCGAATGCGATGCCGACAATCTCGCCGAGTTCTCCGTCATGGGCAGCGTCTTCGCCCAGGTGCTGCTCGGGCTGGACCGTCCCAAGGTGGGCTTGCTCAACGTCGGCTCGGAGGAGCTCAAGGGTCACGAGGAATTGCGCACGGCGGCGGCCTGGTTGCGCCGGGACGGCTCACCGATCGACTTCCATGGTTTCGTCGAGGGTAACGACATCGGCAGCGGCCTGGTCGACGTCGTGGTTACCGATGGCTTCACCGGCAACGTCGCCCTGAAGTCGATCGAGGGCACCGCCAAGCTCTATACCGGCTGGGTGCGCGAGGTCTTCCGGACCTCGACCTTCGCCAAGATCGGCTACCTCTTCTCGTCGGGCGCCTGGATCAAATTGCGCAAGCGTGTCGATCCGAGGCGCTACAACGGCGGAGTCTTCCTTGGTCTCGACGGCGTTTGCGTGAAGAGCCACGGCGGCACGGATCAGCTGGGCTTTGCCTATGCCATCGGCGTGGCCGTCGATCTGGTTCGCTACGAATACAAGAGCAAGCTAGTCGAGGGCCTGGCCAAGCTCCGACTGGTGACCTCCGCGGCCGATGCGCCGCCTCAGGCGCTGCAGGCCAGCGGAGGGGCTCAGTGATTCGTTCGGTTGTTCAAGGCTGCGGCTCCTATCTGCCCAAGCGTATCGTCACCAACGACGAACTTGCCAAGAAGATGGACACCTCGGACGAGTGGATCCGTCAGCGCACCGGCATTCGTCAGCGTCACATCGCTGCCGACGGCGAATTCACCTCTCATCTGGCGCTGCAGGCCGCCGAACGGGCGCTGGCGAAGGCCGGCATGCAGGCCTCGCAACTCGACCTGATCGTGCTCGCCACCGCCACGCCGGACGAGACTTTCCCGGCAACCGCCACCCGCGTGCAGCAGGGACTTGGCATGACGAAGGGCGCGGCGTTCGACGTCCAGGCGGTGTGCGCCGGCTTTGTGTATGCCGTGGCAGTGGCCGACAGCATGATCAAGAGCGGCATGGCCTCGACCGCCCTGGTGATCGGCGCGGAGACCTTCTCGCGCATCCTCGACTGGAACGACCGTGGCACATGCGTGCTGTTCGGCGACGGTGCCGGCGCGATCGTGATGCGGGCCGAGCAGGGGAAAGGCGATTCGACCGACCGTGGAGTGCTTGCCAACGCGCTTCATTCGGACGGTCGCCAACACGACATCCTGTACGTCGATGGCGGCCCTTCCTCGACGCGGACCACCGGGCTCCTTCGCATGGAAGGCAAGGAAGTCTTCAAGCACGCAGTGGTCAACATGTCCGCCGTGGTCGGAGAGGTCCTGAAGGCGGCCAATCTTGTCCCCGACAACATCGACTGGCTGGTTCCTCACCAGGCCAACAAGCGCATCATTGACGGCACCGGGCGAAAGCTCGGCCTGCCGCCCGAGCGGGTCGTGGTGACGGTGGACCAGCACGCCAACACCTCGGCGGCCTCCATTCCGCTCGCTCTGGATACCGCGGTGGGGGACGGCCGCATCAAGAGGGGCGACCTGCTGCTGCTCGAGGGCATCGGCGGAGGACTGGCCTGGGGAGCCTCACTCGTCCGCTGGTAGTGGCGGGCCGGTGAAACAAAATCGTTCCAAACGGAACGAGAACAGACGCCGATTCAAGTCCAGCCTCTATCATGCTGATATTGACCGCTTTCCCATCTAAGAGTAAGGATTAAGTAGGGGAAGGAAGGGTGCCGGATGGAAGGCCGGACAATCACGCGCGCTGATCTCAGCGAGTCGGTGTTCCAGGAAGTGGGCCTGTCTCGCAATGAATCCAGCGACCTCGTCGAGACCATACTCGCTGAAGTCGTGGAAGCCTTGGCTCGTGGCGAATCGGTGAAAATCTCCTCGTTCGGGAGCTTCACTGTGCGCGACAAAGGCCAGCGCGTGGGCCGAAATCCGAAGACGGGTCAGGAAGTTCCGATCCTGCCTCGGCGTGTCCTTGTCTTCCGAGCATCGAACGTCCTGAAGTCGTTGATCAACGGGGCGTCAGAAGGGGCTGCAAAGGCTTAAGACTGCCAAGGATCGTTGGGGATCATGTAGGGGATTGGACATGGCCGTATCAGTTCAGCCCGTCGAGAGGCGGCTTGAGAAGTCGGCACAGGCGTTTCGTACCATCAGCGAAGTCGCGACTGAGCTCGACGTGCCGCAGCATGTGCTGCGGTTCTGGGAAAGCAAGTTCTCGCAGGTTCGTCCGCTCAAGCGGGGCGGCGGCCGGCGCTACTACAGGCCGGAGGACATCGATCTCCTGCGCCGCATCCGCTCGCTGCTCTACGACGATGGCTACACCATCAAGGGCGTGCAGCGCCTGTTGAAGGAAGGCCGCGGTCGCCTGCCGCAGCAGCAGCGCATCGACGTCGCGGCAGAAAGCGCCCTGGAAAGCCTGCGCATCGTGTCGGCACGGGCCGAAGCGATGGCAACCGGCAACGCCCGTCCGTTACCGCGTACCGGCCCGCAGCCGTCGACCACGACGCCGCGTGCCGCCATGCTCGACCTCCATAAGCGGCGGGAGATCGAAACCGTGCTTGAGGACCTCGAGCAGGCGCTGACGCAACTGCGCACCACGCTCAAGGCACAGAACTAAGCCAGATCCGTTGGTCGGCATCATGTGAGGTGCGCGCCCGTCTGATCCTTTCGCTGTCTAATTGAGCTCTCGCCGAGGGGCGGCGGGCCGGGCGATAATGGTAACAATTATTGCTAGTCGCCTGATTTTCTTCGTGATCTCCTACTGAGAAGCGTATCTTGTCAGAGGCAAGACTGATTCAACGGCCACCGTCAGAGGGGGACGCAGCCGTGATTCTCGAGACTTCGAAGCATCGACTATCAGGCTCCGCCGTTCGAGCGTTGAACGACAACGAGCCGGCGGGAGCCGCTCCGTCTTTGGCGGAGTTGTTCTATCTGCGCCGCGGGCTCAGCCAGGCTGGGGGCAAACTGCCGTTATTCGACCTCGACGGTCAGGCAGTCGCTGCCGCCATCGTGCGCCGTTGTCTCGAGCAAGGCTGGGCCGAGCCCTGGTTCAATAACCCGCTGAAGCCGGACTGGTTGGTGTGCAAGCTGACGCCGGCCGGCCGGCGGTTGGCGGGGACGTCGTAGCCAGGTCCGCCGGCTCAACCACGCACCGTGGAGCGATGACCGCCTCCCGCTGCAGAGCCGCAGCCTGTGACGTACGACTGATGGCTGGTGACCGACGGGATGAGATGGTCGGGGCGACAGGATTTGAACCTGCGACCCCCAGTCCCCCAGACTGATGCGCTACCAGGCTGCGCTACGCCCCGACGGGAGGCGTGTACCGCGAATGACTGCCGTGCCGCAAGCCGGCTTGCACCTGGCCGGAATAGGTCCGATACACGCCTCGCCATGCAACTCACCCCCGAGCTGTCACGCCGCGTGCTGCTCTATTCGTCGGCCGGCCATGCGCTGATGCATCTCATGACGGCTTTCTATGCCGTCATCGTGCTGACACTTGCCGTCTCGTGGAAGCTGCCGGCGGAGGAGCTGCTGAGGCTCTATGCGCCCGCCAGCATCCTGCTCGGCGTCATGTCCCTGCCGGCCGGCTGGCTGTCGGACCGTTTTGGCGCGCCGCCGATGATGGTCGTCATGTTCCTGGGCCTCGGGCTGTCTTCGATCGCCTGCGGGCTGGTCCCGGCAGGCGACACTCTCTGGCTCGCGATTGGGCTTTGCGGCATCGGCACGTTCGGCGCCTTCTATCATTCTGTCGGCATCGGCTGGGTGATTCGTACGGCCCGTGAGCAGGGTCACGCCATGGGCGTGAACGGCCTGTTCGGTAGCGCGGGGTTGGCGCTCTACGGGATCGTGCCGGGCGTCCTGATCACGCTCGCCTCGTGGCGCGCGGCATTCATCGTACCGGGCATGGTCTGCGTCGTGATCGGTGTGGCACTCGCGGTCGAAATCCTCGGCAAACGCGTCGGTGACCGGCAGATGCCGGTGGCGTCGGGCGCGAAGCTCGGTCGGTCGGAATTCTGGCGGGTGTTCTGCGTGCTCTCGATCACCATGGCGCTGGAGGGCGTGACCTGGCAGGCGGTGATGTTTGGCGCCGCGTTCGTCTTCGAAGGCCGCTTCGGGGGCCTGGCTCAATCGGCGCTGTGGATCGGTCTTGCCACCTCGTCGATCTATGTCGTCTCGGGGTTCGCGCAGTATCTACTGGGCCGGCGCATCATCGACCGCTATCCACTGAGATCGACCTACGTCGTCGCCCAGGCCTTGCAGATCGGAGCGATGCTCGCGCTCGCCATGGGTAACGGGGTGATTGCACTGCTGGGTGCCACTGCTTCGGCAGTGCTCAGCTCGGCGACCGGGCCGGTGGAAAACATCCTGATCGCTCGTTACACGCCCAGCCGCTACCACGGGCTGGGTTTCGGCGCGAAGTTCGTCGTGGCCTTTGGAGCGAGCCCGCTCGCCATCCTGGCGATCTCCTGGATCCGGTCGGCCACCGGCAGCCTGGACGTGCTGTTCCTGGCGCTCGCCGGGCTGTCGGTCGTGATCACGCTCGTGTCGCTGCTGCTGCCCGCCGACACCTCCGACCGGCACGCGACTCTCGCCGTGAAGGCTGCGCCGGCCGAATAGCCGGCCCTATTTCGTGCTGCGCGCGGCCTTGTAGGCGGGCCGCGACAGGCAACGGTCGAGCCACGCCCCGACATTGGGGAAGGGGCCGAAGTCGTATTTGATCGGCTTGGACCAACTCATGATGGAGGCGAGGTTGAGGTCGGCCACAGTGAAGGTCGAGCCGACCAGATACTCGCGGCCCTGCAGGGCCGCATTGAGCACGCCGAACGGCTTGGGCAGGGCCTTCTGCGCCTCGGCGACGGCCTCCGGTTTGCGCTTGTCCGGCGCCGTCATGAACTGGTCGATCAGGATGGTCAGCAGGGGCTTCTCGACCTCGGTCATGCCCCAGAAGCTCCATTGTTGGCAGAGCGCCTGGTCCTCGAGGCTCGCCGGCAGGAAGCCGTCCTTGTTGTACTTGGCGGCGAGGTAGAGATTGATCGCCATGGACTCGAACAGCTTGAAGTCGCCGTCGACCAACGCCGGCACCTTGCCGTTGGGGTTGACCTTGAGATAGTCGGGATTCTTCAGATCCTTCATCTCCAGTCCGACATGCTCGAACGGTATGCCGAGTTCGTGCACGATCCACAGTGCGCGCGCTGCGCGCGAGGCTGTCGGGCCATAGATCTTCATCGTCACGGCGATCTCCCAGGAATTCCCGACGGCGACGATAGATCAGGCCACTGTCACGGTCTAACGACTAATCGGTAAGGCCGTGCTCGGGGCCGACGTAACCATGCGGATGGCCAAAGCGCTCGGTCATGACAGCCGCCAAGTCCTTGGCGGGCTCGGCGATCCAGCCACCGGCCCGGACGGCATATTTGTTCGCAGACCTGGCGGCTTTCGGCTCGGTGCCGTTCTGCAGGGCGCGCGCGGCGCCCATCAGCATCTTGCGGAATTCGACGATGCCGACGTCGGTCGGCCCCAGATGCTCCCTGGTGCGATCCTGGATCGGCCCCTGGCTGTCCTGGATCGCGGCGTCCTGCTCGCTCACACCCATGATACCGGTGAAACTCTCTGTCTTCTGTTTGGCACGATCGAGCATGTAGTCGTTGCGGATGTTGCGCACCGGCACGTAGTCGGCGTCGACCTCGGCGTGCAGGCTCAGCCCCTTGGCGTATCTCTCGCGCTCGGAATTGGTGAACGGCCGGTCGGGCAACCAGCTGTAGGTGTAGATCCAGCAGTTCACGTCATCGACCGGCACCCAGCATTGGCCGTGATAGACGTCGCCCGGGAAAGCGACCGGGACCAGAGCATGGTTGGGCATCAGGAACTGCGAGATGCGCCAGTACTTGTCGGCCGAATCGGTCTTGCGTGCCGCGCCGACGACCAGTCCCGTGTCGTGGCCAGCGATCGCGAACTTCGGGCGCGGATCGTCCATCACCCAGCGGATACGGTCCTGCAGCTCCTGGCCAGCACCGATTGCCGAGGTGCTGCGGAAGATCTCGAGTTTGGCCTTCTCGTCCGCCGACGGGATCTTGTGCAGGAAGGAGAAGTGGGCCGTGTCGATCGCGCCCTCGAGGCT
>CAZHQA010000231.1:4376-8844 GCA_964533955.1 uncultured Reyranella sp. | reverse complement strand
CGATGGAAGGCCGCATGACGGTCTGCAACATGTCGATCGAGGCGGGCGCGCGCGCCGGCCTGATCGCGCCCGACGAGACGACCTTCAAGTACCTCGAAGGCCGGCCCTACGCGCCCAAGGGCGGCGCCTGGGACCTGGCGCTCAGCCAGTGGCGCCGCCTGCCGTCGGACAAGGCGGCGAATTTCGATTCGCGCCTCGACCTGCTCGCCTCGGACATTCCGCCGATGGTGACCTGGGGCACCAGCCCGCAGGACGCGCTGCCGATCACCGACGTGGTGCCCGATCCCGCCAACGCGCCGGACGAGAACCGCCGCGAGGCCTGGACGAGGTCGCTGGCGTACATGGGCCTCACGCCGGGCACGCGGCTGGTCGACGTGCCGGTCGACCGGGTGTTCATCGGCTCGTGCACCAACGGCCGCATCGAGGATCTGCGCGCGGCGGCCGAGATCGCCCGCGGCCGCAAGGTGGCGCCGGGCGTGTCGGCGATGGTCGTGCCGGGCTCCGGCCTGGTGAAGGCCGAGGCCGAGAAGGAAGGTCTCGACAGGATCTTCCTCGAGGCGGGCTTCGAATGGCGGATCCAGGGCTGCTCGATGTGCCTGGCCATGAACGCCGACCGGCTCGAACCCGGCCAGCGCTGCGCCTCGACCTCGAACCGCAACTTCGAGGGCCGCCAGGGCCGCGGCGGGCGCACGCATCTCCTCAGCCCGGCGATGGCCGCGGCGGCGGCGATCCGCGGCACGCTGGCGGACGTTCGGGATTTTCAGTAGCTGCAACTTGCGATAGCGTCGGGGCGATGGTTAACGCCCCGCCGCCGCCGTCGTGGTCGAGCCCGCAGCAGGCTGCGGCCGCCGAGCCCATCGGGCCGCCCGCCGGATTCTGGATTCGCTTCGTTGCCTATATCGTCGATGCTTTCATCCTGACGCTCGCCATGCTGCTGATCGGCGGCATCGTCTTCGGGCTGGCGGTCGTCGTCGGAGGCACGAAGATCGACGACAACGAGGTCGCCATCTGGATCGCCATCATCCTGATCGGCCTCGCCTACTTCGTCTGCGCCTGGCTCTACGAGGCGCTGCTGACCAGCGGCCCGCACGGTGCGACGCTGGGCAAGCAGGCGGTCGGTGTGCGCATCGTGCGGGCCGACGGCGCGCCGCTGTCGTTCGGGCGCGCCACCGGCCGGCATTTCCTGAAAGTGGCCGTCACGCCCATGGTGCCGCTGGCGATCGGCTACCTGCTGGCCGCCTTCACCTCGGGCAAGCGCGCGCTGCACGACTTCATGGCCGACACGCTGGTGATCAAGGTGCGATGAGGCGCGTCGAACGATGAGCGATCCTTCCGCGGCGCCTCCTCCGCCACCGGTCTGGAACGCGGCCCCGGGCGGTGCGCCGCCGGTCCGCTACGGCGGCTTCTGGGTGCGGGTCGCGGCCTACATCGTCGATTCGATCGTGCTGACCCTGGCCTTCGTCGCCGTCAGCAAGCTCACCCCGCTCAACCTGTTCGACCCGGACCTGAAGCATTTCGATCCGCTCGACAACGGCATCTCGCTGGTCGCGGGCCTGCTCTATTTCGCCCTGATGGAGAGCTCGCCCCGCGGCGCCACGCTGGGCAAGATGGTCATGGGCCTGCGGGTCGTCACCGACAAGGGCGAGCGGCTGAGCTTCGCCCATGCCACGGGCCGCTACTTCGCCAAGGTCCTCTCCGCCCTCCTGCTCGGCATCGGCTTCATCATGGTCGCCTTCAGCGACCGCAAGCGCGGCCTGCACGACATGATCGCCGGCACCCTGGTAGTGCAGGTACCCTGATCCGCTGCCTTGACGGCATCGGCGAAAGCCCGTTTATTCCGGCCGTTCGAGAGGGATCCATGGAAAAATTCACGACGCTGCGCGGTGTCGCCGCCCCGATGCCTATGGTGAACATAGACACCGACATGATCATACCGAAGAACTTCCTGAAGACGATCAAGCGTACCGGGCTGAAGGAAGGGCTGTTCTACGAATTGCGCTGGACGGCGGACGGCCAGAAGAAGGATTTCATCCTCGACCAGCCGGCCTACCAGAATGCCAAGATCATCGTCGCCGGCCCCAACTTCGGCTGCGGCTCGAGCCGCGAGCACGCGCCGTGGGCGCTGCTCGACTTCGGCATCCGCTGCGTGATCTCCGAGGACTTCGCCGACATCTTCTACAACAACTGCTTCAAGAACGGCATCCTGCCGATCAAGATGCCGAAGGAGATCATCGACAAGCTGATGGACGATGCGAGCCGCGGCTCGAACGCCGTCATCGAGGTCGATCTCGAGAAGCAGGAGATCAAGGGTCCGGACGGCGGCACCGTCCATTTCGACATCGACCCGTTCCGCAAGCGCTGCCTGCTGGAGGGCCTCGACGATATCGGGCTCACCATGGAGAAGTCGCCGGAGATCGACAGCTTCGAGAAGAAGCAGAAAGAATCGCAGCCCTGGCTGCACGCCGCGGAGTAGTCATGGCTTCGTCCAATCGCAACCTGCTGGTGCTGCCGGGCGACGGCATCGGCCCCGAAGTCATGAACGAAGTGCGCAAGGTCATCGCCTGGATGGGCAAGCGGCGCGCCGTCGGCTTCGACATCAAGGAAGACCTGGTGGGCGGCGCCGCCCTCGACAAGCACGGCGCGCCGATCAGCGACGACACCATGAAGGTCGCCCTCGAGGCCGATGCCGTGCTGTTCGGCTCGGTCGGCGGGCCGAAGTGGGACACGGCGGACTTCAGCAAGAAGCCCGAGCGCGGCCTGCTGCGCCTGCGCAAGGAAATGGACCTGTTCGCCAACCTGCGCCCGGCCAAGGTGTTCGACGCGCTGGTCGACGCGAGCTCGCTCAAGCCCGAGATCGTCAAGGGCCTCGACATCATGATCATCCGCGAGCTGACCAGCGGCGTCTATTTCGGCGAGCCGCGCGGCCGGCACACCAATGCCAGGGGCGAGGTCGAGGCGTTCGACACCCAGCGCTACACGGTGGGCGAGATCCGCCGCGTCTGCGCCGTCGCCTTCGAGCTCGCCCGCAAGCGCAAGAACAAGGTCCTGTCGGCCGAGAAGGCCAACGTCATGCACACCGGCGTGCTGTGGCGCGAGGAGGCGACCAAGCTCCACAAGGAGCACTACGCCGACGTGAAGCTCGAGCACATGTACGCCGATGCGCTGGCCATGCAGCTGCTGCGCTCGCCCAACCAGTTCGACGTCATCGTCACCGACAACCTGTTCGGCGACATCCTGTCGGACGAGGCCTCGATGCTGACCGGCTCGCTCGGACTGCTGCCCTCGGCCTCGCTCGGCGCACCCGACGCCACCGGCCGGCGCAAGGCGCTCTACGAGCCGATCCACGGCAGCGCGCCCGACATCGCCGGCAAGGGCCTGGCCAACCCGATCGCCGAGACGCTGTCCTACGCCATGATGCTGCGCTACTCCTTCGACCTCGGGAAGGAAGCCGACCTCGTCGAGACCGCGGTCGAGAACGTGCTCAAGGCGGGCTATCGCACCGGTGACCTGCTGGTCGGCAACACGGCGGGCACCAGGAAGGTCGGCACCCAGGAAATGGGCGACGCCATCGTCAAGGAACTCGATCGCCTCGCCTGAGGCCCCGTCCCCGACGTCGCGGTCAACAATGCAGTAGCCCCGCTCCAACGGCGATCTCAAATCGCTTCGTTGTGCCGGGCGCGACGAGTGTCATTCCGGGCTTATCCCTGAGTTCGCCGTCAAAATCTTCCGGGCTCGCGAATCCTTGCCACGGCTCGATGCATACAAAGCCCGCTCCGGGCTTCGACCAAATGCCGAGATACGCCATGCCATCAAATCGCACTTCGATCGATGGCCCCGTCGATGCTCCATAAGTGACGCGCCTGCTGTTCAAGCGATCGAATATCAAGGCATCATCGGTGAACAGCGCGTCCGTCAGAGCGATTTTCTTGTCATGCACGGGAGAAGGTATCGGAGCCGCGGCAAGCAAGCCGCTGGCAAGGCGGCGAATCGGCTTATCTTCAAGTTTCTCAAAGGAGATGGCGTAAGCCTCCTTTGGCACGCCTGGAACCAACGGCCACCTGAACGCGGGATGGAAGCCCAGGGACGCTGGCATCACGTCCTTTCCACGGTTCGTTACCTCTGCCCGCACGTGCAACTGACGCCCAACAACTTCGTAGTGGACGTCGAGCGCAAACTCGAAGGGATAGTGCGCTCTCGTCTGATCGTTGGCGCGGAGTTGAAGACTGCACCGTGTTCTTTCGACTGTTGCGATTTCGAAGGTTGAGCCACGGGCAAAGCCATGCCGCCCGATGGGATACCGTTTGCCGTCCACCGTCAGAGCATTCCCACGCACCTCGCCGACAATCGGAAAGAGGATTGGGGCATGGCTCGGCCACCAGGCCGGGTCGCCGTTCCACAAATAGTCAATGCCATCGGAATCCCGGAGACCGACCAATTCGGCCCCGAGGCTCGAGATCGTCGCCTGCAA
>CAZHQA010000231.1:0-4276 GCA_964533955.1 uncultured Reyranella sp. | reverse complement strand
CGGAATCCCGGAGACCGACCAATTCGGCCCCGAGGCTCGAGATCGTCGCCTGCAATTCGGCGCTTTCAATTGAGATGCTCCGCATTTCCAGTCCTGGTCGGGGTTGGTAGTTAAAGAGCTTGAGGCACTGCACCAACGCCACCAACTACAGCCGCGGCCTGAGCAGCCGGTCGATCACTCATGCTTGAGCTCATCGGAAGACTGAATTTGTGCAGACGCCGCTGACATAAGGATCAAAACGACACCGACAATTCTTCATGAGCACATCCGTCGGTCGTGACTGAATTGCATAACACGCTCGGCGCCAACCCGCCAAAGCGCACTACGCTCGTTGTCATGGCGCGGGTCCTTCTCGGGCGCCCCGGTCAAGCGATGCCGATCAAGCGATGCCGGTCAAGCGATCGCCACATAGGAGGGCGAGCCGAGCCGGGGCCCTGCTATAGTTGGCCCATGACCGCGCGCCTCAGCAACCTGCCCCGGACCAGGATCGAAAGGCTCGAGACGTTCCTGATCGAGCGCTGGTGCCTGCTGCGCATCCATTGCGAGGACGGCACGGTCGGTACCGGCGAGGCCGGCGTCCACGGCTGGCCGCGGCCGACCGCCGCCATGATCGAGGAGATGAAGACCTATCTCGTGGGGCGCGACCCCTCGACGATCGAGCATCACGCGCAGGCGCTGCAGCGGCATTCGCACTTCATGGGCGCGCTGGTCGGCGGCGCCATTTCGGCGATCGACATCGCGCTCTGGGACATCAAGGCCAAGCGCTACGGCGTGCCGATCTACGAGCTGATGGGTGGCAAGACGCGCGACCGCGTGCGCTGCTACATGCACGCCAGGGGCAACACGCTCGACGAGCTGGTGGCCGATGCCGTCGCCAGGAAGCGCCAGGGCTTCACGGCGATCCGCTTCTCGCCGTTTGCGCCCGACTATCACCTGCGCAAGTCCTTCGAGGAATGGGTGAGCGAGGCCGAGCGCCGCGTCGGCGCCGTGCACGAGGCGCTCAACGGCGACGCCGACATCTGCATCGAGCTGCACCGCCAGATGAACCCGGCCGAGTCGATTGCGCTCGGACAACGCCTGAAGCAATTCCATCCGTATTTCTATGAAGACCCGATGTTGCCCGACAGCCCGGCAATGATGGGCGACGTGCAGGCGCGGAGCGGATTGCCGGTGGCGACGGGCGAGCGCTTCTCGTCGATCTTCCAGTTCCAGGAGCTGCTGGCCAACAACGGCTGCGCCTATGTCAGGCCCGACGTCTGCCTCTGCATGGGGCTCACCGGCAGCAAGAAGGTGGCGGCGCTGGCCGAGGCGCACCACGTCAAGGTGATCCCGCACAATCCCTTGTCGCCGATCTCGACCGCGGCCTGCGTGCAGCTCGACGCCTGCATCCCGAACTTCGCGCTGCAGGAATACACGGGCGAGTCGGATCCGCCCAAGCGCGACATGGTCGTCGAGCCCCTGGTGCTGAAGGACGGTTACCTCGAGGTACCGGAGGCGCCGGGCCTCGGCATCGAGTTGAACGACACTGCCCTGGCCCGGCTGCGGTTGCGCGAGGTCGTGACCGAGCCGCCGATCGGGCGCGATGGATCGGTGCAGGATTGGTGACGGGCAGGATAAGCCGTCGGGAACTCGACCGCCTCGCCTGATTAGCGGTCGGCGTCGACCGCCTTGTCGAGCGCGGCCGCGAAGGCGGTCATCTCGGCCGGCGCGACATCGGACACCGCATGCATCTCGAAGCCGCCATGGCGCCATTCGGCCAGGGCGAAGCCGTCGCGCGTCGTGACCCTGGGCGCGGAGTCCGCTGAAGAGGTCGGCCACAGCGACAGGGCGATGCGGTGCTGGTTGCGGCGGTAGACCAGCACCGACACCTTGCGGCCACCCACCACGTCGACCCGCCCGCCCTCGAGCGGGAAGCCCTGGGAAGTGAGGTCGTGGACCGGCGGCGAATAGTCGATGCGCCCGGCGAACCACGGCTTCACGGTGTGGCGATCGGTCGAGGCGACGTCGACGGCATGGTCGCTCGACGCCACGCGCAGATAGGCCGACAGGAAGTCGTCGTCGCCCGGACCGGAGCGGCCGGTCAGCACGCCGCCCACCCAGCCGATGCTGACCGCCACGATCAGGCTGGCCGCCATCGCCATCCAGCGCATGGGTTGGCCCGGCGCGGCCGGCCGCGCGGTCGGCGCCGCGCCCGCGCCGGCGATGGCGCGCAGCTCGCGCTCGATGCGCGCCTTCAACAGGTCGGGCGCGGGCTCGAGCGGCAGTTCGCGCAACAGGCCGCCCATCGCCCGTCCCGTCTCCAGCCGCTTGCGGCAGTCGGGGCAGCCGTCGAGCGCCGCCTCGAAGGCGGCACTGTCGGCAGCCGACAGCTCTCCGTCGAGATAGGCGTCGACCATCGCCTCACATGTCGGGCAATCCATGGTCCCTCCTTCCCAGGCGGCCGCGCAGTTCGGCCGCCAATTTCTCCCGCGCCCGCGCCAGGCGCGACATGACGGTGCCGATCGGCAGATCGAGCACCGTCGCGATGTGCTTGTAGGAGCAATCCTCGATCTCGCGCAGAACGAGGATCTCGCGCGCCTCGGCCGGCAGCGCCGCCAGCGCCGCCGCGACGTGGCGGCGCCGATCGCCCGCCAGCGCGCTCTGCTCCGGGTCCGGGCCCTCGGCCGCCCGGTCCTCGATCTCGTCCAGCGGCCGGTCGTTGCCGCCCTTCCTGGTCCGCATGTCGGTCCAGGTGTTGCGCACGATGCGCAGCAGCCAGGGCCGGGCCTCCTCGCCGCGAAAGGCGTGGAAGTAGCGCAACGCCCGCAGCATGGCCTCCTGCGCCACATCCTGCGCCACCACCGGATCGCGCGTCAGCCAGCGCGCAAAGCCGTAGGCGGCATCGAGATGCGGCAGCATGACCGCGCGGAACCGCTCCACCGTTGCGCCATCTGGCTTCGGCTGCTGCGACATGGCGCCCATAGGACAACATTACCGGCACACGGTCGATTTTATTCCCGGGGAATAAAGCCCGCGGCCGCACGGTAGTGCCCATCAGTCAGTTCATCGGGAGGTTCCTCCATGCAGCACGCCGATCGTCGCGACTTTCTCAAGCTGGCCGGCATCGCCGGCGTCACCTTCACCGCCGGGCTGTTCCCCGGCCGCCGGGCCGCCGCGCAGGCCGGCGACTTCCACTTCGTGCAGTTCTCCGACACCCACTGGGGCTACAAGGGCGCGGCCAATCCCGACGCCGAGCACACGCTCGAGAAGGCCGTCGTCACGGTGAACGGCCTCGGCCCGAAGCCCGACTTCATCGTCTTCACCGGCGATCTCACCCACACCACCGAGGACGGCAAGGAGCGGCGCGCCCGCATGGCGCGCTTCAAGGAAATCGTCTCGGCGCTCACCGTCAAGGACGTGCGGTTCCTGCCCGGCGAGCACGACGCCTCGCTCGACAAGGGCGAAGCCTTCAAGGAGTTCTTCGGCGCCACGCACTGGACCTTCGACCACAAGGGCGTGCACTTCATCGCTCTCGACAACGTCTCCGATCCGGGCGCCAAGCTGGGCGACGAGCAGCTCGCCTGGCTCGCCGCCGACCTCAAGCAGCGCAAGCCCGACGACCGCATCGTGGTGCTGACGCACCGGCCGCTGTTCGACCTCGTGCCGAACTGGGACTGGACGACGGCCGACGGCGCCAAGGCGATCGAACTCCTGATGCCCTACCAGAACGTCGTCGTGTTCTACGGCCACATCCACCAGGAAAACCATCACATGACGGGCCACATCGCCCATCATGCCGCCAAGTCGCTGATCTTCCCGCAGGCAGCCCCCGGCAACGCGCCCAAGCGTCCGCCGCCGCCGCCGTTCGACGCCTCGCTGGCGCCGCTCGGCACGCGCGACGTCGCCGTGGGCGGCAAGATCGTCATCACCGAGTTGCCCGTCACCAAGGCCTGAACGCCATGAAGCGTAGAGTGTTCGCCGCGCTGCTGATCGGCAGCGCGGTCGGGGGAACCGCGCGCCTGCTCGCCGCCGAGACCCCGAGCGAGATCAGCGTGATGGCGATGAAATTCAACTTCACGCCGGACACCGTCAAGGTGAAGGTCGGCCAGCCGGTGGTGCTCGTGCTGACCTCGATGGACCGCATCCACGGCTTCAAGATGCCTGACTTCGGCATCCGCACCGACATCATCCCCGATCAGGAAACCCGCGTGACCATCACGCCGCAGAAGACCGGCACCTTCGTCTTCTTCTGCGACATCTTCTGCGGCGACGGCCACGAGGAGATGGCCGGCACGCT
>CAZHQA010000230.1:0-8848 GCA_964533955.1 uncultured Reyranella sp. | reverse complement strand
CGGCTGCTGCAGGAGACCGCGCGTGACCGCGCCAGCCTGGCCGAGGACCTGCGCACTGCGATATCGCGGCTGGCCGAGCGCGTCGGCGACGCCGATCGCGACGCCGTGGCGGCACACCAGCGCAGCATCGAGGCCCACCTTGCGCGTCTGGTCGAGGATACCGCGCATGGCCGGATCGCGCTGGCCGACGAGCTGCGCGGCGAGATCCGGCTGCTCGCCCGCACCATCGCACTGCGCAACGCCGGCGTGTCCGCCGACCAGCCGCAGCCCTCGGCAGACGGCTGACAGGGGATGGCAGCCGCCCTCTCCCGCCGGCGCGCCGGCGCCAACGACTACACTTGGCCGGGCTATGTCGACGCGCTGGCCACGCTCCTCATGGTGCTGATCTTCCTGCTGTCGATCTTCAGCGTGGCCCAGTTCACCCTGTCGAGCACTCTGAGCAGCCGGGATAGCGCGATCGACGTGCTCAACCAGCAGGTCGGCACGCTGGCCAGCCAGTTGTCGCTCGAGAAGAAGTCGGCCGAGGACCTGCAAAAGGACGTCGCCCGTCTCACTATTCTTCTGGGCCAGCTGCGCACCGACCGCGATGCGGTGAAGGCCGACCGCGACCAGCTCGCGGTCACGGCCCGGGAACTCGACGCCAAGTCGATGGACCTGCAGAAGGAAACCGAGCGCCAGAAGCTCGAGCTGACGCGGCTCGCCGCGGCGCTCGCGGCCGCCAACAACGAGAAGGGCAAGCTGTTCTCCGATTTGACCGAGGAGCAGAAGCAGACGGCCGAGCAGAAGGCCAACATGGTGCGGCTCGCTGCCCAGATGGCGACCCTCCGGGACGAGCTGGCCCGTCTCAACGCGGCGCTCGAGGCGGCCGACGTCAAGGCCAAGGCGCAGAACGCCCAGATCGTCGATCTCGGCCAGCAGCTCAACCGCGCACTGGCCAGCAAGGTCGAGGAACTGGCGCGCTACCGCTCGGAGTTCTTCGGCAAGCTCCGCGAGGCGTTGGCCGGCCAGCGCGACGTGCAGATCGTCGGCGACCGCTTCGTGTTCCAGTCCGAGGTCCTGTTCCCCTCGGGCTCGGCCCAACTGCAGCCCGGCGGCGAGAAGCAGCTGGCGAGCGTCGCCCAGCGGCTGGTCGAGATCAGCGCCAAGATCCCCAAGGACATCAACTGGGTATTGCAGGTCGACGGCCACACCGACGACAAGCCGATCAACACGGCGCAATTCCCGTCCAACTGGGAGCTGTCGAGCGCCCGCGCCATTGCGGTGGTGAAGTTCCTGCACGACCAGGGGATTGCCAACGGGCACCTGGTGGCGGCGGGCTATGGCGAGTATCAGCCGCTGTCGGCCATCGACACCGCCCGCAACCGGCGCATCGAGCTAAAGCTCACCAACCGATAGCGCAGCAGGCTATTTGACGATCTGCTCGCTGGCCGCCTTGATGCGGCCGGTGCGACGGGCCTTGTCGAGCGCCTCGTGGTCCTGATCGGTCTGCTTGGCGTAGGCCAGCGCGAACTTCGCAATCGCCTCGTCAAGTGCGTCCGAATTGCCGCAATAACCCGCGATCATCGCCGGATCGCCGGACTTGGCATGAGCCAGGGCCAGCGCCCAGCCGCACAGCCCGCAATACTCGTCGAAGCCCGCGGCATCCTGATCGCCACCCTCGGAGAACTTCACGCTGCCCTTCATGTCGGCGAGCTGGCGGACGTACAGGTGCGTTCCGTCGACCTCTCCCCAGCCGAGGAAGATGTCGGGTGAGCCCTGGATCATGCGCTGGCCGACCACCACACGTTCGCCCTGGTTGGTGACCTGCAGCTTGATGTCGACGTAGGGCGCGAGCACCGAAGGCTGGGCCTGCTTGACCTGCAGGAACAACGGATCGTCGCTGTCGACGCCCTGCAGGAGCACCACCCAGCAGCCGGTGCCGACGCTGCCCACCCCCACCACCTTGCGCGCCGAATCGACGACCCGGTAGCGCGCCAGCAGACGACGGCGGTCGACCGGCACTGAGTCGAGGTAGGAACGCAGCATGTGCTCGAGCGCCGCCAGCGCCGGCATACCGGTTGCGGTGTGCGTCTCGCGCACGATCAGCGGGATGTCCTCGATGATGCGGTGCTCGCCGTCGACCCGCTCGGTGAGCTTCTCGAGCACCGCCACGTGGCCCTTCGCGCGGGCCTTGGCCATCACCTTCTCGGCGTCGCGCCGCCCCTTGGCGGTCAGCGAGTCGAGCACCGCGCGCTCGTCGATGCGGTCGTACCAGACTTCGAGGTAGCCCATCTCGGCGTAGCGGCGCATGCGCTTGCGATAGCTCTTCACGGCGGCGCGCGCCGCGGCCTCGGCCGCCGCCCTGTCGCCGCCCTGGAACCTGACGGCGACGGCGGCGCTGGCGGCGAGGCGCTTCAGGTCCCATTCCCACGGCCCGGGAAAGACCTCGTCGAAGTCGTTGATGGCGAAGATCAGATTGCGTTCGGCCGAGGCGAAGACGCCGAAGTTGGACACGTGCATGTCGCCGCAAGCGGCGACGGCAAGGCCGGTCACCGGCGTGCCCGAGAGGTCGGACGCCATCACCGCCGCCGAGCCGCGCAGGAAGGCAAAGGGCGAGGCAAGCATGCGCGCATAGCGCACCGGCACCAGTTTCTGGGCGCGCGTCTCGTTCTGCCGCTCGAGGATGTCTATCGGGTCGGGCCGATCGTGGCGTTTGGCATATTTCGCATGCGCGCCGCGCGGCACCTGTTCGCGCAGCGCCTTGCCGAGCTTCAGTCGTTCGGCGACCGAAGGCCGCCTGGCGCTGAAGCTGTCGACCAGCGGCGTCGCCTCCGTGGCCCGCATGACGGTTTGGAAGGTCTGGTCGGCATTGGCCTTCAGCGACACGACGCTCATCGTGCTCCCCCCGAATATTCGCCGCGCAGCATGGATCGCCGTTCGCTCGCGTCGCGCAAAACACTACTGAAGGATTTGCGGGGTGTCATATGCGGGATCGCATGACTGGAGGCTCACGACGCGTCATTGGCGCGAAGTTCTGGACGCCGTCGCGAAGGCCGCGCTAGTGTCGCTTTCAGCGCTTTCGGAGGGAGCAAGACATGCGCCGACGCACCTTGCTGGCTTTTTCGATGGCGGCGATCGCGCTGGATGCGATGCGTGCATCCGCCCAGGGCGACAAGCAGCCCTACACGCCTGAAGAGCTCGACCAGATGCTGGCGCCGATCGCGCTCTATCCCGATGCTCTCCTGTCACAAGTATTGATGGCCGCGGGCTATCCGCTCGAGGTCGTCGAGGCGGCGCGCTGGTCGAAAGCCAACCCGACGCTCAAGGGCGACGCCGCGGTGACGGCCGTCAAGGACAAGGACTGGGATACCAGCGTGAAGTCGCTGGTCGCCTTCCCCGACGTGCTGTCCCAGATGAACGAGCACCTCGATTGGACCCAGAAGCTGGGCGACGCGATGATCAGCCAGGAGGCCGACGTCGCCGATTCGATCCAGCGCCTGCGCGCCAAGGCGAGCGCGGCCGGCAACCTGCAGACCACGCCGCAGCAGACCGTGACGACACAGGGCTCGGGCGACAACGTGCAGTACGTGATCGCGCCGACCGATCCGCAGGTCGTGTACGTGCCGTCCTACAATCCGAGCTGGGCGTACGGTTCGTGGCCCTATCCTTCCTATCCGCCGACCTACTATCCGCTGGCCGGCGCGCTGGCGCGCGGCTTCTTCTGGGGCGCCGGGTTCGCCGCCGGAAACGCGCTGTTCGGCGGCTGGAACTGGGGTGGCCACGGCAATTCCTACGTCAATGTGAATGTCAATCGCGCGGTCAACATCGACAACCACTTCGACCGCACCAGGATCAACACCGACGGCAAGTGGCAGCACAATCCTGACCATCGCAAGGGCGTGGGCTATCGCGATCCGGGAACGCGGCAGAAGTTCAATCAGGCGCCACGTCCGGGCGCCCAGCAGCGCCAGGAATTCCGCGGGCGCCTCGACGGCGGCAACGCCGGCCCGGCCAATCGTCCGCAGGTCGCCAACCGCACGCCGGGCGCGGGTGGCGGGCCGGGTGCCGGCGGTGCGCGGCCCAACGCACCGCAGCAGGCGATCAATCGCACCAACCAGCGGCCAAATGCGCTGAGCGGCGTCAACAACGGCCAGCAGGTTAACCGGGAGGCGGCGCGCGGCCGGCAACAGGTCAATCGTGCGCAAGCGCATCCGAATTTCCAGTCCCGCGGCGGCGGCGGCGGAGGCGGAGGCGGAGGGAGCGGCCGCCCAGGCGGCGGCGGAGGTGGCGGTCGCCCAGGTGGTGGAGGCGGCGGCGGACATGGTGGTGGAGGACGGCGATGATCAGCATCCTTCGACGCAGCGCGCTCGCCCTGCTCTTTCTGGCAGGACTGAGCTTTCCGGCAGCGGCCCAGGCGCCCAAGCAGCAGACCTTCGCCTCGCCCGAGCTCGCGGCCAATACCCTGGTCGAGGCGATCCGCAAGGACGACGACAAGGTCGTGTCGGCGATCCTGGGCTCGGGATGGCGCGATTTCATTCCCGGCACCAAGGAAGAAGAGGACAAGACCCGCGCCGACTTCCTGAAGTCGTGGGACGAGGCGCACAAGGTCGTGCCGGACGGCAACAAGGCGACGATCGAGGTCGGCAACACCGGCTTCGTCATGCCGATCCCCCTGGTCAAGGACGGCGATGGCTGGCGCTTCGACGCCGATGCCGGGCGCACCGAGATCCTGGCCCGCTACATCGGCCACAACGAGATTCGCGTGGTCCAGACCCTGCTCGCCATCGCCGACGCCCAGCGCGACTACGCCGCCACGGATCCGATGAAGACCGGAGTCGCCACCTATGCGCGCCGCCTGCTCAGCTCGCCGGGCAAGAAGGATGGCCTGTACTGGGAGACCCAGCCCGGTGAACCCGACAGCCCGCTCGGGCCGCTGGTCGCCAAGGCCCAGCAGGGTGCCAAGGAGGGCGACGGCTACTACGGCTATCACTATCGCCTGCTCTACGGGCAAGGCGCCGACGCACCGGGCGGGGCCTACAGCTACCTGGCGGGCGGCCGCATGATCGGCGGCTTCGGCGTGATCGCTTGGCCGGTGACTTACGGCGAGACCGGCGTGATGAGCTTCATCGTCAACCAGGACGGGGTGGTCTACGAGCAGGATCTCGGGCCGGACACGGCGCAGAAGGCGGCGAACATCCTGCTATTCAATCCGGACAAGGACTGGCAGAAATCGGATACGACGCCGCCGTGATCCGACGGACGTCGGATGGGCGGATGGGAAATATGGGCAAAGTTGCAGCGTTGGCGTTGTGGGCTCCGATCCTGATGCTGTCGGGCTGCGGTTCTCCGACACAGGATGCGATGGGCGGCGCGGCCGTCGGGGCGGGCATTGGGCTCGCGACGGGCGGCTCGTTCGGAACGGTGGTCGGCGCCGGCCTGATCGGCGGCGCTGTCGGCTATCTCGGCGGCAAGGCCCTCGAGTCGAATTCCCTCGAGAACAATTCCCTCGAGACGAACTAGGGGCCACAATCCGTAGGCTTTTCGCGCAGGGGGACACATGCGGAAGAAATCGATCTTGTTGGCGCTCGCCCTGGCGAGCGCGTTGGGCGGATGCGAGAACATGAGCCCCGGCCAGAAGGGCGCAGCCACCGGCGCCGCCCTCGGCACGGGTATCGGCCTGGTCTCGGGCGGCAGCTTCGGCACGGTTGTCGGCGCAGGCCTGATTGGCGGCGCGGTCGGCTACCTCGGCGGAACGGCCATCGGCAACAGCAGATAAGCAGGGAGTCCCCAATGAAACTTGCGATCGTCACGGGCGCCGTCACGCTCCTTGGCCTTGCATCCGTCGCGCAGGCGCAGGTGACGCAGCCGGCCATGACCGCACCCACCAGCTTCGACAATGCGGCCTATGTCACCTGCCGCGAGGCGCACATCATGCCGCCCGAGCCGCGCAAGCAGCTCGCCATCTTCCTCGCCGAACACTCGGCACGGCACCACGGCGTCGTGATCCCCGACGACGAGCGCGGCGCGCAACTCGCCCACCTGGTACGCGGCGGCTGCACCCTGGCCCCGGACGCTTACCTCTTCACCGTGATCGACCGGGCGATCGTCGCGGAGATCGCCAAGCTGCCGAAGCGGTAGGCTCAGTACGTCGCGAAGTTGGCGTTGATGCGCCAGGCGAGATACTCGCCGGCGGTCATCGCCGGGTATTTCCTGGCCGGCCCCTCGACGATGGCGTCGCGGTTGGCCTGGCAGAAGAAGGCTAGGCTGTAGCGCGGGCCCTGGTACTCGTGCGGCTGGGGGTTCTTCACACGGTGAAACGTCGATTGCAGCTGGTCGTCGCTCCAGCGCATCAGCATGTCGCCGATGTTGCAGGTGATCACGCCTTCGGCCGGCTCGATCGGTGTCCACAGCCGGGCCTCGCGGTCCTTGCCCGGGCAAACCTGCAGGCCGCCCTGTCCCGGTTGCTGGAACAGGAGCGTCAGGCAATCCCAGTCGGTGTGGGCGCCGGCCCGCCAGAGATCCGGCAGGTCGCGCGCCGCCGGATCCATGGCGAAGTAGTGCAACAGGCGAAGTGTGCTCTGGTAAGCAGGTACCGTCGGATCGTGTGCTCGGGTGAAGAAGTCGCTGGCGAAGCCCAGCCGCGCGGCGAAGCACGACAGGATCCGCATGCCGACCGCCCAGGCCCTGGCCTCGAAGGCGAGCATGGTGTCGCGAAAGCCCGGCAGCGCCTCGGTCGTCGGCCACAGGTTGAGCCGGTCCATGTGCGGCCGGGTGATCTGATAGGACTCCTTCTGGTCGGCCGTGCCGGTCGAGGGCCGGACCTGCGCACGGGTTTCCCAGCCCGAGTTGAGTGTCTTGTCGAGCGGAACCTTCGCCTTGTCCGCCTCGGACATGACAAAGAACGCCTCGGTCATGGCGAAGGCCTGGCGGATCTCCTCGTTGGAAATGCCGTGGTTGACGACCTGGAAGAAGCCGATTTCGGCCGAGGCCTGCCACAGCGCCTCGGCGATCTCGGCCTTTCGGTGTTCGAAGTCGCCGAGATCGATGCGCGGGATCTTGCGCTCGCTGGTCTCGCTGCCCGCCGTGCCCATATGGGCTTCCTTGCCGAGCTCGTTGGGGGCTGTACTGCTCATGTCGACCTCCGCCCTCGGCCAAGCAAAAGACAAGCCACCCCACAGGTCAGGCTGAGGGCTCCGCGCTACAGCAAGCCGAGTCGCTTCAGTTCGTCGGCCATTGCCTTGGGCATGTCGCCGGTGTCGCCCTTCGAGAGGTCGGGCGGCGCATCCTTGGGATCGTAATAGCGCCAGCCCTGGAACGCCCGGCAGGCGCGCGGCGCGGTCGGGATGATCGTGCGCTTGACCTTGATCCTGCAGTACTTGCGCGCTTCTTCCCGGTCGAAATCCTCGTCGAAGCCGACCAGCTCCTGGCGGCAGCGGATGACGCCGCGCACCACCCAGAAGAGGGACCCGCCATCGAGCAGCTCCTCGGCGCGGCGCGGCGTGTTGCGCGTGTAGACCCAGTGCGGCGAGCGCGGCGACTGGCGGCGCTGTTTCCTGCGGTTGGCCTGAAGCCTTTTCATGTGGGCAAGGTCGTCGACGCCGACCGCCAGCTTGATCAAATGTAACACCATCACCTTCAGATATCGCAGCCGTTGCGTTCGCGCCACAGAAGCGGATTATTCACAGCTCTAACTTCCGTCTCCACAGTCTTTGCACATTCGCGCCCATAGAGTGTGCTGCGTTTTAGCGAGGGGTCTCGATGAACAAGTCGACGCTTTCTGCCCTGGTCGTGGCTCTCATGCTGGGGTCTGGCATCGCGGGCTATCTCATCGGCAAACCAGGCGATTCGATCGACCGACCGCCGCCCACGCGCACAGCGACGACGACCGCGCCGCAGCCCGCTGCGCCGCCACGCCAAACCGCCACGCCGGCCGCGCTGCCGACCCCGACCCCCGCACCGGGCGAGGCCTTCACCTATCGCCGGACCAGCATCGACAGTTCCAAGCCGGAGGGCGAGGCCTGCCTGTACTTCAACAAGCCGCTGTCGACGGCCGACACGGTCAAGTACGCCGACTATGTGCGGATCTCCCCGGAGGCAAAGTCGGCGCTGCGCGTGGTCGACGATCACCTGTGCCTCTCCGGGTTGACCTACGGCCAGGACTACGCCCTGCGCCTGCTGCAGGGCCTGCCCAGCAAGGACGGCAGCAAGCTCGGCGAGGAGCAGAAAGTCGACGTGGCGCTCGGTGCCAGGCCCGCCGTCGTGACTCTGCCGGGCAAGGGTTTCATCCTGCCGCGCGGCATTGCCGGCGGCCTGCCGATCACCACCGTGAACATCGCCAAGCTCGGCATCTCGGTCTATCGCGTCAACGAGCGCGGGCTCGACAAGTTCATCGAGCGCTACTACTCGAGCTTCCCCGGCACCGAACCGATGACCGAATCGTGGTCGCTGCGTCAATGGCTGAGCGGCGACAGCGGCAAGCGGCTGTGGCGCGGCACGATGGACGTCAAGAACGTCCTCAATCAGCCGGCGACGACGGCCTTCCCGATCCGCGAGACGATCAGGGACTGGAAGCCCGGCGCCTACTTCGTGGTGGTGTGGAACGCCGCCAACAAGCCGATGCCGGACAACGAGGATGACGACGACACCAACACCGGCAGCGTCGCCGGCATGTGGGTGATGGATACCGACATCGCGCTCACGAGCTTCACCGGGCGCGACGGGCTGAACGTGTTCGCGCGCTCGCTCGAAACCGCCCAGCCGCTCGCCAACCTCGAAGTCACGCTGCTGTCCCGCGGCAACGAGCCGATCGGCAAGATGATCACCGACGCCAACGGCCGGGTCACCTTCCCCGCCGGGCTGATGCGGGGCC
>CAZHQA010000229.1:0-8954 GCA_964533955.1 uncultured Reyranella sp. | reverse complement strand
TCACAAAGTACAGGCGCTCAAATTTCTGACGCAGTAAAACTAGAGCGGAATGGGACAAGGTGGAACTGCGTGCGGTGGTTCGGCTGATTCCAGCCGAACCCATCATGCTCCAGACGGATATTGAACTACTCCGCCGCGGCGCGGCGTCCCAGCCCGAGCGTCTGCCAGACATCCTGGAGCGCGGAGACCAGGCGGGTCATGTCGTCGTCGGAGTGAAGCGGCGTGGGCGTCAGTCTCAGGCGCTCGGTGCCGCGCGGCACGGTCGGATAGTTGATCGGCTGCACGTAGATCGAATGACGGTCCATCAGCAGGTCGGAGGCGCGCTTGCAGAGGGCTGCATCTCCCACCGATACCGGCACGATATGGGTGACCGACGGCATGACGGGCAGACCGGCCGCGCTCAGCCGCCGCTTGAGCGTCGCCGCGCGCTCCTGGTGGCGCACGCGCAGCTCGGAATGGGCCGTGACGTAGCGGATGCTGGCCAGCGCAGCGCCGGCGATGGCGGGCGGCATCGAGGTCGAGAAGATGAAGCCCGAGCCGCAGGAGCGCACGAAGTCGACGGTGGTGATGCTCGAGGCGATGTAGCCGCCGACCACGCCGAAGGCCTTGGCCAGCGTGCCCTGGATGATGTCGACCTTGTCGAGCGCATTGTCGCGCTCGGCGACGCCGGCGCCGCGCGCTCCGTACATCCCGACGGCATGGACCTCGTCGAGGTAGCTCAGCGCGTTGTAGCGGTGCGCCAGGTCACAGATCTCGCCGATCGGCGCGACATCGCCGTCCATCGAGTAGACCGATTCGAAGGCGACGATCTTGGACGTCGCGGGATCAGCCGCCGCCAGCAGCTGCTCGAGATGGTCGAGGTCGTTGTGACGGAAGATCCGGCGGACCGCTCCGGAATGGCGGATGCCGGCGATCATCGAGGCGTGGTTGCACGCGTCGGAGTAGATCTCGCAGCCGGGCAGCAGCGCGCCCAGAGTCTGCAGGGTCGTCTCGTTGGCGACATAGCCCGAGGTGAAGACGAGCGCCGCCTCCTTGCCATGCAAGTGGGCGAGTTCCTGCTCGAGCGCGACATGCAGCGTGTTGGTGCCGGAGATGTTGCGCGTGCCGCCCGCGCCCGAGCCCTGTGCGCTGATCGCGGCTTGCATGGCCTCGAGCACCACCGGGTGCTGGCCCATGGCGAGATAGTCGTTGCTGCACCACACGGTCACGTCGCGCGTCTTGCCGTCCTGGTGAAAGCGGGCACGCGGGAAGGCGCCGACGATGCGCTCCAGCTCGGCGAACACGCGGTAGCGCCCCTCGTCGCGCAGGCGATCGAGGTGGCCCGCGAAAAATGCCTCGTAATCCATTCTGCCCCTTGTCTCCCGCTGGCCGATCTTAGTCGGCGCACCGTGTCTCTCTAGGCGTATTTTGGTCGCGGACGGAGGCTCGTGCCTTGAGGGAAATCAACACGATGGCGTGAGTCGTGTTGCGAACGATTCGCAGACGTGCCCGGAGCCACGCCTCAGAACAGCGCAACGACCAGGGCGACGGTGAAGAACAGCGAGACGGTCAACAGGGGCAGGGCGCCGAGCCAGCGGACCTGCATCGGCAGGCCCTCCCAGTAGCGCAGGGTCGGGAAGGCGGCCCACAGCGCCATCACGAGGCCGATCGCCCACAGGGCGAAGGCGAGCGGCATGGCGATGTTGGCCTCGTCGCTGTTGGCGGCAACAATCCCCAGGCCGACGATGGCCGGCGGCACGGCAGCCGCGAACAAGGCGACTGCCCAGATGGCCCGGACCCGAATGCGCTGCTGGGTGCCGAACGGCGGCTCCCAGCCCGGTGGGCCCGACGCCTCGCCCACGTCAGCCCTTGAAGTGGCCTTCCGCCTTGAGCTCGGCCAGCGTCGCGTCGAGCGCCTGGCGCAGGCGGCCGAACAGGTCGGCGAGCTCGGTTTCGTTGATGATCAACGGCGGGCAGATCGCGACGCGGTCACCCATGTTGCGGATGAACAGGCCGCGCGCCACCGCATGATTGTAGACCCTGTTGCCGGCTCCGACCTTGGCCAGGTCGAACGCCTCCTTGGTCTTCTTGTCGGCCACCACCTCCAGCGCACCGAACATGCCGATGCCCATCGCCTCGCCGATCAGCGGATGGTCGGCAAACGACTTGATGTGCTGCTGGAAGATCGGGCTCAGGCGCTTGGCGTGGCCGAACAGGTCGATCTCATCGTAGACCTTCTGCGCCTCGAGCGCGACCGCGGCCGCCACCGGATGACCGGAGTAGGTGAAGCCGTGGCCCCAGGTGCCGATCTTTTCGCTCTCGGTGGCGAGCGCCTGATAGACCTTGTCGGAGATCATCACCGCCGAGATCGGCAGGAAGGAGGCCGACAGCGCCTTGGCGCAGGTCAGGATGTCGGGCTTGATGCCGAGCGTCTGGCAGCCCCACACGTTGCCGGTGCGCCCGAAGCCGCAGATCACCTCGTCGGCCACGAACAGCATGTCGTACTTCTTCAGCACAGCCTGGATCTTCTCGTAATAGCCCTTCGGCGGCACGATCACGCCGCCCGCGCCCATGACGGGCTCGGCGATGAACGCCGCGCACTGGTCGGCGCCGCCTTCCTTGACGATCAGCTGCTCGAGTTCCTCGGCGCAGCGGGTGGCAAACTGTTCTTCGGTCTCGCCGTCCTTGCCGAAGCGGTAGAAGTGCGGGCAGCTCGTGTGCACGATGCCCTGGATCGGCAGGTCGAACGAACGATGGTTGGTTGGCAGGCCGGTGAGGCTGCCCGAGGCCACGGTGATGCCGTGATAGCCCTTGATGCGCGACACGATCTTCTTCTTCTGCGGCCGGCCCAGCGCATTGTTCATGTACCAGACCATCTTGACGACGGTGTCGTTCGCCTCGGAACCGGAATTGGCGAAGAAGACCTTCGAAGCCTCGAATGGCGCCATCGACTTCAGCTTCTCGGCGAGGTTGATCGCCGGCTCGTGGCTGCGCTGGTTGAACGCGTGATAGAAGGGCAGCTGCTTCATCTGCTCGTAGGCGACCGTCGCCAGCCGCTCGTTGCTGAAGCCCAGCGCCGCCGACCAAAGGCCGGCCATGCCCTCGATGTACTCCTTGCCGTCGTCGTCCATCACGTAGATGCCGCGGCCGCGCACGATCGTCAGGGGCCCCGTCTGCTCGTGCTTCTTGAAGTTCGTGTAGGGATGCAGGTGGTGCGCAATATCCCGGGCCGCGTTGGAGTTGCCGCGGAAGCTGCGTGAAACGTCGTTCATGGGGACACCTCGGAGAAAGGCTGAAAATTCAAGATAGAAGGGGATTTCGGGCCTGTCCAACGGATGTCCTTTGTCCTTCACCGTGAATATTTTTGTGGAATTGACGGCTCGACAGGGGCAGTGCAACGTGGATTCAGGTATGCGCCGCTGCATAGCAGGGCATCCAGCCGGTGCTTTTGAGATGGGGTCTTAGAATGATGTTCAGTTTCCGGCGGTCGCTCGCCTTGACCGCTGTTGTCTGCGCCGGCCTGGCCGCGCTGCCTGTGCAGGCGAAGACGTTCCGCTGGGCCAATGCCGGCGATGTCAGCTCGATGGATCCGTATGCCCGGCAGGAGACCTTCCTCCTGACTTTCACCCAGAACATCTATGACGGGCTGCTGCGGCGCGACCGCAATCTCAAGCTCGAGCCGGCGCTGGCGATCAAGTGGGGTCAGGTCGACAAGAACACGTGGTTCTTCGACATTCGCCCCAACGTGAAGTTCACCGACGGCACGACGCTCACTGCCGACGATGTGGTGTTCTCGCTCAATCGCGCCAATGGCCCGGGCTCGAACATGGGCAGCAACTTCGCCTCGGTGAAGGAGATCAAGAAGGCGGGCGACATGCGCGTCGAGATTACCACCAAGTACCCCGACCCGTTGCTGGCCGACAAGCTCGCCGCGCTCGGCATCATGTCCAAGGCGTGGGCCGAGAAGAACAACGCGGTCAACTCGGCCGACATGACCAAGAACGAGGAGAACTACGCGACTCGCAATGCCATGGGCACCGGGCCCTTCATGTTGAAGGAGCGCAAGGCATGCGAGCGCACCGTCCTGGTCCCCAATCCGAACTGGTGGGACAAGCCGACCCATAACCTCACCGAGGTGATCTTCACCCCGGTCGCCAATCCGGCGACGCGTGTGGCCGCACTCAAGGCGGGCGACATCGACATGATGTACGAGGTTCCGCCGGCCGACACCGAAAGCCTGAAGAAGGACGCCAACATCAACGTCATCGAAGGCCCCGAGACCCGCGTCGTCTACCTCGGCATGGACCAGGAGCGTGATGAACTGGTCGAGTCGAACGTCAAGGGCAAGAACCCGTTCAAGGACAAGCGCGTACGCGAGGCCATTCATCGCTCGATCGACGTCGAAGCGATCAAGCGCACGGTGATGCGCGGCCAGTCGTTCCCGACCGACCTCATGGTCGCGCCGGGCATCAACGGCTACACGAAGGAACTCGACAAACGGGCGCCGCTACTGAAGCCCGACGAGGCCAAGAAGCTGCTGGCCGACGCGGGTTATCCCAACGGCTTCGAGGTCGGCATGGATTGCCCCAACGACCGCTACGTCAACGACGAGAAGATCTGCCAGGCCGTCGTCAGCATGTTGGCGAAGATCGGTATCAAGGTGAATCTTCGCGCCCAGACCCGCAACCTCTACTTCGCCAAGATCCTGCGCCGATCGGACGGCAAGCCGGGCGAGACCAGCTTCTACATGCTGGGCTGGTCGCCGGGCCAGACCTACGACGTGCACAACGTCTTCGAGGCGCTGATCCAGACGCCGAACGCCGCCAGCAAGAAGGGCATGTTCAATGCCGGCGGCTACTCCAACCCGGCGGTCGACAAGCTTGCCGACGCGATGGAGCAGGAGACCGACAAGGCCAAGCGTGACGACATGATCCGCCAGGCCACCAAGCTCTATGTCGACGATTACGCCTACATCCCGCTGCACCAGCAGGCAGTGGTGTGGGCGGCGCGCAAGAACGTCGAGCTGTTCCAGCCCGCCGACAACTACTTTCCGCTGCGCTTCGTCACGGTAAAGTAGCGTCCCTAGGCACTGAACAACCCCGGCCCCGGCCGCAAAAGCGGCCGGGGCCGGTTCCGTTTTGTCCGCAATCCTGCTAGGCCTCGCGGGGCCGACCTGCCGATGTTTTCCTTCATCCTGAACCGCGTCCTGCAATCCGTCGTCGTGCTGCTGACGGTGGGTATCGTCGCATTCTCGCTGTTCCGCTACGTCGGCGATCCGATCAACGCCATGGTCGGCCAGGACACATCGATGGAGGAACGCGAGGCACTGCGCAGCAAGCTTGGCCTCAACGACCCGGCGCCGATCCAGTTCATCCGTTTCATCGGCAATGCAGTGCAAGGCAAGTTCGGCCTCAGTTACCGCACCTCCGAGCCGGTCGGCCGCATGATCCTGGAGCGCATGCCGGCGACGCTCGAACTCTCCTTCTGCGCCGCCATGTTCGCCATGCTGGTCGGCATACCGATGGGCGTCTATACCGGCCTCTATCCGCGGCACTGGACCAGCCGGTGGTTCCAGGCGGTGTCGCTGATCGGCATCTCGTTGCCGACCTTCCTGATCGGCATCCTGCTGATTCTGTTCTTCTCGGTGATCCTGCACTGGCTGCCATCGTTCGGCCGCGGCGAGACCGTGCAGATCGGCTGGTGGACGACGAACTTCCTGACCGTGAAGGGCCTCGAAGCGCTGATCCTGCCGTCGATCACGCTCGGCCTCTTCCAGCTCACCCTGATCATGCGCCTGGTACGCTCGGAGATGCTGGAGGTGATGCGCACCGACTACATCAAGTTCGCGCGCGCCCGCGGGCTCTCCAACCGCGCCATCAACTTCGGCCATGCGCTGAAGAACACCCTGGTGCCGGTCATTACCGTAACCGGCCTGCAGCTGGGCGCCTTGATCGCCTTCGCGCTGGTCACCGAGACGGTTTTCGCCTGGCCCGGGGTGGGGCAGCTCTTCATCCAATCGGTGCAATTCTCCGACATCCCGGTGATGGCGGCCTACCTGATGCTGATCGGCCTGCTGTTCGTGCTGATCAACCTGACCGTCGATCTGCTCTACTTCGTCGTCGATCCGCGCCTGCGCGGGCAGGGCGGCGCCGCGCGCGTCGGAGGGCACTGAGATGAGCGCCTGGTTGCGCCGCGCTGCCGACAGCGACATCTGGTGGAGCTTCAAGTCCTCCTCGCTCACCGTCATTGCGGCCGCAGCCACCATCCTCATCATTGTCGTGGCGTTCCTGTCGCCGCTTCTCGCGCCGCATACGCCGTTCGACCCGGCGACCCTCAGCCTGAGCGACGGGTTGAAGCCGCCGGTGCTGCTGTCGCCCGACGGCGAGTGGACCTTCCCGCTGGGCACCGACGACCAGGGCCGCGACGTGCTGTCCTCGATCATGTACGGCACGCGGCTGTCGCTGGTCGTGGGCTTCGCCTCGGTGATTGTCGCCATGGTGCTCGGCATCTCGCTGGGGCTGGTCAGCGGCTACTTCGGCGGGGCGGTCGACGCGGTGATCATGCGCATCGCCGACGTACAGCTCACCTTTCCGGCGATCCTGGTCGCACTCCTCATTGACGGCATCGTGCGCGGGCTGATCTCCGTGCAACGCCACGATGAGATCGCGATCTACGTCATCGTTGGCGCCATCGGGCTCTCGTTCTGGGTCCAGTACGCCCGCACGGTGCGCGGCTCGGTGCTGGTCGAGAAGAACAAGGAATATGTCCAGGCCGCGCGCGTGATCGGCCTGTCGCCGGTCCTGATCATGGTCCGCCACGTACTGCCCAACGTCACCGGGCCCGTGTTGGTGATCGCCACCATCAATCTCGGCCTCGCCATCATCTCGGAGGCGACGCTCTCGTTCCTCGGAGTCGGCCTGCCTTCGACGCAGCCTTCGCTGGGAACGCTGATCCGCCTCGGCAACGAGGTGCTGCAGTCGGGCGACTGGTGGATCACGGTGTTTCCGGGCGCGACGTTGGCGGCGCTGGTGCTGGCGGTGAACCTGCTGGGCGACTGGCTGCGCGATGCCCTGAATCCAAAGCTGCGATGAACCCCATGATTGTCATGCCGCGCGCAGCGAGGGACCCGTGGGTCAACGAGGCAAGGTCACTTGCTGCGCCCGCGATGACACGGGCTTGCTGATGCCGATCTCGAACAATCCCCCGCTGCTCGAGGTCAAGAACCTGAGGGTCGAATTCCCGACGCGCCGCGGCACGCTGCTCGCCGTCGACGACGTCTCGTTCGACATTGCACCCGGCGAGGTCCTGGGTGTCGTGGGGGAGTCGGGTGCGGGCAAGTCGCTGACCGGCAATGCCATCATCGGCCTGCTCGAGCCGCCGGGACGGATCGCGGCCGGAGAAATCAGGCTCGAGGGCAAGCGAATCGACAATTTGCCCTACGAGGAGATGCGCAAGGTGCGCGGGGCGCGGATCGGCGCCATCTTCCAGGATCCGCTGACCAGCCTGAACCCGCTCTATTCGGTCGGCCGCCAGCTCGTCGAGACCATCCAGACCCATCTGCCGCTGAACGCCGCCGCCGCCCGCCAGCGCGCCCTCGATCTCCTCAAGGAAGTCGGCATTCCTGCCGCCGAGCAGCGCATCGATCACTACCCCCATCAGTTCTCCGGCGGCATGCGCCAGCGCGTGGTGATCGCGCTGGCGCTCTGCGCCGGCCCGCGCCTGATCGTGGCCGATGAGCCCACGACCGCGCTCGACGTCTCGATCCAGGCGCAGATCATCGCTCTTCTGAAAAAGCTCTGTCGTGAGCATCAGACGGCGGTGATGCTGGTGACGCACGACATGGGCGTGATCGCCGAGACGGCCGATCGCGTGGCGGTGATGTACGCCGGCCGAATCGCCGAGATCGGCCCGGTGCGCGACGTCATCAAGCACGCCAAGCATCCTTACACCAAGGGGCTGATGGGCTCGATCCCGAGCCTCGGCGAGGGGCGGGGCGGCCAGCTCACCCAGATCGACGGCTCGATGCCGCGGCTGACCGAGATCCCCAGGGGCTGCGCCTTCAATCCGCGCTGCACCTTGCGCGGCCAGCGCTGTCTCGACGAACGGCCGAATCTGATGGCGGCGGGCTCCAGCCGCGCCGCCTGCTGGCTGCATGACCATGGCGGTGTCGGGGCGCCTGTCGCCAAGGAGCTGATCGATGCCTGACGGCGCGCAGTTCGTGCGGATCGCCGGGTTGAAGCGCTATTTCGACGTCTCCGCTCCCTGGCTGGTGCGCACCCTCGAGCGCCGTCCGCGCCAGGTCGTGCAGGCGGTCGACGGCATCGACATTGCGATCGCCAAGGGCGAGACCTTTTCGCTGGTGGGCGAGTCGGGCTGCGGCAAGTCGACGGTGGCGCGACTGGTGGTCGGGCTCTACCCGCCGACTGCGGGCTCGATCGAGTTCGACGGCAACGACATGGCCAAGAAGCGCAGCCGCGGCAACCAAGCCGCCTTGCGCCGGCGCATGCAGATGATCTTTCAGGATCCGTTCGCCAGCCTCAATCCGCGCTGGCGCGTGTTCGACATCATTGCCGAGCCGATCCGCGCCTTCGGCCTTTCCAGCAACGCGACCGACCTCGAGAAGCGGGTCGGCGACCTCTTGACCCAGGTGCGGCTGACGCCGGCCGACGGCCGCAAGTACCCTCACGAATTCTCGGGCGGCCAGCGCCAGCGCATCTCGATCGCCCGCGCGCTCGCCAGCGAGCCGGAATTCCTGGTGTGCGACGAGCCGACCTCGGCGCTCGACGTCTCGGTTCAGGCCCAGATCCTCAACCTGATGATGGACCTGCAGCGCCGCCTCCAGCTCACCTATCTCTTCATTTCGCACAATCTGGCGGTCGTCTATCACATCTCGACGCGCGTCGGCGTCATGTACCTCGGCCGGCTGGTCGAGCAGGCGCCGACCGAGACGCTGTTCACGCGGCCCAAGCACCCCT
>CAZHQA010000228.1:0-8962 GCA_964533955.1 uncultured Reyranella sp. | reverse complement strand
CTCCTTGGCCCGCTGACCGGGCTCGGGAATGCGCACCAGGTCGAGCATCTCGACGGCGCGCATCAGCGCCGCCTTTCGATTCAGGTCACGATGCAGGATCAGCGCCTCGGCGATCTGCTTGCCGATGGTCATCACCGGATTGAGCGAGGTCATCGGCTCCTGGAAGATCATCGAGATCTCGTTGCCACGCACCTTGCGCATCTGCTCCTCGGTGAGATCGAGCAGATTGCGGCCGTCCAGCTTGACCGAACCGGAGACGATGCGGCCGGGCGGATCGGGGATCAGGCGCATCAGGCTGAGCGCCGTCATGCTCTTACCGCAGCCCGACTCGCCCACGATCGCCAGCGTCTCGCCGGAGGCGACCTCGAACTTCACTCCGTCCACGGCCTTGACGATGCCTTGGCGGGTGTAAAACCAGGTGCCGAGATTTTCGACTTCGAGCAGTGCCGTCATTAACGCTGACTCATGAACGTTGCCGGGGATCGAGAATATCGCGCAATGCATCGCCCAGCAGGTTGGTGCCGAACACGGTCATGCTGATGGCAACACCGGGGAAGATCACCAGCCAGGGCGCGGTGCGCACGTACTCGGCGGCCGACTCCGACAACATGCGGCCCCACGACGGATAGGGCTCGGGAATGCCGAGCCCCAGGAAGGACAGCGACGCCTCGACCAGGATGGCCGAGCCGAGCTGGGCGGTTGCCAACACGATCAGCGGCGCAAGCGTGTTGGGCAGAACGTGGCGCACGGCGATGCGCACCTCGCCCATGCCGACGGCGCGGGCGGCCTCGACGAAGGGCAGTTCGCGCAGCGACAGCGTGCTCGAGCGCACGACGCGGGCCACGGTCGGCACCAGCGGAATGGCGATGGCGAAGATGGTGTTGCGCAGCGATGGTCCGAGCGAGGCCGCCATGACGATGGCCATGACCAGCAGCGGCAAAGACTGCATGATATCCAGCAGGCGCTGGACCAGGAGATCGAACCAGCCGCCGAGATAGCCGCTGGCCAGGCCGATGGTGATGCCGAGGACGGCGCCAAGGCCCATGGCGCCCGCACCTACCGCGAGCGAAATGCGCGCACCGAAGACGATGCGGCTGTACATGTCGCGGCCCATGAAGTCGGCGCCCAGCCAGAACAGGCTCGAGGGCGGGGCCAGCGAATACTTGGCATTTGTCGAGGTCGGATCCACGGGCGCTAGGAAATTCGCAAAGACCGCAGTGAAGATGAAGATCAGCACGATGGTGAAGCCCACGGCGCCCAGCGGATAGCGCCGCGCCAAAAAGCCCATCTGCCCCCATGCGCTGCTGACATTGGCGCCGGCGCGGGCGAGTTCGGCCTCATGATTGATGACAGCCATGGTCTACTCCGCGAACTTGATGCGGGGGTCGAGGGCCATGTAGGCCATGTCGACGAGGAAGTTGACCGTGACCACCACGAAGGCGATCAGCATGACGAGGTTCTGCACGATCGGGTAATCGCGCCACAGGATGGCTTCCACGAGGAACCGTGCCACGCCCGGAATGTTGAATACGGTCTCGGTGACGATCAGGCCACCCACCAGGAAAGCTGCCTCGATGCCGATCACGGTGACCACGGGCAGGAGCGCATTTCGCAGCGCGTGGTCGTAGTTGACCGAGGCGTTGGACGCACCCTTGGAGCGGGCGGTGCGGACATAGTCCTGGCGCAGCACTTCCAGCATGGACGAGCGGGTGAGCCGCATGATCAGCGCCGAACTTCGGAAGCCCACCACGGCGGCGGGCAGTGCCAGCAGGCCGACGTCGCGCCAGAAGCCGTGCGGCTCGTTGTCGTAGATCGGGATCGAGCCGAACCAGTGGACCGCCGCCATCAGCACCAGCAGCCCGAGCCAGAACGACGGCAGGCTGAGGCCACTGAGGCTGAGGATGCGCAGGAAGTAGTCGAGTCCGGTATTCTGCCTGACCGCGCTGATCACGCCGAACGGCACGCCGATCAGCACGGCAAAGAAGATCGCCATGCCGGCAAGCTTGGCGCTGATCGGGATGCGCGGTGCAATCTCCTCGATCGCCGGTCGCTCCGAGACATAGGCGAAGCCCAGGTCGCCGTGCGCCAGGCCGCCGATCCACTGGCCGTACTGCTCGATGATCGGCCGGTCGAGCCCCAGTTCGTGGGCGATCTTGGCCTTCTCCTTGGCGTCGGCGATGCCAGCGGCATCGACCAGGATGTCGGCGATGTTGCCCGGCACCAGCCGCAGCATGACGAAGATCAGCACCGACATGCCGAACAGGGTGAGCACCATCAACAGGAAGCGACGGACGAGGTAGGAACCCATGGCTTACTCCCTTCGGAGCTCTCTTCCCCATTCATATGAGGAAGTACCTGCACCTTGCGCGGGCGACGAGGTCATGACGCCTCCGGCACGAACGACTGGCCCTCTCCCCATCCGAATGGGGAGGCGGGCGCGAGCGGAGGGTCGGAACCTGTTCACCGATCCAGCCAGACGTCTTCGAAACGCCAGCCGTTATAGATGCTGTTGACCTGCAGCACGACGCCTTTGACCTTCGGGTCCCAGCAGGTGTTGGCGACGTTGTAGCCCAGGATCGGCCGCGCTGCATCGTCGGCCAGGATCTTCTCGATCTGCCAGACGATCTTCTTGCGTTTGTAGCGGTCCTGCTCGGCCGACTGCTGTTCGATCAGCTTGTCGACCTCGGCATTCTTGTAGGCCGTGTAGTTGCGGTCCGATGTCGAATAGTAGTTTTCGTAGAAATTCACGTCGGGATCGTCGATGCCGACGCCGGTCAGGTTCATGCCGACCTGGTAGTCCTTGCGCGCGAGCTTGGTGTACCACACCGTGGTGTCGATCGGCTCGAGCTCGCCCTCGATGTTCACGTTCTTGAGTTGGTCGATCAGGATCACCGCCGGATCGCGGTAGATCGCTATGTTGCGGGTCGCGATCTTGATCTTGAGCGGCTTGTCCTTGGTGTAGCCGAGCTTCTCCATCAGTGCTCGCCCTTCGGCGCGGTTCTTGTCGATATCGGGCGCGTGGCCAAGCAGGGTCGGCAGCATCTCCTTGGGCATGCCCCAGAAGCCGTCGGGCGGCGGCAGCATGACCGCGCCGTCGAGGTCGTGGCCCTGGCTCAGGATGTCGCGAAACGTCTTGTTGTCGAGCGCCAGCACCATGGCGTGGCGGATGTCGGCATTGTCGAACGGCGGTGCGTCGCGATTGACCAGGATATTGGAATTGACATTGGTCGGCCGCGCCTCGCACACGGCTTCGGGCTTGGAAGCCTTGACGTCCTTGAGCAGAGGGAAGGTGACGTCGCTGTCGAACGTCATGTCGAATTCGCCCGACTGGAAGCCGAGCAGGCGCGTCGAGCGGTTGGGCACGATCTTCCAGTCGATCGCATCGAGGTAGGGCTTGTCCTTCCTCCAGTAGTCGGGATTGCGCACAAGCTTGATCGACTCGTTGCGCTTGAAGTCGACGACCTTGAACGGCCCGGTACCGATCGGCTTGGAGCGCATGGCACGGTCGGGCACGTGGCAGGCATAGACCGGCGAGTAGCCACCTGCCAGCATGGTCAGGAACGAAGGCTGCGGCCGGCCGAGCACGAAGGTGACCTCGAAGTCGCCGCCGGTCCGGACCTCCTTGAGGTTGGAGTACCAGAGCTTGCGCGGGTTCTTGCGGATGATCGCCTTTTCCTCGGGGGCATGGCCGGCCAGCGCATCCCAGGTGCATTTGACGTCGGCGCTGGTGAAGGGCTTGCCGTCATGCCACTTCACGCCCTGGCGCAGCTTGAAGGTCAGCTGGGTATTGTCGCCGTTGTAGGACCAGCTCTCGGCCAGCTCCGGCACGATATGATCGGGGCTGTTCACCTTCTCCTTGGGATCGAAGAAGACGAGATTGTTGAACACGGCCATGAACGGCTGGTTCACGGAGATCGTCGATTCCTCATGGATGGAGGCCGAAGGCGGGTTGTCGCGATGGGAGATGCGCAAAGTCCCGCCCTGCTTCTGTGCGAAAGCAGGTGACACTGCCGTCACGAAAACGCCCGTGACACAGGCAGCCGTCGTCGCGGCGAGAAATGCCTTACGCAAACCCATCGACGTCCTCCCAGACTACGCGAACTCTACCGTTGTTCTTGATTGCACCGACGCTAGCACATCGTCTGCGAGGGCGTCACGCTCACGCCGATGGCGCGATCTTGCCGTCGGCGGGCCCCTTCAGCTCGACCTGGTTGCCTTCGGGATCGTTGAAATAGACCGATGGGCCGCTGCCCTCCGCGCCGTAGCGCTGCACGGTTTCGCCCAACGCAATGCCGAGCGGCGAAAGCTGCTGTTCGATCGCTCCGCGGTCGAACGGTTCGACTCGGAAGCAGAGATGATCCATGTTGCCGCCGCTTTGCGGCCGCTCGCCCTGCACCAGGTCGAGGAGCGAGGCCCCGGCCCGCATCTGCACCAGCTTCAGCCGAGACAGCGTGCGCTCGACCTTGAAGCCCAGCGCCTGTTCGTAGAAGCGAGCCATGGCTTCGAGGTCGCGGACCCGCAGCACGACATGGTCGATTCGTTCGACATGGAACGTCATGGGCATTAGCCTACTCCCTGGCAAAGCAGCGCGAAAGTCGGGGGAAACACATGGCAACCGCAGTGAATGCCGCCAAAGCGCGGCTGAAGAGAAACCAGCTCGCCGTCGGCATCGGCGTTCGGCTGGTGCGCAATGTCGACATCATCAAGGTGATGAAGGCGGCTGGCTTCGACTGGCTGTTCCTCGACCTCGAGCACGGCGTGATGTCGATCGAGACTGCCGCCGAGATCTGCGTCGCGGCCCAGGATTCCGGCATCGCCCCCATCGTACGCGTGCCCTATGGCGAACTTGCCATGGCGACCCGCCTGCTCGACGGCGGAGCGCTCGGCATCGTCATCCCGCACGTCGACACCGCGGAGGAGGCCAAGGAGATCGCGGACCGGCTGCGCTATCCCCCGCTCGGACACCGCTCGGTCGGCGGCGGCCAGGCGCAGTTCGATTACGCGCCGATGAAAATGGCCGACTTCATCAAGAAGTCGAACGACAACGTGCTGATCACCGTCATGATCGAGACGCCCAAGGCAGTGCGCAACGCCGAGGCGATCGCGGCGGTGCCCGGCATCGACGCTCTCCTCGTCGGCTCGTCCGACCTGTCGGTCGAGCTGGGCATTCCCGGCGAAAACGGCCACGAGAAGATCCAGGACGCGGTCGACAAGGTCGTGGCCGCCTGCAAGAAGCACAAGAAGTTCCCCGGCATGGGCGGCGCCTACTCCGAGGAGCTGCTGTCGCTCTATATCGGCAAGGGCATGAAGCTCCTGCTGGCCGGCAACGACCTGCCCATGCTCACCGGCGCGGCGCGCGCCCACCAAGCCAAGGTGCGGTCGATGGTCAAGGTGCGTCCTTCGAAGAAGAAGGCTGCGAAAAAGTAGTCCGACCCCTTCCGTCGCTGATTGCAGCGACACCTCCCCCGAAATGAGGGAGGGGAGGAGCGAGTCATCCCCCCTTCTCCGGGGGACGTGTCCGCGCAATCGCGGACGGAGGGGATCTTAGCGCTTGCCCTCGATCTCGATCTCGAGCAGGTGCGGCTTGCCGGACTTGAACGCAGCAGCCACCGCGGCCTTGATGTCGTCGGCCTTGGTGACGTGCGTCGCTGCAACGCCCATGCCCTTGGCGAGATCGACAAAGCCCAGCACCGGACCGCTCAAGTCCATGTGCATGTAGGGCTTGTTGCTCTTGACGTCGAAGCGGGCGCGGTAGGCGTCGATATTGTGCTTGAGCACGCGGTATTCGCGGTTGGCGAGGATCACGAACACGATCGGCAACTCGTGATGTGCCGCCGTCCACAGCGCCTGGATCGAGTACATCGACGAGCCGTCGCCCGACAGGCACAGGATCGGCCGCTTGGGCTCGGCCACAGCCACCCCGAGCGCCCCCGCCACCCCCTGGCCGATGCCGCCGCCGCGGCCGCTGAAATAGTCGCCAGCGCCCCTGAAGGTGAAGGTCTTGAACAGGTCGAGGTTGGCGGTGATGGTCTCGTCGACCACGATCACATCGGCCGGAGCGCCCGCCTTGATCTCGGCCATCGCACGCGCCATCGAGGTCGGCGAGCGCGACCACGCCTTTTCGACCCGGGTCTTCTGCGCCGCTTCGTCGGCCTCCTTCTGGGCCTGCAATATATCGTTGCGCCTGGCTGCGGCATCGATCTTCGGCAGCGCCGAGTTCAGCGCCGCAAGCGTCGCCCCGACATCGCCGAGCACGCCCGCATCGACGGCGAAGTTGTAGGCCAGGCGCTGCGGCGACGCCTCGACCTGCAGCACCTTGCATCCCGCCGGAAACGGTGAGCCCGGCGCGTACCACACTTCCTCGAAGAACGGGCCGCCCACCATCAGCACCAGGTCGTTCTCGGCAAACTGCCGGGCGACGCCCGGCGCATCGAAGGCGAGCGTGCCGCGATAGGCGGCATGATCGGTCGGGAAGGCGTTGCGCCCACGCAGGCCTTCGAACCAGACCGCCGCACCCGCCTTCTCGGCAATCTTCACCAGCGTAGCCTCGGCGCCGCAGCGCGCCACGTCGTCACCCGCCACGATCGCGGGGCTCTTCGCGGCCGCGAGCAGCCCGACGATGGCGGCGATGCCCGCCGGAGCGGGCGGACTCGCCGCGAACAGCGTCGCCGGCTTGCCCGCCGGGATGTCGGTCTCCTGCTCCATGACGTTGATCGGAAGCGCCACGAACACCGGCCCCTTGGGCTCATCGTTGGCAATCTTGAAGGCACGCTGCAGGATCGGGCCCAGTTCGTCGGCGTGCTCGACCTGCACGCTCCACTTGGTCACGGGCGCCGCCATTGCCGCAAGGTCATGGCCCAGCACGGGATCGCGCAACTTGAGCCGCGTGTCCTGCTGGCCCGCCGTCACCACCATGGGCGAGTTGTTCTTGAGGGCGCCATAGATCATGCCGATGGCGTTGCCGAGACCCGGTGCGACATGCAGGTTGACGAACGCCGTCCTGGCCTTCGCCTGGGCGTAGAAGTTGGCCGCGCCGACCGCCACGCCCTCGTGCAGATGCACGATGTACTGCAGGCTCGGATAGTCGAGCAGGCTGTCGAGCAGCGGGCTTTCGGTCGTGCCGGGATTGCCGAAAATCCGTTCCACGCCGTGAGCCAGCAGCGTCTCGAAGAACACCTGTCGCCCGCGCATTTCGCAAACTCCCTCAAATCTGTTGCCTGCCGCCACCAACGCTAGTCTTCTTTCCTTCTCCCGTCATACCGGGGAGGTGTCCGCGCAGCGGACGGAGGGGGGAAGGCCGCAGGAGGTTTGCTTCGCGCGGCCTTCCCCCTCCCTGCCCTCCTCCGTATGACGGGGGAGGAGGAACGAACATGCAAGCGGATTACGTGGTGGTGGGCGCGGGTTCGGCCGGCTGTGTAGTGGCGTCTCGTCTGTCGGAAACGGGCGCGTCAGTGATCCTGCTCGAGGCCGGACCGACCGACTGGTATCCCTGGATCCACATCCCGGCCGCGATGCGCAAGCTGTTGCGCAATCCGCTGGTGAACTGGAACTACACCACCGAACCCGAGAAGAGCTCGGGCGAACGGCGCATCGACTGGCCGCGTGGCCGCACGCTGGGCGGCACCTCGTCGATCAACGGCATGCTCTATGTGCGCGGCGCGCCGGCCGACTTCGACAACTGGGCGCAGATGGGCTGCCGCGGCTGGAGCTACGACGAGGTGCTGCCCTACTTCAAGAAGGCCGAGACCTACGTGCAGAAGGGCGATCCCGAGGTGCGCGGCCAGGGTGGGCCGCTCATGGTCGAGGACTACCGCACCATCCTGCCCCTCACCCACCGCTTCGTCGAAGCTGCCCAGCAGGCAGGCTTCCCGTTCAATCCCGACCTCAACGGCAAGCAGCGCCATGGCGTGGGATATTCCCAGATGACACGCCGCGGCCGCTGGCGCGGCTCGACGGCTCAGACCTTCCTGCGCGAGGCTCGTCGCCGGCCGAACCTGCGGGTCGAAACCGAGGCGCAGACCGGCCGGCTCATCTTCGAGGGCAAGCGCTGCACCGGCGTCACCTTCGTGCGCGGCGGCAGCACGACCACGGTCAAGGCCAACCGCGAGGTGATCGTGTCGGGCGGCACGGTGAACTCGCCGCACATTCTGCAGGTCTCTGGCATCGGCCCGGCCGAGCATCTCCGGTCGCTCGGCATCCCCGTGGTTCACGACCTGCCGGGCGTCGGCGCCAACCTGATCGACCATTACGTGATCCGGCTGGTGCATCGCGTGCAGGGCACGACGACGGTGAACGAGCTGGCGCGTTTCCCGGGCTATCTGCCCGAGATCCCGAAATTCTTCCTCACCGGCAAGGGCGCCCTCACCTTCGGCGTCACGACCGCGCAGGTGTTCTGCGACAGCCGCGAGGGACTGGCGTCGCCCGACCTGCAGCTCCTGTTCACGCCGGGCAGCACCAACACGCTGAAATTCGGCCAGCTCGACGATAAGCCGGCGATGAGCTGCGTGGTCTGCGTGGTCAAGCCCGACAGCCGCGGCACCGTGATGGCGACTAGCGCCGATCCCTTCGCGCGCCCGGCGATCAAGCCCAACTACTTCACCACGCACACCGACGAGCTGGCACTGCTCGGCGGAACGCGCCACGTGCGCAGGATCTTCAGCCAGCCGGCGCTCGCCCAGCACAGCCTGGGGGAAACATCGCCCGGCCCCGACATCAGGAGCGACGCCGAGCTGCTCGAGTATGCGCGCAAATTCGGCAACACGCTCTATCACCCGGTCGGCACCTGCAAGATGGGCATGGATCCGCGCGCCGTGGTCGATGCGCGCCTGCAGGTGCACGGCATCGACGGCCTGCGCGTGATCGACGCCTCGGTGATGCCGACGCTCACCACCGGCAACACCAACGCGCCGACCATCATGATCGGCGAGAAGGGCGCGGCGATGATTCGGGAGGATGCGGCCTA
>CAZHQA010000227.1:6190-8969 GCA_964533955.1 uncultured Reyranella sp. | reverse complement strand
GACGGTTGCAGTCGGACTCGAAGCCGGTGCGCAGCAGCCGGCCAATCCGCCCCCGGCGGCCAAGCCGCAGGCGCCGGCCCAACCCGCGCCGCCGCCGCAACAGCCGGCAAAGCCGGCGCAGGCGAACCCGGCCCAGGCCAACCCGGCAGCGAAGGATCCGGTGGTGGCGATGGTCAACGGGCAGCCGATTCGGCTGTCGGAACTCGAGGTCGCCCAGCAGGCCCTGCCGCCGCAATATCGCAACGTGCCGTTGTCGTCGGTCTTCCCGGCCCTGCTCGACCGCATCATCGACAGCAAGCTGGCGGTGGCGGACGGGCGCAAGAACAAGATTCCCGATGATCCGGCGTTCAAGAAGCGCATGGCGTTCGTTGAGGATCAGGTCCTGCAGGATTTCTGGCTGCAACGCGAGATCGCCAAGCGGGTGACGGCGGAGAAGATGCAGCAGCGCTATCAGGAGCGGCTGAAATCGACGCCGCCCGAAGAAGAAGTGCGCGCTCGCCATATCCTGGTCTCGACCGATGAGGAGGCCAAGGCCCTGATCGCCGAGCTGAAGAAGGGCGGCGCCTTCGACAAGCTCGCCAAGGAGAAATCGACCGACAAGGCGTCCGGCGCGGAGGGCGGCGACCTCGGCTGGTTCAAGAAGAGCGACATGGTCAAGGAGTTCGCCGATGCCGCATTCGCCCTGAAGAAGGGCGAGCTCACCGATACGCCGGTCAAGACCCAGTTCGGCTATCACGTCATCAAGCTCGAGGATCGCCGCCAGGCGCCGCCGCCGACCTTCGAGGAACTCTCCGACCCGATCAGGGAGGAGCTGGCGCGCGAGACCATCACGCAAATCCTCGACCAGTTGCGGGCCGGCGCCAAGATCGAGAAGTTCAGCATCGACGGCTCGAAGCCCGAGCCGCAGGCGGCCAAGCCGGCCGCGCCCGGAACGCCCGCCCCGGCCGCACCCGCGCCGGCTGCTCCCTCGAAGTAGGGTCGCGCACAAGGAAAACTCACGATTCCGGGCGTTTCTGGTGTAGGCTCCGCGCTTGGGCCACCGGCAATCGCCGCGCCGGCCGCCGGAGGAAGCCCATGGCCGACAAGCACGCTGTATCGCCGCTCGCGCCCAAGACGACGCCGACGCTGCCGCGAATTGCGGGAGTGAAGCTCGGCGCCGCGCAATCGGGTGTGCGCTACAAGGACCGCGACGACGTCATGCTGGCGGTGCTCCCGGCCGGTGCCACCGTGGCGGGGGTGTTGACCAAGTCGAAGACCTCCTCCGCGCCGGTCGACTGGTGCCGCAAGAACCTGGCGCGCGGGAAGATCCGCGCGATCATCGTCAATTCGGGCAACGCCAATGCCTTTACCGGCAAGCTCGGTGACAAGGCGGTCGAGGAGACTACGCGTGCCGTTGCGCAGGCGCTGGGCTGCCCGCGCAACGAGGTGCTGATGGCCTCGACCGGCGTGATCGGCCAGCCGCTCGACTGGGAGAAGATTGCCGCGGTCGTGCCGGCGCTGATCAAGGGGGCCCGGGAGGACAGCTGGGCTATCGCCGCCGCCGCCATCATGACGACGGATACCTTTCCCAAGCTTGCCACCCGGCAGGCCAAGATCGGCGAGCGCACGGTCACCCTGAACGGCTTCCTGAAGGGCTCGGGCATGATCGCGCCCGACATGGCCACCATGCTGGGCTTCGTCTTCACCGACGCCAAAATTCCGGGCGGTGTGCTGCAGAAGCTGCTGACCGATGCTGCCGACAAGTCGTTGAATTGCGTCACGGTCGATGGCGACACCTCGACCAGCGACACGCTGCTGCTGGCAGCGACGGGCTCGGCGCGGCATGCCCCGATCGAGGAGGCGGATGATCCCGTTCTGGTCGACTTCAAGCGCGCGCTCGACGAAGTGCTGATCGATCTGGCGCAGCTTCTGGCGCGCGACGGCGAAGGCGCCACCAAGTTCGTTACCATCAACGTCGGCGGCGCGTCCTCCAACGGCGCGGCGCGCAAGATCGGTCTCGCGGTTGCCAACTCGCCGCTGGTCAAGACGGCGATCGCCGGTGAGGACGCCAATTGGGGTCGCATCGTCATGGCGGTGGGCAAGTCGGGTGAGCGCGCCGATCGCGACAAGCTCAGGATCTCGATGGGCGGCGTGAAGATCACCGACGGCGGACAGGTCGTGCCGAACTACGACGAGACGCCGGTCGCCAAGCACATGAAGGGCACCGACGTGGTGATCGACATCGATCTCGGCATCGGCCGCGGCCGCGCCACCGTGTGGACCTGCGACCTGACGCACGGCTACATCGACATCAACGGCAGTTACCGATCCTGAGTACGCGCCCTTGAGCGCGCTGTTCGAGGAGGAGTGTCCCGGCGGGCCGCCCCCGTTGGGCGATCGTCCACTCGTGCTGGTCGCTGCCGTGGCGCTGGTCGATCCCGACGGCCGCGTGCTGATCGCCCAACGCCCCGAAGGCAAGTCGATGGCAGGCCTCTGGGAGTTTCCCGGCGGCAAGGTCGACGCCGGAGAGACTCCCGAACAGGCGCTGGTGCGCGAACTGCACGAGGAGCTCGGCATCGAGACGGCGGCCAGCTGCCTGGCGCCGATCGCCTTCGCCAGCCACGGCTACGAGAAGTTCCATCTGCTGATGCCGGTCTTCGCCTGCCGCAAGTGGAACGGCACGCCCCAGCCGCGCGAGGGCCAGGCCCTGAAGTGGGTGCCGCCCGGCGAACTTGCGCGCTATCCGATGCCGCCGGCGGACGTGCCGCTGGTCGCCCTGCTGCGCGACCTTCTTTAGCGC
>CAZHQA010000227.1:4083-6090 GCA_964533955.1 uncultured Reyranella sp. | reverse complement strand
CCCATGTCGGTGCCGAGCAGGCCGCGCAGGACGGCGAAGGGCACGAGAGCGCCGAGCGCGGTTGCCAGTGCGCTGGCGAAGAAGATCACGAACAGCACACCGATGATCGTCCAGGCGCTGCCGCGGCTGTAGGCCCAGGAATGGCGGGGCGTGAACGGCACGTCGACGGCGCTGGCGGCCAGCCCGAAGCTCACGCGCAGCGCCAGCAACGCCGAGACGAGGAAGCCCGTGCCCAAGGGCGCGGCCAGCGCCTCGCGGCGGGCAAGTTCGGGATCGATCGGGCCCCCGCCCAGGGCTGCCGGGTCGATAGCTCCCACGGTGAGCGTGAAGGCTGCAATCAGCACGAAAGTGATCCCGGCCACTTTCAGAAGATGAATTAAGAAGGCCGTCTCGCGCGGCGACCAGGCGAGGCCGGGCAGGCGATCAATCCGTTGCGGCCCGAGCAGCACGACCCGCATCCAGGCGACCATGAACATGACGGTCGGAACGACATCGATCGCCTTTTCAAGGAGCACGACCGGCAGCGATTCGTCGGTCAATGCCGCCCCGGCAATGCGCAGGCCAAGCGAAATAATCCACGGCACGGTTACGAGATGGAAGAAGAGCCGCAGGCGCGAGAAGAAGAACTCGAAGCTCTCCGACAGCACCTCCCCGAAGGCCGGCTTCACGATCGACCCCGATCGGGCTTCTCGCCGGCGCTTTGCTCGATGGTGCCGAGCGCTTCGGCCAGGCTGTATCGGGCAGCGCCTGGCGCGAGCGGCTTGGGCTGCGAGGCGTGCGGCGCCCAGCCGTGCAGGAACAAAACCTCGAAGCTGGCGGCGATGCGGCCCGAGGCCCGGGTGAAGCGTTCGCGGTAGATCTCGGCCGCGCGCACGAACGTTGTGCGACTTGCCAGGCCGCGGCGGCGCTCGGCCACCAGGTTACCTTCACCCATGGCGCTCAGCTCGCGCATCAGCTCGAGGGCGCTCGCGTATTCGACGTCGATGGTTTCGCTGTCGGCCACCGGCAGCGCAAAGCCCGCGCGCTGCAGCAGGCCCGCGGCGTCTCGCAGGTCGGCGAACGGCGAGACGCGCGGACTGAGTCCGCCTTCGATCTCGCTTTCGGCGGCCGCCAGGGCCTGGCGCAATTGCCAGAGAGTGGCGCCGCCCAGCATGGCGCCGAGGAACAGGCCGTCGGGCTTGAGGATGCGTGCGATCTGGATGAGCGCGCCGGGCAGATCGTTGACCCAGTGCAGACTCATGGCGCTCAGCACCAGATCGAAGCGCCGGGCCGCGAAGGGCAGGGCCTCCTCGTCCGCCACCAGCGCCGGCCCGCCGGCATTGCGTGCGAAGCCGAAGCCGAGATCGGCGCGGACCAGGCAGTCGATCGTCCTGTCCGCAGCCTTTCGGTTCTCGTCCAGCGCCGCTGCGATCTCGTCGCCGTGACAGCCGAGATCGAGCGCCAGCGGAAATGTCCGCCGCACGTCGTCAAGCCGCTCGACCAGACGGCCCGCGATCTCTCGCTTCAGGAACGATCGCGCCTGCCAGGCGCGGGCCGCGCGTTCACGCCGCAGACGCAGGGCGCGGCGGTCGAAGACCAACAGGGGATCGGGAGCGGCCATCGACCTCGTATGTAGGGCGAAAGCGTGGCGGCGGGTAGGGGAACAGCCCTTATTGAGGGCGCATTTGCCGGGCGCAATCGGACGATGATCCTGGGCCGGATCTGCGCCGATGCCTCGCGGAAGCTGCTCGATGCCGTGCTGCCGCCGCTGTGCCTCGGCTGCAACGAGATCGTGGCGACTCCGGGCGCCTTGTGCGCCGTGTGCTGGCCGGGCTTTTCCTTCATCGCGCCGCCGCATTGCGAGTGCTGCGGCACGCCGTTTGCCGAGGATCTCGGCGAGGGCGCGCGGTGCGGCGCCTGCCTTGCCCATGCGCCGCGCTATCGGCGGGCCCGCGCGGCGCTGGTCTACGATGCGCAAAGCCGGCGCCTGGTGCTGCCCTTCAAGCATGGCGATCGGACCGATCTGGC
>CAZHQA010000227.1:0-3983 GCA_964533955.1 uncultured Reyranella sp. | reverse complement strand
GCGTTCGACATTCATCCACGCTGGGCACGCACACTCGCCGGAAAATCCGTGCTGTTGATCGACGATGTCCTGACAACCGGTGCCACGGTCGATGCCTGCGTTCGCACCCTGGAACAGGGTGGCGCCCGGCATGTCGACGTGCTGACGCTGGCGCGGGCCGTGCGGCCGGCGTTATAGTGGCCGCAAGGAGTTTGGTATGGCCAAAATCGACATCTACACGAGCCCGTGGTGCGGTTACTGCGCGCGCGCCAAAGGGCTGCTGGAGAAGAAGGGTGCTGCCTACAACGAAATGGACGTGATGGAAGACGAGGCCAAGCGCGCCGAGATGCGGACCCGCTCCAGGCGTTCGACGGTGCCGCAGATCTTCATCAACGGCCAGCATATCGGCGGCTCCGACGAGCTCGCCGAGCTCGAGCGCGAAGGCAAGCTCGACGCGCTGCTCGCCCAGCCTGGTTGATCGCCGTGACCGCGTTCAAGGCCGGCCTGATCCAGACCAACGTCAGCAACGAAATGGCCGAGAACGTGGCCTTCGTGCGCGAGCAGGCGCGGGCCGCCCGCGACGCCGGCGCCGATTTCATCATGACGCCGGAGAACACCGGGCTTATCGGCGCCAATCGCGCCGATACGCTGGCCAAGGCCGAGAGCGAACCGGCGCACGCCATGCTGGTCGCGTGCCGGGCTGCGGCGCGCGAGACCGGCGCCTGGTTCCTGCTCGGCTCGATCCATGTGCGCGTTCCCGGCGAGGAGCAGATTCGCAACCGTTCCTACCTGATCGATTCATCGGGCGGCATCGTCGCAAGCTACGACAAGATCCACATGTTCGACGTGGAACTTGCAGGCGTCGGCGGACAGAGCTACCGCGAGTCATCGACCTTCAAGCCGGGCGAGCGCTCGGTGCTCGCCGAGACGCCGTGGGGCGTGCTCGGCATGACGATCTGCTACGACCTGCGCTTTCCCTATCTCTATCGCGATCTCGCCCATGCCGGCGCGGTGATGCTGTCGATCCCCTCGTCGTTCACGGTGCCGACCGGCCAGGCGCACTGGCACACGCTCATGCGGGCGCGGGCCATCGAGACGGGCTGCTTCGTCTTCGCGCCGGCCCAGGTCGGCACGCACAAGGGCTCCAATCGCAAGACCTACGGTCATTCCATCGCCGTCGCCCCATGGGGCGAGGTGCTGGCCGATGCCGGCGGCGAGACGGCGGGTTTCGTGCTCGCCGACATCGACCTCGCCAAGGTGGCCGAGGCGCGCAAGATGGTGCCCTCGCTGGAGCACGACCGGAAATACTCGGCGCCGGTGCTTCACAAGCCGGCAGTTCCGAAGGCGGCGGAGTAATTCTTCCGGGACGAGCTAGATTTTCCTCGCCGCGATCCTTTGCACCATCGCCATGGCAGGGTCGCTGATCAGGCGGGCCTCGTAGGCGATCACCGAGAACCGCCCGCGCACCAGTTCGAGCAGCTCGCCGTCCTTGAGCAGGAAATCCGGGCGGCTCGGTTTGCCGAAGCGCTCATTGCCTTCCATGAAGGTCTGGTAGAGCAGCACGCCGCCGGCCGCGACCGCGCTCAGAAGGTGCGGCATCAAGGGGCGGTGCAGATAGTTGGTCACGACGACGGCGCCAAACTGGCGTTTGCCCAGCGGCCATGCGCCGCCGTCCTCGAGGTCGGCCTGCAGGCGCTCGATACCGGGCTGATCGGAGATCCTGCTCACGTCGCGGTCGACGGCCACCACCTGGTGGCCGCGCTCGGCGAAGAAGGCGGCGTGCCGGCCGCGCCCTGCAGCCAGGTCGAGGACGTCGGCCTGCGGTGCCACGAGGCCGGCCCATTGCACGATCCATGGTGCCGCTTGCACACCCCTTGCATCAGCCACCATCACACCCCATCATTCTGGCACTCCCCTATCGGGAGTGCCAAACAGCCGGAACTTCACGTCATTTCATGATTCTATACCGACTGCGCTGCTCCAAGGGCCACGAGTTCGAGAGCTGGTTCAAGGACAGCAAGACCTACGAACGCCAGGAAAAGAAGTCCCTGATCGGCTGCGCCGTGTGCGGCGACCAGAAGGTGACACGCGCCCTGATGACGCCGCGGCTGGGCACCAAGGGCAACAAGAAGAAGACCACCGTGAGCAACGAGGTGGCGATGAACGTCCCGGTTCCCGTCGACGCGCCCGCGCCGCCTACGCCACAACAGCAGCAGATGGCCGCTCTTGCCCGCAAGATGCCGAAGGAGCTGCGTGACGCCTTGCTCAAAGTGCGGGCCGAGGTCGAGAAGAACTGCGAGCATGTCGGCGACAAGTTTGCCGAGGAAGCGCGCAAGATTCATTACGGCGAGAGCGACAAGCGCGGCATCTACGGCGAGACCACGGAGAAGGAAGCCGAGGAACTCGCGGAAGAGGGCATCGAATTCGGCCGCCTGCCGTGGATTCCGCGCGGCAACTGAAGCGCTGCCTCTTAGTTGTCCTCGTTCAAAGGGGTGGGGCCGGCCACGCCGTACAGCATGTAATTGACGTCGAGGTCGGACGCGTTGAGCGACCAGGCGCGGCTGAGCGGGCTGTAGACTACCCCCACAACCTCCTGTGTCTCGATACCGCCCGAACGCAGGCCGCGCACCACTTCTGACGGCTTGAGAAATTTCCGCCAGTCATGCGTGCCGCGCGGCAACCAGCGCAGCACGTACTCGGCGCCGGCGACTGCCAGCGCCCATGCCTTGGCCGTGCGATTGAGCGTCGACAGGAAGACCAACCCGCCCGGCTTGGCGAGCCGGCCGAGCGAGCGCAGGAAAAGATCGACATCGGCAACATGCTCGACGATCTCGAGGGCCAGCACGATGTCGAATTGCCGGCCTTCCGCCGCCAGCGCCTCCGCGGTGCCTTCGCCGTAGTCGATGGCCAGGCCCTGGCGCTCGGCATGCAGGCGCGCGGTGGCGATGTTGCGCTCGGCGGCATCGATCCCGGTGACCATCGCCCCCAGTCTGGTCATCGGCTCGCACAGCAGGCCTCCGCCGCAGCCGATATCCAACAGAGACAGGCCCTCGAGCGGCGCGCCTGTCAGCGGCTCGCGCCGCCAATGTGCAGCCGCCCGGTCGCGGATGTAGGCGAGCCTGACCGGGTTCAGCCGGTGCAGGGGCGCGAACTTGCCCTTGGGATCCCACCATTCCTCGGCGATGCGCGAGAAGCGCTCGATCTCGCCCCGATCGACGGTGCTATGCGCTCTATCGGCCATGGCCGCCTTGACCTCAATGGTGCCCCCGCTGTCTAGAGCATATTCCGTTCGGCTGGAATCAGCCGAACGGAATATGCCTTCGGTCGAGAGATCTGGAGCAACGCGTTTCCGAGAAAGTGGAACGGCGAGCGGTTTCACTTTCTCGGAAGCCGCGCTATACCGCCGCTTTCGAGCAGGTCCATGGCGCGCATCGTTCTCAAATTCGGCGGCACTTCGGTCGGCGACACCGACCGCATCAAGAATGTCGCGCGCAAGGTGAAGGCCGAGGTTCTGCGCGGCAACCAGGTGGCTGTCGTGGTCTCGGCCATGTCGGGCGCCACCAACCAGCTGGTGAAGTGGGTCAACGAGATCGCCCCCCTGCACGACGCTGCGGAATACGACGTCGTGGTCGCGACCGGCGAACAGGTCACGATCGGCCTGCTGGCGATGGCGCTGCAGGCGCAGGGCGTGAAGTCGCGCTCCTGGATGTCATGGCAGATTCCGATTCGCACCGACGCGGCTCACGCCAAGGCTCGCATCGTCGACGTCGAGACGACCGGCATCGCCGACAGCATGGCAGCAGGCGAGGTGCCGATCGTGCCGGGCTTTCAGGGTCTGGCGCCGGATGGGCGCGTCACCACCCTGGGCCGCGGCGGCTCGGACACCTCGGCGGTGGCGCTGGCGGCGGCGCTGAAGGCCGACCGCTGCGACATCTACACAGATGTCGACTGTGTCTACACGACCGATCCGCGGATCGTAGAAAAGGCGCGCAAGATCGACCGCG
>CAZHQA010000226.1:0-9018 GCA_964533955.1 uncultured Reyranella sp. | reverse complement strand
CCCGCATGCCGTGCCCAGGTGGCGGAATTGGTAGACGCACTAGTTTCAGGTACTAGCGCCGCGAGGCGTGGAAGTTCGAGTCTTCTCCTGGGCACCATGCGAGGCGTGCGAGGCAACTGCTGATGGCCAACAAGCTCTACCCCGGCGACCTTCCGGCCGATCTGTCGTTCGGTCCCGTCGTGGCCATCGATACCGAGACAATGGGCCTCAACCCGCACCGCGACCGCCTTTGCCTGGTTCAGTTGTCGTCTGGCGATGGCAATGCCCATCTGGTGCAGATCCCGAAAGGTCCGGTCAAAGCGCCACGGCTGGCGGCCCTGCTGGCGGATCCCAAGGTGCTGAAGCTCTTCCATTTCGGCCGCTTCGACATCGCCGTGCTCGAGCACGCGCTGGGCGTGCGCTGCGAGCCGGTCTATTGCACCAAGATCGCGGCCAAACTTACCCGCACATTTACCGACAGGTTCGGCCTTAAGGACCTTTGCAGGGAACTTCTGGGCGTCGACCTCTCCAAACAACAGCAGACCTCGGACTGGGGCGCCGAGACCCTGAGCGAGGAACAGCTAGCGTACGCCGCGTCCGACGTCCTGTACCTGCACGCGCTCAAGGCCAAGCTGGATGCGCTGCTGGAGCGCGAGGGGCGGACCGAACTGGCGCAGGCCGCTTTCCGCTTCCTGCCGAGTCGAGCCCGGCTGGACGTCGCCGGTTGGCCGGAGATCGACATATTCGAGCATTGATCGCAGAACCTCTGCAGTCTGGCATGGTTCTTGCGTAACGCTCCTGCGGAAGGTCTAATGACCTTCAGGGGTGGGGGTACAATGCGTATCGGTCCGAGTCTCATCTTGGCCTCGCGCCAGACATTGGCAATGACGCCGCAGCTGCAGCAGGCGATCAAGTTGCTGCAATTCTCGCATCTCGAGCTGGCGGCCTTTATCCAGCAGGAGCTCGAAAAGAATCCGTTGCTGCAGGAGTCCTCTTCCGACGAGGGTCCGATTGCCGAGGCAGACGCCGGCCCGATCGACACCCCGACCGATACCGCCGAGGCTTTGGCGGCGGCCGCGCCGGCCCTGGCCGATGCAGACGAACGCTGGACGCGCGAGCATGCCGACCGCGGCGGCGACGGCACCGCCAGCAAGGCCGGCCAGCGCGACGATATTCCCGACGCGCTCGACTTCGTGGCCGAGCGCCCCGCCTCGCTTGCCGCCCACGTGCTCGGGCAGATCGACCTCATCTTCGAGACCGCCGAGGAGCGGCGCATTGCGTTGAAACTCGCCGAAGGTCTCGACGAGGCGGGTTATTGCCGCCTCGAGGCACCGGCGGTGGCCCAGGCGTTGACCGCCAGCCTCGAGACGATCGAGCGCATCTGGGCACGGCTGCGCCAGATCGAGCCGGCCGGTCTGTTCGCGCGGACGGTTGCCGAATGCCTGGGCGCCCAGCTCGCCGAGCGCAATCGCCTCGATCCGGCGATGAAGGCGCTGCTCGACAATCTCGATCTCGTGGCGGCGGGCGAACTCGGCCAGTTGCGCCGTCGCTGCGGCGTCGATGACGAAGACCTGCGCGAGATGCTGGCCGAATTGCGCACGCTCGATCCGCGTCCCGGCCAGAAATTCGACTTCGAGCCGATCCAGCCGGTGGCGCCCGATCTCTTCCTCACGCCGGCCAAGGATCCCGAGACCGGCGAGGAGGGCTGGCACATCGAGCTCAACACCTATGCCCTGCCCAAGGTGCTGGTCGACCGGAACTACCACGCCACCCTGATGAAGGGCACGCGCGCCAAGACCGATCGCGATTTCGTCGCCGAACGCTTCCAGTCGGCCAACTGGCTGGTCAAGACGCTCGAACAGCGTGCGACCACCATTCTCAAGGTCGCGCGCGAGATCGTGCGCCAGCAGGACGGCTTCTTCCGCCAGGGTGTGAGCGCGCTCAAGCCCCTGGTGCTGCGCGACATCGCACTCGCCACCGAACTGCACGAGAGCACGGTGAGCCGCGTCACGTCGAACAAGTACATCGCCACGCCGCGCGGCATCTTCGAGCTCAAGTACTTCTTCACCTCGGCCCTGCCGGCTCGCACGCCCGGCGTCGTCGTATCCTCCGAATCGGTACGCTCGCGCATTCGTCATCTGGTGGGCGGCGAGAACGCCCATCAGCCGCTGTCGGATGATCGCATCGTGGATCTGTTGAAAGGCGAGGGTATCGAGATCGCGCGCCGCACCGTCGCCAAGTATCGCGAAGCGATGCGCATTCCCTCGTCGGCCGAGCGCCGGCGGCTCGGACGTCTCGGCATGGGCCGCAGCCTGCCCTCCGGCGTGCCGTCGGCGGCGATTGCCGCGCAGGCACTGGCCGGTCCGGCCGACTGATCGGTTTCGTGCGATGCCCTTGGTCGGCTTCACGGCGGCTTGACCGGCATGGGCGACGCGCTTATAGGGGCGCCTTCGCGCCGGGCGGGGGTTGGTCCGCGCCCGTCAACATATTGGTGACATTGTGGAAATCGCCGATTTGCTAACCGGTCCAGACGCCGTTCTGGCCTCGGTAAAGGCGTCCGGCAAGAAGGCGCTGCTAGCCGAACTGGCCAGCCGCGCCGCCACGGTTTTCAAGCTCGACGAACGAAAGTTGTTCGACCGCCTGCTTGAGCGCGAGCGGCTCGGCTCGACCGGCATCGGCGGCGGCATCGCCATCCCGCACGGCCGGCTCGGCACTCTCGACAGGCCGATTGGCCTGTTCGCGCGGCTCGCCCATCCCGTCGACTTCGATTCGATCGACGAGCGTCCGGTTGACGTCGTTTTTCTGCTGGTTGCGCCCGAGGGTGCAGGCGCCGATCACCTCAAGGCATTGGCGCGCGTGTCACGGCTGCTGCGCGACCGCAGCCTGGTCGAAAAGCTGCGCGCCACCGAGAGCGCGGATGCGCTCTATGCCTTGCTCGTCGATTCCGTTCAGGCGCAGAGCGCCGCCTGATTCCATTCCCTGACGCGGCCGTCCGGCCGCTTCTGGCCGGACGGAATTCGCTTTAGTGAACAAGGGCCGGCTCGAGCTCGTGCTGGCGAATGATCGCCTGTGCGATCTCGACTGACGGTGCCGCCGCCATCGCCTTGCCGTCGGCGGAGAAGATGCCGACGGCGTGCGCGCCATCGGGCATGCTGATTGCCTTGACGTAGGCGATCTGCTGCGCGCCCAGACTCAGGAACGCATCGTCCGCGAGTGGCTTGAAGGTCGTGGTTGCTTCGTTGTTTTCCATGGCTACCTCCTTGGCAGCTTTCAACGCGAGCCGGAGCGGCGCGCGGTGATGTCGATGGTGTTGCTCGCTTCGTCGCGGCCGGGGCCGGCGTCGATGCGAATGGTGCGGATGCGCGGCTCGATCTAGGGCCGCACGAGGTCGATCGAGAGCAGCCCGTTGTCCAGTCGCGCGCTCACCACGTCGATGCCGTCGGCCAGCATGAACGAACGCAGGAACTGGCGGGCGGCGATGCCGCGATGCAGGAACACACGGGTCGCGTCGTCGGTCTGCCTGCCCCGCACCGAGAGCTGGTTCTCGACGAGTTCGATGGCCAGATCGTCGGTCGTAAAGCCCGCAACAGCCAGCGTGATGCGCAGGCCGTTCTCGCCGATCCGCTCGATGTTGTAGGGGGGATAGCCCTCCGCATTCTTGGCCAACCGATCGAGCGTACGCTCGAGCTGGTCGAATCCCAGCAGCAAGGGCGAATTGAACAACGGTACGCGACTCATAGAACCCTCCTCCGAAGAGCGAGCGCCCGGGGACCCCATCAGGCATCCCTTCGCCCAGTCAATTTGGGGTGCAAAATGGGCCGTTCAAGGCCCGGCAAGGCCCGCGAAGCTTCCCAAGGAGGGGCAAATCGAGGCCTTTTCAGGCCATCGCCATGACGGCCCGGCTCAGCTAGACTGTCGATAACCCCTCAACGCCTGCTGCAAATGCAGCCGGGCCAATGATCAGAAGAAAATGACGTTGATCGCCTCGGATTCACGTCCCATCCGCTCGATTGCCGCCCAACCGGCTCCACGCCGCCCCTTCGGCCGCTGGATGCTGGGATTGCCGCTTTACTCCCTGACCCTCGGCTACCGCTCGCCGAGGAGCTTCTTTGCCGTGGCCCCCGATCCCTGGCCGGGCGACCCTGCCCTTGGCCAGCGCCTGATCGTGGGTGAATTCGCCGCCTTCGGCGTGGTGGGCGCCGCCGTCCCGGGCGGCAGCGACCCGCCCTGGCAGCGGCCGGGCGCCAATCCGTTGTGGCTCGACGCCTTGAACGGCTTTGCCTGGCTACGCGATCTGCGCGACTGCGGCGATGCCTCGTCGGCTGCCGTTGCGGTAAATCTCGTCGACGATTGGATCGATCGCGAATGGCGCTGGTCGCCCGGTACGTGGAAACGCGAGGTCCTCGCTCAGCGCATCGTATCGTGGATCCGCCACTTCGATTGGCTGGCCGCCGCCGGCGAGCCGGACTTTTCTGCCCGCTTCGTCATCGCCCTGGCGCGCCAGCGCGTGCATCTGCGGCGCGTGTCGCGCACCGGCCTCGCCGGGCAGGAAGCGGTGGCCGTCCTGAAGGCGCTGATCTTCGCCGACCTCGCCTTCATTCGCGACGGCAAGCACTACGAGAAGAGCCTGGCGCAGTCGCTGGCGCGCCTGGCCAGGTTCGTGAAGCGTTACGTGGCACATGACGGCATCGTTGCCGAGCGCGCCCCGCACATCCAGATGACGGTGCTGCGCCATCTGCTCGACGTCCGTGCCGCACTAGGCTCGGCCGATCGCCGGCCGCCGGCGGAAGTCGTCGCCGCGATCGACCGGCTGGCGCCGATGCTGCGCTTCTTCCGGCATGGCGATGGCGGACTCGCGCTGTTCAACGGCACCTGGGAGGGCGATCGAACAATGATCGACCTGGTGCTTGCCCGTTCCGGATCGAACGAAGGCGCGCCGGCGATGGCGCTGCAGAGCGGCTTTCAGCGCCTGGCCGCCGGGACCTCGCTGGTGATCGCCGATGCCGGCAGCCCACCCGGCCGGGGCATGGATGGCTCGGCTCATGCCGGCACTCTGAGCTTCGAGATGAGCGCTGCGCACGAGCGGCTGGTCGTCAATTGCGGCATATATCCCGGCGCGCCGCGCGAGTGGCGCCAGTTCATGCGCTATACCGCGGCGCATTCGACGGCTGTCGTCGACGACACCAACTCGACCGAGATCACCGATCATGGCGCGCTGGAGTACCGTGCCGGCAACGTGCTGGTCGACCGCGCCGAGGACCAGGGCGCGCAGTGGCTCGACATGAGCCACGACGGCTATCGATCGCTGTTCGGCATCATCCATCGCCGACGCCTCTGGCTGTCGGCGGACGGCGGCGACCTGCGCGGCGAAGACCTGTTCACCGGTCCCGAAGGCCGACCGGTGACGGTGCCCGACCGGCGCTTCATCGTGCGCTTCCATCTGCATCCTTCGGTGAAGGCGACGCTGGCGCAAAGCGGCCAGGCGGTGCTGATGCGCCTGCCGAGCGGCCGGGGCTGGCGGCTGCGTGCCTCGGGTGTGGGCATCGGGCTGGCCGAGAGCATCTATCTCGGCGAGGAGGGACGCCAGCGCCGCACCGAGCAGATCGTCCTGGTCGGCCAGATCCCGATCGAGGGCGCCGCCGTGAAGTGGGCGCTGACCCGGATGGAAGGCTAGAAGCCGGAGATCGCGCTAGCGCGCGAACATCCGACGCGCTTTTTCGAGATCGTACGGCCGCTCGCAGAGGGACTCGGGATCCCACTCACTGCGCTTGGCGGCGAAAAAATCGCCGCCGTAGACGTGAATGGCGCCCGTGACGCGCTCGATCGGGTTGGTCACCGAGTGGATGACGTCGGGCCCGAACGCTTGAGCGTCCCGGGTCGAGAGGGCGATGGCGCCGGCCGCTTCGATCTTCCCGTCGGCATCGTCGGGTAGCCGCCGCCACAGCATGTTGTCCTCGCGGCCGCCATAAACGCCGATCACCGCCCACATCGCGTGGTCGCGCGGCATGATCACCATGCTGGCGGGCCACAGCACGTTGATGATCGTGAGTTCCGGCGAGCGATGGATCGGCTGGATGCCGCCGGCCTTGGGCTCGCCGAGCACCCTGATCACGTCGGAAGGATTGGCGACTGCGCGCGCCACGACCTCGCGCACGCCGCGCGAGACACGATCGCCCGAGAGAGCGGCGCGACAGTCGGCAGTGAATTGATCCTTGTCGAACATCGTGCGCTCCCGAACGTTGGCGGCGAGCCGATCCTACGGCTTGAGGAACCCTACTGTCCCGTAGACTTCCTCGAGAATTGGCGCGGCGAGCTCGCGGGCGCGCTGGGCGCCGTCGTGCAGGATCGCATCGACGTGGCCGGGGTCTTTCATCAGTCGCTGCATCTCCGCGCCGATCGGGCCCAGCTTGGCGACAGCAAGCTCGGTCAGGGCCGCCTTGAACTCGGAGAACTGCTTGCCGGCAAACTCGAAGATCACCGCATCCTTCTCCATGTCGGCCAGCGCGGCATAGATGCCCAGCAGGTTGTCGGCATCGGGCCGCTTCTCGGCCTCCGCCGCCGTGTCCGGCATCGGATGCGGGTCGGTCTTGGCGCGACGAATCTTTTGCGCGATTGCATCGGCATCGTCGGTGAGGTTGATGCGCGAGAAGTCCGACGGATCGGATTTGCTCATCTTCTTGGTGCCGTCTCGCAGGCTCATGACCCGCGTCGCCGCGCCGAAGATCAGCGGTTCGGTGAGCGGGAAGAAATCGGGCGCGTTGAAGTCGTTGTTGAATTTCTGTGCGATGTCGCGCGTGAGCTCGAGGTGTTGCTTCTGGTCTTCGCCGACCGGTACGTGCGTGGCCTTGTAGAGCAAGATGTCGGCCGCCATCAGCGCGGGATAGGCGTAGAGACCGAGCGAGGCGTTCTCGCGGTCCTTGCCCGCTTTCTCCTTGAATTGCGTCATGCGATTCATCCAGCCGACGCGGGCCACGCAATTGAAGATCCAGGCGAGCTGGGCGTGCGCCGGCACCATCGACTGGTTGAACAGGATGTGTTTCTTGCCATCGACGCCGGCGGCCAGGAAGGCCGACGCGATTTCGCGGGTCTGGCCCGCCAGCAACTTGGGATCCTGCGCCTGCGTGATCGCGTGCAGGTCGACGACGCAATAGAGGCACTCGTAGGCGCTCTGCAGGCGCGCGAAGTTGCGGATTGCGCCGAGATAGTTGCCGAGATGGAGGTTGCCGGTCGGCTGCACCCCCGAAAAGATGCGGCCCTTGAGGCCGCGGTCGGTGTAGGGCGCAAGGTGGCGACTGGGCGCAGCGGCGCCGGTCGTGACGTCAGGCATGGGATGTGGACTCCGCTCACTGTGGGTTGGCGCGGGGTTTGGACCTCCGCGCACCCCGCCGGTGGAAGGCGAGGGCGGAGCGGTATGACCCAGCGGCCGGGCGGAATCAAGGCACGCCATTGACGGGCAGCGCCCGGGCTGTTGCCATTCGCTCGGGACTTGCATGCATCTTGCACGACAAGCACGAGCGGCTGTCCGGGGATGGCGTCGCCGACTGGATGGGAGACCTCCGATGAACGAACGTGACTTGCATCGCCTGATCGATCTGGTGAAGGCGGGCGGGATGTCCCGGCGCAGCTTCGTGCGGCGGATGGCGGCGGTCGGCCTGACCGCGCCGATGGTAAGCCAGCTGCTCGCGCTCGGCGGGGTAGCGATGGCTCAGTCGACGGTGCCGGCCTACAAGCCGACCAAGCGCGGCGGCGGCGGGCAGCTCAAGGTGCTCTGGTGGCAGGGTCCGACGTTGCTCAATCCGCACTTCGCGACGGGCACCAAGGACCAGGACGGCTCGCGCATATTCTACGAGCCGCTCGCGGGCTGGGATGCCAGCGGCAATCTGCGGCCTCAACTTGCCGAGTCCATTCCCGGGCGCGAGGACGGGACGTTGGCCGCCGATGGCACGTCGGTGACCTGGAAGCTGAAGAAGGGCGTGACCTGGCACGACGGCAAGCCGTTCAGCGCCGACGACGTGGTTTTCACCTGGGCCTATGCGCGCGATCCCGCGACCGCCTCGCTGACCAGCGGCTCCTACAAGGATGTCACCGTCGAAAAGGTCGACGACCACACGGTCGTCGTGAAATTCCCGCGACCGACGCCCTTCTGGGCCGATGCCTTCGTGGGTGCCTCGGGGATGATCATTCCCAAGCATCTGTTTGCCGACTACAGCGGCGCCAAGTCGCGCGAGGCGCCGACCAACCTCAAGCCGGTCGGCACCGGCCCCTACATGTTCAAGGACTTCAAGCCGGGCGACCTGGTGGCCGGCGTGATCAATCCGAACTATCACCAGCCCAACAAGCCCTATTTCGACAGCATCGAGATGAAGGGCGGCGGCGATGCGGTTTCCGCTGCTCGGGCGGTGCTGCAGACCGGCGAGTACGACTTTGCCTGGAACCTGCAGGTCGAGGACGAGATTCTCCTGCGCCTGGAAAAGGGCGGCAAAGGCAAGGTCTCGATCACCCCAGGCGGGGGCATCGAGCACATCCAGCTCAACTTCACCGACCCAAACAAGGAGATCGACGGCGAGCGCTCGAGCCTGACGACCAGGCATCCGGCGTTCTCCGATCCGGCGGTGCGCGAGGCAATGGCGCTGCTGGTCGACAAGGATTCGGTGCAGAAGTACATCTATGGCCGCACCGGCATCGCGGTGCCGAATTTCATCAACTTCCCGGAACGTTTCGCCTCCAAGACCACCAAATACGAGTTCAACGTCGACAGGGCGAACGAGATTCTCGACAAGGCCGGCTGGAAGAAAGGTGCCGACGGCATCCGCGAGAAGGACGGCACGAGGCTCAAGTTCGTGTACCAGACCTCGATCAACCAGCCGCGCCAGAAGACCCAGGCGATCGTCAAGCAGGCCTGCCAGAAGGCGGGCATCGATATCGAGGTCAAGGCGGTGACCGCGTCGGTGTTCTTCTCGTCCGATGTGGCGAACCCCGACACCTATCCGCATTTCTATGCCGACATGCAGATGTACAACAACGGACCGCTGCAGCCGG
>CAZHQA010000225.1:0-9032 GCA_964533955.1 uncultured Reyranella sp. | reverse complement strand
GATCTTGTGCGGATAGGCCTGGTGGCCGACGTCCCAGATCAGCCGGTCGCGCGGCGTATCGAAGACGTGGTGCAGCGCCACGGTGAGCTCCACCACTCCCAGGCCCGCGCCGAGATGGCCGCCGGTAACCGACACGGCTGAAATCGTCTCCTGGCGCAGTTCGTCGGCCAGCTGACGCAGCTGGTCAGCCCGCAGCCGGCGGATGTCGGCGGGTACGTTCACGCTGTCGAGGAGCGGCGTCTTACTCTCGGTACTCATGACTGCAATATAGGCTCCATAGGGTCCGATATGGGCTTATGCCCGGCGGCTGACCACAAAATTCGCCGCCTGGCGCAGCAGATCGGCCTTGTCTCCGAACGGTTCGAGGTGTGCGGCGGCCTGTCGCGCCAGCATGCTAGCCTGCGCCCGCGCCCGTTCGAGTCCCAGAATGGACACGAAGGTCGCTTTGCCGGCCGCCGCATCCTTGCCCGTCGCCTTGCCGACGACACCGGGGTCGCCCTCGACATCGAGGAGGTCGTCCACGATCTGGAAGGCAAGCCCCAGATCGTGGGCATAAGCCGACAACGCATGGTGCAAGGAGTCGGCTGCCTTGCCGAGGATCGCGCCCGCCGTGCAGGAAAAGGAGATCAACGCGCCGGTCTTGAGGCGCTGCAGGCGGGTGATGGCGCCGATCGACATCTCGGCGGCGTCCTGCTGCTCGGCCAGCAGGTCGAGCATCTGGCCGCCCACCATGCCGTGCGCTCCGGACGCCTTGGCGAGTTCGCTGACCAGATGGGCGCGCACCGCCGGATCGCCGTGCGTGTCGGCGTCGGCCAGCACCTCGAACGCCAGCGCCTGCAGCGCGTCGCCCGCCAGAATCGCCGTCGCCTCGTCGAATTGCTTGTGGCAGGACGGCTTGCCGCGCCGCAGGTCGTCGTCGTCCATCGCCGGCAGGTCGTCGTGAATCAGCGAATAGGCGTGCACCAGTTCGATGGCGCTTGCCGTGCGCAGCGCCGGCACTGCGCCGACCTTGAACAAGGTGGCACCGGCCAGCACGAAGAAGCCGCGTAGGCGCTTGCCTCCCCCGAGGCTGGAATAGCGCATGGCCTCGAAGACCTGCGCCTCCCCCTCGTCACCCTTGGGCAGCAGGCGGTCCATGGTCCGTTCGACCGATTCGGCGGCAAACGCCAAGGCGGCGTCGAACTCGCGATACGACGACAGCGGCATGTCTGGACAGCTAGTTGAGATCGGCCGGTTGGCTGCTCACCGACCCGTCGGCCGCGAAGACGATCTTCTCGACCTTCATCTTGGCCTCGGCGAGCTTCTGCTCACAGTGTCGCTTGAGGAGAGCGCCACGCTCGTAGGCGGTGATCGCCTCGTCGAGCTTGACCTGCCCGCGCTCGAGCTGCTGGACGATGCCTTCGAGCTCCTTGAGCGCGTCTTCGAACGACAGGCCGCTAATATCCTTAGGAAGTGCAGGTTCTTTCGCCAAACTGGCCTCACGAGGGGGACGGTGGGGATGGTAGCCGGACCAGGCTGGCCGGGCCAGCCGAAGCTCCACAGGCCTGCAAATTAGTCCGATTCCGCGAGGGTTTCGCGATTTCCTCTACCCCTGCGAAAGAAACCCGCATCTGCGGCATGGCGGCTTTGCACGTTCGCACGTCAAAACCCTTCGCCGCGCATTGCGGCACCTATGGGGCGGTGGCAGCTTCGTTTCGCAAAAAATAACCAGTCATTCACGGAGAAAAACGCCCATGGGCAATGTCAGCCACCTCGTCACCCGTACCGCCGCCCTGCAGAGTTCCGCCGAGAACGGTCTTGCCGAGGGGATGCCCGCCAAGGATCGCCAGTTCGTCACCGCGCTCGCCCGCGGGCTCGACATCCTGCGCGCCTTTCATGCCGGCGAAGGCATGCTGGGGAACCAGGAGATTGCCCATCGCACCGGCCTTCCCAAGCCGACCGTCGCGCGCCTGACGCACACGCTGACCGAGCTCGGCTACCTCAATTACATCCGCCGTTTCCGCAAGTACGAGCTCGGAGCCTCGGTGCTGGCTCTGGGCTATGCCGCGATTTCGTCGATGGACGTGCGCCGCGCGTCGCGCCAGCCGCTCGAGACGCTGGCCCATGCCCTCAACGCCTCGACGGCGCTGGGCGGCCGCGACCGTCATTCGATGATTTACCTCGAGGCCTGCCGTGGCCCCTCTGTGGTGGCGATCACCCATGATGTCGGCACGCGCGTGCCGATGGCGAGCACGGCAATGGGCCGCGCCTACCTGTTCTCGCTGCCCGATGCCGACCGCAACAAGCACATCGATGCCATGCGCCGCCGCTGGCGCGACGACTGGGCCAAGGTCAAGACCGGCATGGAGCGCTCGTTCAAGGAACTCGGCGACCACGGCTTCTGCGTCACCTGGGGCGAATGGCTGCCCGAGCTGTGCGGCGTCGGCGCGCCGCTGCGCAACACCGACGGCACGGCGGCCTACGCCATCAATGCCTCGGCGCCGATCTACCAGATCAGCCGCGACCGGCTCGAGGCCGACTGGGGCCCGCGCCTGGTCAAGGTGGCGCGCGACATCCGCACCGGCATGGCGGCTCCCGCCGCGACCGGCACTGCGCCCGTCCACGCCGCGCCGGTGCGCCCGGCCACCAACGGCAACGGCGTCCGCCCGCCGATGGCCGCGATGGCCCGCCGCTAGACAGTTTCCGTTCGCGACGAAAAACGACCGGCCCATCGGCCGGTCGTTTCATTTTGTGGCTAGGACGCCGACACCTCCCCATAAGAATGGGGAGGAACTTTCTTCCCCATTCACATAGGCAAGTGCCCGAGTCTTGCGCGAGCGATGGGGTCATGGGCCGCAATCACGACCCATGGCCCGAGCGTCACTTCGGCATCGGCACGATGCGCAGGTACGGCTTGGGGGCCTTCCAACCGTTGGGATACTTGGCCTTGGCCTGCTCGTCGGAGACGGCCGGGACGATGATCACGTCCTCGCCCTTCTTCCAGTTCACCGGCGTCGCCACCTGGTGCTTGGCAGTAAGCTGGCAGCTCTCGAGCAGGCGCAGCACCTCGTCGAAGTTGCGGCCGGTGCTCATCGGATAGGTGAGCATCGCCTTGATCTTCTTGTCCGGGCCGATGATGAACACCGAACGCACGGTGGCATTGTCGGCGGCGGTGCGACCTTCCGACGAAGTGCCGGCGCCCTCGGGCAACATGTCGTAGGCCGTCGCCACCTTGAGCTCGGGATCGCCGATCATCGGATAGGTGACCTTGTGGCCCTGCGTCTCCTCGATGTCCTTCGACCACTTGTCGTGGTTGCCGACCGGATCGACCGACAGGCCGATGATCTTGGTGTTCATGGCGTCGAACTTGGGCTTCAGCCCCGCCATGTAGCCAAGCTCGGTCGTGCACACCGGCGTGAAGTCCTTGGGATGCGAGAACAGGATCGCCCAACCATCGCCGATCCACTTGTGGAACTCGATCGGTCCCTGGGTCGTGTCGGCCTTGAAGTCGGGCGCGGTTGAATTGATGCGTAGCGTCATGATGGAAACCCCTCCTGGTCTTGGTCTTGCCGTCGGGGGCGCACCTCAGCCGGTCCGCCGCCGCCGGTCAAGACTTGGGAGGAACCCTGCTGATCAGGCCCAATCGGCCATAAACTTCTACCGTGGACCCCACGGCATGGCGGCCAAATCTTTCTGGCAGGACGGCGACGGCCATCCTCAAGAGCAGCGTCTTGCCGGATCGCGGGCCGAAGCTTGCGCCGAGCGCAGCCGAGGTCGCGCGCTCGCATGACTCCTGAGCGGCATCCCGCTCACGGCAGGCCATAGCCCGTCTTCCAGTCGCGCAGGATGCGTGCCTTCAGCTCGGCGGGATACACCAGGTCGAAGCTGGCGCGGACGGGTGCGGTCTCCGCCGTCCAGTCCTCGGGCGGCAGGCAATCGAGCACCGACTTGGTCGTGAACATCGCCGCCTTCTCATCGGGCCGCAGGAAGGCACCGCGCGGATTGGCCGCCAGGTGGGCGAAGTTGATCTCGCCGGCGCCGGGATGACAGCGCGTCATCAGCGCCCACAGCACATCGCGCGCACTCGTCGGATCGACGTCGTCTCGCACCACCATCAGCCGCGGCACGATGGCGCCGCCGCGCGTCGAGAACACGAACTCGCCCATGGCCTTGCAGAATGTCGCATTGGTCTTGTGCGCGCTGCGCTTCAGGTAGTCGGCCGGCACCGTGACGACGACGAGATGGCAGGCGGCATCGAACGGCAGGTAGCACGAGGTCACCGGCCAGTTCGAATGGCGCAGCTCGGCCAGCACGGTGGCGGCGATCGCCATGCCCCAGCAGGTGTGGTTCTCCTCCGGCGGCATGCCGCACGACACCACGGGCAGGATGGCGTTGTCGCGCCAGGTGATGGCGCTGACGTTGAACACCGGGCAGCGATAGTGCTCGCGGAACAGATAGCCGGGGAATTCGGCCATCGGCCCTTCGCTGGCATCCTCGTCGAGCGACACGTGGCCCTCGATGACGATCTCCGAGGAGGCCGGAACGTCGAGGTCGACGGTCTCGCACCTCACGACTTCCAGCGGCTCGCCGAGATAGCCGCCGACGAAGTCGGCTTCGTTGACGCCGTCGCGGATCGGCATGCCGGCGACAAAGGGAATGACCGGATCGTGGCCCATCGACAGGGCGAACGGCATGGGCTGCCCGACCGCGCGCCAGGCCTGCAGCATCATGCCGAGATGCTTGGAAGCGCCGACCGGTCCGACCATCGACCTGGCATCGCGCAGCATGCAGCGCGAGATCGCCCAGTTCACCCAGTCGCCTTCGGGCGTGCGAGTCACCGTCGTGCCCCAGGTGTTGAGGAAGCGTCCGCCGTCGCCCTCGTGAATCATCGGGGCGGGCAGGCGCATCAGGTCGACCGCGGCACCGGTCAGGATGTTCTCCTTGCAGGGCGCGGTCGCGGCGCGGACCGGCGGAATCGGCGTCCGGTCGTGCGCGCGCGCCAGGGCGTCCACGATCTCGAGGCCGCCAGCGCCGGGCGGCAGGCCGATCGAGGTGGCGACACGCGCCAGCGGCTGGTCGGTGCGGGCGCTCGCGGCGGCCGGCGCACCCAGCACGCGAAAGCCGTCGATTCCCTTGATGTGGTTGAACAGCACGGCCGGACCGCCGGTCTCGCAGATGCGGCGGGTGATGGCGCCGATCTCGAGGTTCCAGTCGACCGGGCGATCGACCTCGCTGAGCTCGCCGAGCTCCCGAAGCGCCTCGATGTGCTCGCGCAAGCTGCGATAGTGCCTGACCATGTCCATTTCCCCCGGCATGCTACGAAACATCATAGTCACCGAGGCGCGCGCATGGCCATGAAGCCCGCAAGAACCCGGCTGGACGTGGCGCTGGTCGAGCGCGGTCTGGCAGAGACGCGTGCCGCCGCGCAACGGCTCGTCATGGCGGGCCTGGTCTTCGCCGGCGAGAAGCGCCTCGACAAGGCCGGCCAGAGCATCGCCCACGATACCGCGCTCGAGGTGCGCGGCCAGCCGCACCCTTACGTCTCGCGCGGCGGACTCAAGCTCGAGCGGGCGCTCGATAATTTCGCGATCCCGGCTGCTGGCCGCATCGCGCTCGACGTCGGCGCCTCGACCGGCGGCTTCACCGACTGCCTGCTGCAGCGTGGCGCGGTCAAGGTTTACGCCGTCGATGTCGGCACAAATCAGCTCGCCTGGAAGCTGCGCTCCGACCCGCGCGTCGTCTCGATGGAGAAGACCAACATCCGCGACATCACGAACGCCCGGATCCCCGAGCCGATCGACCTCATCGTTTGCGACGCCTCATTCATCGGGCTGCGCACCGCCCTGCCCGCGGCGCTCGCCCTGGCCGCGCCCGGAGCCCACCTGGTGGCGCTGATCAAGCCGCAGTTCGAGGTCGGCAAAGGCCGGGTCGGCAAGGGGGGCATCGTGCGCGAGCCCGAGCTGCACCGGGAAGTGGTCGACACGATCTCGGCCTGGCTCGCCGCACAGCCGGGCTGGATGGTGCTGGGCGTCACCGACAGCCCGATCACCGGCGCCGACGGCAACCAGGAATTCCTGATCGCCGCCCTATACCAGTCGAACCAGCGTCAGCCGAGTTTGTAGCGCAGCCAGACGGCGCCACCGTCGAGCACCTGATGGCCGGCCAGCGTCATCTTCTCGATCGGCGCGGGACCGAGATCGACATCGCCGGAGTTGAACACGGCGGGCGCGCCGGTGCTGCCGTCGATTGCCGCGCTGATTACCAGGCTGATCTCGTCGACCAGGCCGGCGCGCAGCAATGCCCCATTGGCGCCGCCGCCGCCCTCCAGCAGCAGGCGCTCGATGCCGAGCTCGCGGTTCAGCGTTTCGAGCGCGGCCGCAAGGTCGATCGCGGTCTTGCCGGCGAAGATGTAGGAGATGCCCTCGCTGCGCAGGCCGGCGAGATGGCTGTCGGGCACCGCCTCGGTCAGGATCACCAGGATCGGATCGCCGCCGATATCGGAGCGGCCCCATACCGCCTTCCCGTGCGCGTCGAGGAAGATGCCCCACGCCTTGGCCTCGCGCCGGGTGAACCAGTTCTCGCGCGGGAACGTCTGGTCGGTCGGCGGATAGGTGCCGCTCTTCACCTTGGCAAATTCCTGGGCAGTGACTCGGCCGCACAGCCACGACCCGCCGCCATGCTCGGCCACCAACTGATCGTGCAGCTTCTCGAACAGGTTGGGCACGACATTGGCGCGCGGCCGCCACCGGCTGCCCCAGATGCGACCGTCGATGCTGCTCACCATATGACAGAGAACGTAGGGTTTCATGCCCGCGAGCTTAGCCGAAGACGGCGGCTGGCGCGTCCTGAGTTCCGCGTGCGGGGTCAGTCGTAGGCGAGCAAGGCGAAGAGCTCGGCGTCCTCGGTGGCGCCGTAGATCTCCCAGTTGATGCCGGCAGGCGCGTGGTTCTCGGCCTTGCACCAATCGAACACGGTTTGCCAGGCGAGCGGCAGGTTCTCGAAGCCGCCCTTCATCGAGAAGCGAACGGCGCGACCGGCCGGCAACGCCGACGGCACGATCCCCTCGCGCGCCGCGAACGGACGCGCCACGATCGTGCCGATCTCCATCGGCAGCTTGCCGTCGACCGGCGGCGTCCAGCGCGTGCAGGCCGCGCCCGCCGGCCCGGCATCGAGCGCCGGCAGGACCGCCGCCAGCCTGGCCCGCGCCGCGCGCTGAACCTGGGGCAACTCGGCGAAGACCGCCTCCACCCGGACGACGGCGGTGGGCTGGCGCTCGACGGTCACGATCGTGCAGGCGGAAGTCATGGGGGGCACCTGATACTTAACTGATTTGTTTAGTATTAGGCGTGCGATTCCGCACCGTCAATTCGCCATCCGATCGTGAGAATTGCCACAGAGAGATAGCCACGGCCCGACTAAAATACGCTCAGCGAGCTTGAGGGCGTCTACCTTTCGAGGCAGGACCCTCGGCGGCCACCGCCTCGACACACACCCAGGAGAGGCGGCGGCCGCCACGCTCGCTCCCACTTGAGCGGTGAATGACCTCCGGAAACCCCGCGAAGTCTTTGCGGAGTTTCCGGAGGTCGTCCGTCTCATGTCACCGACGGCATCCATACGCATCGGACCAGAATCTGAGTCGGCGAGTTCGGGGGTATGCCGGTCGGGTCTTTCCGAGGTTCCCGGAACCGGCGACCAGGCGCCTCACTCCGTACTGGACGCTACGTCGTTGTCGACAATGGATAGATTCTCCCGCAGCCGAACTTCTAATGACCAGAATAGGTAGCTGGAGGAGTGCGGGTTTATGTTGCTGGCTACATCAGCGTGAGTACCCGATGCCTATTCCTCGTATCCTTCGAAACTCATCTCTCCTGCAGCGCCTCGACCACAGGAGCCGAATCGACCCCAAGTCGGGTTGCCGGCTCTGGATGGGCGCGCGCACCGACTGCGGCTATGGCAACGTCAGCGTGGGAGGCAAAACCCTGCTGGCCCACCGCGTCGCCTGGATCGCCAGGCACGGTGCCATCGCCGAGGGCCTCTGCGTCTGCCATCACTGCGACGTCCGCAACTGCATCAATCCAGACCACCTCTTCCTGGCGACGCACAAAGGAAACATGGTCGACTTGAAGAAGAAGATGGGCCTGCGCGCCCGCCAGCCCGTCCGCCAATCACTGGGACTCCGTTCCGGCCTCCTCCGCCTGGAGTTCAATGGTCAAGAAGTCGTCAGTCGGGTGCTTTCAGTGCGCTCAATCACGGCGCCCGCCGATCCCGAAGAGCTTTCGAAGAAGTTTCCGGAGGACTCACCGCCGACCGCGTCGTGATTTCCGTCCCGTCAATCGTGCGAACGCACTTTGCGCCACGTCCATCAATCGAAGAGAACCCCCATGCATCAGAATCTCGCGCTCGCGCCCGGCGAGGGTTTTGTGCCCTCCAACCCCAACGAGGCTCATAGCGCCACCGCCGATGCGGCATGGCCCGAGATCGACGCCAGCCTGCTCGGGGAGGCGCGCAGCGCGTTGCGGCCCTTCCCCGTGCAGGTCCTGCCCGCCGAATGGGAGCGCTGGGTGTGCGACACCGCGCAAGCGGCCGGCACGTCGGTCGACTACGTGGCCCAAGGGCTGCTCGCCGCCGTCGCCGCGCTCTGCGGCGCGGGTGTGCTGGCGCGCGTCACCTCGTCCTGGTCCGAGCCGCTGGTGCTGTGGCAGGCGCTGGTCGGGACCCCCTCCTCCGGCAAGTCGCCGGCGCTCGCCGCGGTGCGCCGGCAGCTCGGCCAGATCGAGGGCGAGCTGCAGGCGGGCGATGCCGAGCGCAAGATGCGTCATGCCAGCGCCTGCGAGCGCGCGCGGCTGCTGACCGAGACGTGGGAAGACGCCTGCGAGGACGCGATGGCGCGGGGCGAGACACCGCCGCTGAAGCCGATCGAGGCCGAGTTCAGCGCGGTCTTCGTGCCGGCCCAGATCGTGGTCGCCGATTCGACGATGGAGGCGCTGGCCGACGTCGTTGCCGGCAATCCGCGCGGCGTCATCCTGTGGCGCGACGAGCTGGCGGCGTGGCTC
>CAZHQA010000224.1:5514-9056 GCA_964533955.1 uncultured Reyranella sp. | reverse complement strand
CCTTGGCGGCGATCTCCTCGCTTCCGGTTCCGGAGACCATACCGACGGCGGCGACCTTGCCATCCCTGATCGCGACGTCCGCTTCACGCGTTCCGGTGCCCGTGCCATCGGCCACGGTGCCACCGCGCACGACCAGATCGAATTCCGCCATTGCTCGCTCCCGGGTTTGCCGAACCTTAGCGCATGGTTCGTCCCGCTGGAATCAGCGGGACGAACTATGCTTCGATCTATTCGCCAGCTGCGACGCGTTTCCGATCAAATGGGACCGCCGGGACCGGTTCCGCTTGATCGATAGCCGCGCTACTGCAAGGCCCCGCAGCGCACCTCGATATCCTGAAGCGGAAAGACGGCGAACGGCGCCAACGCCAGGAAGGTCGCCGGCCAGGCCATTGCGGCGTTCAGATCGGGAACCGCCCGCTCGTAGAACCGCAGAACGATGGCAAAGACTGGCACGCCGACCACGAGGTACACCGCGCCCAGGGGCACGAAAAACAGGATCATGAACCCCACGATCAGCCAGATGCTGTACTCGTATCCGACCCAGGCCATGCCCAACCCGATCAGGATCAGGCTCGCCCATTGCAATTCGTCGACGTAAGGCGGCGGCCGGCCGGCATTCACCATGTCGTGGATGCCGATCTGCGCACCGGCAATCGCGTAGCCCAGCATGATGAAGTAGGCGACCGGCAAGACAGTCGACGTTGTGCAGTCGGCCATCTGGCTGGCCACGAACATGGCAACAACGTAAGCCGGCGCAAGGGCGCTGAGCGTGACCGCGGCGCCCAGCCAGAGCAGGTTTGCCTGAGGCTTCATGACCCCTCGCGTGTTCGACGCTGGTGTACGTCCGGACCGGCGGGGAAACAATCGCCCGCTGCGAGGTCAATGGTTGAGCGGAGGGGGCCGATCGTCTAACATTTGTTCGATAAAGACATGGGAGGATGGCCGTGGAAAACGGGCACCAGGTCGAGACGCGTAACACCGCGCATTTTCGCCACGACTATGGCAGCGACCAGATGGACCTGCGCCGGCTCTATGAGCAGGCCAAGATCGACCAGTGGAATGCCGCGACGGATATCGACTGGAGCGCCCGGCTCGAGGGCGATGGCGGCCTGATCTCGGACGACCTGGTCGACATCCACGGCACGCGCTTCTGGGACGCCCTGTCGGCCGCCGACAGGATCGAGCTCAATCGCCAGGTCACGCGCTGGCGCCTTTCGACCCTGGTGCAGGGCGAGCATGGCGCCATGGTGCTGTGCAGCCAGCTCGTCGAATGCGTACAGGGCCAGGACGCCAAGCTCTTTCAGGCGACCCAGGTCGCCGACGAGGCGCGCCACAACGAGGTGCTGCAGCGCTACGTCGATCTCCGGCTCGACGGCAGGATCTATCCGCTGGGCGGCAACGTGAAGGAGATCTTCGACACGCTGCTCAGCACCTCGTCGTGGTACCTCAAGACGATCGGCCTGCAGCTCGTCGCCGAGACCTTCGCGGTATCGCTCTTTCGCATGCTCGCCGAATCGTCGAAGGATGCCGTGCTGCGCCAGGTCTGCCGCCGCATCCTGCAGGACGAGGCGCGCCACATGGGCTTCGCCATGCTGTCGCTGCCCCAGCTGGTCGGCCAGGCGACCGAGGCCGAGCATCGCGAGATGGAGGACTTCGCCGTGTGGGCGCTCAGCCGCACGCTGGGCGGCACCTTCCCGCTCGCCGTCTACCAGGAAATCGGCATGTCCAAGGCCGAGCTCGACGAGCTGCGCCAGTTCCGCCGCGAGCGGGCCGCCGGCGGCGACGAGACCGCCTTCCGCAAATACTTCCGCCGCGACCTGCACGACGGCCTGGTGCGCAACCTGCGCAAGGTCGGCCTGATCACAGACCGCATCGCTCCCAGTCTCGAATCCTTCGGCCTGAAGCTGGCGGCCTGAAGTTCGTCGTCCCGACCGGAGCGGAGGGACCTTATTTCAACGACGAGCAGCAAAGTGTAGAGAGAACCTCCCTCCACTACGCTTCGCTCGGCTTCGGTCGGGATGACGGAGAGTGAGTGACATGTTGGACTACGAAGTCATCGTCATCGGCGCCGGCGTCGGCGGCATCTACCAGATCAAGCGGCTGGCCGACCTCGGCGTGAAGGCCACGGTCCTGGAGCTCGCCTCGGATCTCGGCGGCACCTGGTACTGGAACCGCTATCCCGGCGCGCGCTTCGATTCGGAGAGCTATACCTACGGCTACTCCTTCTCGCGCGAGCTGCTCGACGAGTGGCACTGGAAGGAGCGCTTTTCCAGCCAGCCCGAGAACCTGCGCTACCTCAATCACGTCGCCGACAAGTTCGGCCTGCGCAAGTACATGCAGTTCGACAGCCGGGTCGTCGCCGCCCACTGGGACGAGGACAATCGGCTGTGGCGCCTCACTGTGCGCGACGAGAAGACCGGCGCCACGCGCGAGATGACCTGCCGCTTCGTCAGCATGATGTTGGGCCTGCTCTCCCAGCCGACCCTGCCCCGGCTCGAGGGCATGAATTCCTTCAAGGGCCGGTCGTTCCACACCTATTACTGGCCGAAGGAACCGGTCGATCTTGCGGGCAAGAAGGTGGCGGTGATCGGCACCGGCGCGACCGCGATCCAGGTGATCGGCGAAATCGCCGACAAGGTTGGCGATCTGACGGTGTTCCAGCGCCGGCCCAACTGGAGCTGCCCGCTCAACAACAGCCTGATCTCGAACGAGGAGATGGCCGACATCCGCCGGCGCTACGACGAGATCTTCGCCGCCTGCGCGCGCTCGCCCGGCGGCTTCGAGCACGAACCCGACCGGCGCGGCTTCTACGAGGTGAGCCGCGAGGAGCGGCTGCAACTCTGGGACAAGCTCTACGACGCGCCGGGCTTCGGCATCTGGCTTGCGAACTTCCGCGAGATCTTCACCGACGAGGTGGCGAACGCCGAATTCTCCGAATACATCGCCGGGCGCATCCGGCGACGGGTCAAGGACCCGAAGACGGCCGAGACGCTGATCCCCCGGGACCACGGCTTCGGCGTGCAGCGCGTGCCGCTCGAGACCCGGTACTACGAGGCCTACAATCGGCCCAACGTCCACCTGATCGATCTCCGGGAGACGCCGCTGACACGCGTGACGCCGAGCGGGCTGCGCACCACGGAGCGCGACTACGAGTTCGACATCATCGTCTATGCCACCGGCTTCGACGCCATCACCGGCGCCTTCGATCACATCGACATCCGCGGCACCGATGGCCAGACGCTGAGGGACAAGTGGCGGGACTCCTGCTCGAGTTACCTCGGCGTGATGGTCCACGGCTTCCCCAACTTCCTGATGCCGTCCGGTCCCCAGAGCGGCTCGGCCTCGACCAACTACCCGCGCGGCATCGAGACCGGCGTCAACTGGTCGACCGATTTCCTGCAGCACGTCTGGAAGAACGGAGTCACCCGCTTCGAGCCGACCGCGGCGGCCGAGCGGCGCTGGACCGACCACGTCGTCGGCATGTACTCGATGATGCTGATGCGGAAGGCCAAGGGCTGGTTCACCGGCTACAACTCCAACGT
>CAZHQA010000224.1:0-5414 GCA_964533955.1 uncultured Reyranella sp. | reverse complement strand
CGATGATGCTGATGCGGAAGGCCAAGGGCTGGTTCACCGGCTACAACTCCAACGTTGCCGGCCACGAGGAAGGCAAGGTCCGCTACTTCGTCTACAACGGCGGCTCGCCGAAATACGTGAGCATCATCAACAAGGTCGCCGAGAGCGGCTATCCGGACGTTGTCCTCGGCCCGGAGCATCACGCTTCAGCTTCCTCTCCCCTTGGCGGACTCCGCCAGGGGAAAATGTCGGCCTCATAGGCGCAGGCGCTCCCCTTCGCTCCGCGAAGGGGAGGAGATGTTCATCTTCAATAACCCGCCGCGCGTCCCTTGAAGCCGGCCGCCTTCTCGAGCGCCGCCGCTGCACGCAGCATCGTCTCCTCGTCGAAGGCGCGGCCAAGGATCTGCAGGCCAAGCGGCAGGCCGTCCTTGTCGAGCCCGGCCGGCACCGAGATGCCGGGCAGCCCGGCCATCGAGGCGGGAATGGTGAACATGTCGTTCAGGTACATCGTCACCGGATCGTCCATCTTCTCGCCGGCGGCGAAGGCGGCGGTGGGCGCGGTCGGCGTCAGGAGCACGTCGCACTTCTCGAACGCCTCCTTGAAGTCGCGCGCGATCAGGGCGCGGATCTGCTGCGCCTTCCTGTAGTAGGCGTCGTAGTAGCCGGCCGACAGCACGTAGGTGCCGATCATCACGCGCCGGCGCACTTCCTTGCCGAAGCCCGCGCCGCGCGTGTTCTGGTACATCTCGATCAGGTCCTTGCCCGGCACGCGCAGCCCGTAGCGCACGCCGTCGTAGCGCGCGAGATTCGACGAGCACTCGGCCGGCGCCACGATGTAGTAGGCCGGCAGCGCGTACTTGGTGTGCGGCAGCGAGACCTCGACCGTGGTCGCGCCCGCGGCCTTCATCATCTCGACGCCCTTCTCCCACAGCGCGGCGATCTCCGGCGAGGTGCCGTCGACGCGGTACTCCCTGGGAATGCCGACGCGCAGGCCCCTGATGTCGGGATTGCGCGCGGCGGCGGCGAAGTCGGGCACCGCCAACGGCGCCGACGTCGAATCCTTGGGGTCATGACCCGACATCGCCTGCAGCAGCAGCGCCGAGTCCTCGACGGTGCGGGCGAACGGGCCCGGCTGATCGAGCGAGCTGGCAAACGCCACGACGCCCCAGCGCGAGCAGCGGCCGTAGGTCGGCTTCAGGCCGACGATGCCGCAGAACGCGGCGGGCTGGCGGATCGAGCCGCCGGTGTCGGTGCCGGTGCTGCCCGGCACCATGTAGGCCGCGACCGCCGCCGCCGAGCCGCCGGACGAGCCGCCCGGCACCAGCTTGCGGTTGTCGCCGCGCCGCTTCCAGGGGTTCTCGACGCCGCCGAAGTAGCTCGTCATGTTCGACGAGCCCATGGCGAATTCGTCGAGATTGGTCTTGCCGACCATCACCGCACCCGCCTTCCACAGGTTGGTGGTCACCGTGCTCTCGTAGGGCGGCACGAAGCCCTCGAGGATGTGGCTGCCGGCCGTCGTCTGCACGCCTTCGGTGCAGAACAGGTCCTTGATCGCCAGCGGCACGCCCTCGAGCAGCCCGGCTTCGCCGCGCGCGCGGCGGGCGTCCGAGGCCGTCGCCATTTCCCGCGCGCGGTCCGGCGTCTCGGTGATGAAGGCGTTGAGGGCGCGATGCTCGTCGAGCTTCTTCAGGTGCGCGTCGGCGACTTCCGCGGCGCTTGCTTCCTTGCGCGCCATCGCCGCCGCCAGCTCGGCGAGCGTGAGATCGGTGAGAGCGGCCATGACCTACTCCACCACCTTCGGCACGGTGAAAAAGCCGCCGGCGTTCCGGTCGGTCTCCTCGATATAGACCGCGCCACCCGGCGCATTGGCCAGGATCTTCTCCGCGATGTGGCCGTCGGTCACCTTGTCCTCGCGCAGCGGCAGCGTGACGTCTGAGACGCTGGCCAGCGGCTCGACGTTGCGGGTGTCGACCTCGTTCAGTTGCTCGATCCAGGCAAGAATCCCCGACAGTTCGCCGGCCAGGGTGCCGAGTTCTTCCTCCGGAACTTTAAGACGGGCGAGCCGCGCGATGCGCGCCACCGTGTCCTTGTCGAGCGACATGACAACACCTCGGATTCCTCCCCATTCATACGGGGAAGTGGCGCCGTCATACGGCGACGAAGGGGTCAGAAGCAACTGGGGGGCGCATGCCCCCTCCGCCCCGTAAAAAGCGGCACTTCCCCATTCGAATGTGGAGGAATCACTCCCCCGCTGCGTCCGGCAGGTCGGCGACGCGCCGGGCCGCAACGGCCTCGATCTTGGCGCGGAGCTCGGGCCGCTTGGCCAGCAGCCGATCGAAGTCCCGGCGATCGAGCACCAGAAGATGGGTGTAGCCGGCGGAAATGACGTCGGCGTTGCGCGGGCGATGCTCGAGCAGTCCGCCCTCGCCGAAGAAGTCGCCGTCCTTGAGCGTGACCGGGCCGCCGCGCGGATACACCGTCACTTGGCCGACGGCGATGAAGTACATGGCATCGGGCGGGCCGCCCTCGACGATGATCTTTTCGCTGGGCAGCGCCACCACCGGCCTGAGCCGCCTGCCGAGCTCGGCCAGGGCGCGCTGGTCGAGGCCGGCGAACAGGGGCACCCGGCCGATCATGCCGGCCAGTTCGAGGCCGAGATGGAGCGGCGGGCGCTCGCCGATCGCCGAGCGCCGCTCGTTGAGCTGATGGCGCAGGTCGGCATAGACCTCGCGGCCGATCACCGCCTCGCGCAGGCGCCGCGTATATTCCGCCGATTCGAAGCGGATCGCGGCGCGCTCGAGCTGCCGGTCTCGGATCGACTCGGCGTAACCGGGATACTGCAATGTGAGCGCCTTCAGCGCGTCCTCGACCAGTTCCTGGCGGTCGCGGATGATCTCGGCCAGGCGCTTTTCGGCATCGGCGCCCAGCAGGTCGGTGATCGAGGCGAGGTTGAAGGCGGCAAGCTCGACCAGAACGTCCTGCGACACCATCAGGATCTCGAAACGGTCGGCCAGCCGCTCGGTCAGCACGCGCTCGTAGCCGAAGCGGCGCTGCAGCCACAGGCCGAAGCGAAAGGCGCGGTCGGGAATGGTGAAGTCGCGCAGCGTCTGCTGGTAGCCGTCCGCGCCGCGGGCGCGGACGGCGTCGATCAGCCGTTCGGCGCGCGCCATCAGGATCGCCACCATGCGCCGCGACAGGGTCTGCTGCTCGAACTGATCAAGGTAAAGCTGCCGCTCCTGGGTGCACAAGGTCAACAGCCCGACGGTCAGGCGCTCGGCGAGATCGAGCGCCAGCTCGGGCGGCGGCGCGGCAATTGTCTCGTCGCCCGCCGAGACCGGATCGACCGCGATGCCTTCGACCCGCGCATTGTGCTCGCGGATGACCTGCTGCAGGTGATGCGCGACATTGATCCGCGACAGCGCCAGCACGCGGTCGCGGAGCGCAAGCTCCAGCCGGCTCAGCTTGTTGAGCCCGAGCACCCGCATGACCAGGCCGAGCGTGGTGGCGTTGATCAGCAGCGTGAGCAGCACGAACAGCGTGGCCAGCACGGCGGTGAACTCGCGGACATAGGCCGGCAGGCGTTCGTCGCCTGCCGCGACCATGGCCAGCACGATGGTCACCGCGCCGCGCAGGCCACCCCACACCAGGATCGCCTTGTAGCGCGTATCGACCGTCTGGACGAGGCGCGTCATCTCGAGCACGGGCAGCATGCCGAACACGACGACCACGCGCGCCACGAAGGCGCCGGCGGCAACCGCCAGCAGGGCGCCGAGGTAGAGCCAGCTGATCTGCAGCAACACGTTGGCCGCCAGCATCGAGGCCAGGATGAAGATCAGGCAGTTGCTCCAGAACTCGAGCTGGTGCCACAGCTGGCGCAGCGTCATCCACTGGCGTGGATGGAGATGGGTGGGCCCGTAGGCCGCCACGGTGAGCGCCGCCACCACCACGGCGACCACGCCCGAAATATGGAGGTAATGGTCGGCGAGCACGTAGCTCGCATAGGCAAGGCTGACCGTCACCGAGGCGATCGCCGAGTCAGAATCGCCGAGCCGCGGCAGGATCAGCATGGCGGCCCGCGCCATGATGAAGCCGAAGGCGATGCCGCCCAGGAACTCGCGCACGAAGACCACGGCGGGGCCAGCGAGATCGGACGGCGACGTGCCCACCGTGAGCGGATCGGTCTGATCGATCAGGAGGCCCAGGAAGAAGCCGAAGGCGGCGATAGCCACGGCGTCGTTGAGCAGCGACTCGCCCTCGGCCAGGATCGACAGGCGCTTGGGCGCGCCGACGTCGCGAAAGATGCCGATCACCGCCGCAGGATCGGTCGTCGAGACGATGGCGCCCAGCAGCAGGCAGACGACGAGGTCGATGCCGGTCGCGAGATGCACCGCGCTCGCCACGCCGGCGATGCAGACCAGAACCGCCACGATCGCCATCAGCAGGACGGCGAAGACCTCGTCGAACAGGCGGCGCACATCGATGGTGAGGCCCGCGGTGAAGAGCAGCGGCGGCAGGAACAGCGGCAGGAAGACCTCGGTGCCGAGTTCCAGGCGATCGAGGCCGGCGAAGATGTCGCCCAGCGGCCCGGTGAAATGGCCCCCCTGCACCACCCAGTTGCCGACGAAGCCGAGGGCCAGCCCGCTGACCGCGAGCAGCACGGTGTGCGGCAGGCGCAGCCGCTCGGCGAGCGGCACGAGCAGACTCACCATGGTCAGCACCAGGGCGATCGCCAGCAGCGCGTTGATGATGTCGGTCACGTGGCGATACTTACCTTGCCCGGCGCTGTTGTCATCTCACATGGAGTGCAAAGGCAGGAATAGCGGCTTTTATCAAGAGCTTATATGAAGAGTCGATGGCAATCGTCGATTTTCCCGAGCTGAAGGCGCTACTCATCCGAGACGGTCGCCTGATGGCGCTCGACGTGGGAACCAAGACCATCGGCCTCGCCACCTCCGATGTCCTGCGCTCGCTTGCCACGCCGCTCAGCACGCTGAAGCGCAACCGGCTGGCCGGCGATCTCGCGGCGCTCGCCGCCTTGGCGGCCAAGCACGACGTCAAAGCGCTGGTGATCGGCCTGCCGCTCAACATGGACGGCAGCGAAGGGCCACGCTGCCAGTCGGTTCGCCAGTTCGCCGCCAACATCGCCGCGCACGGCCCCGCCGCGCTGGCGGCGCTGCCGATCGTGCTGCAGGACGAGCGGCTCAGCACGGCCGCGGTGACACGCGGCATGATCGACGACTACGACATGAGCCGCGCCCGCCGCGCCGAGCGCGTCGACGCCGCCGCAGCGGCATGGATCCTCGAGAGCGCGCTGGCCCGCCTGCGGTGAGATCAGCTCTCTTCCCGTTGCCGCAGTCCGGCAAGGGGAAAGGCTCGCGCCTTGCACGGGCGATGAGGTCATGAATCAAAGACTGCGGCCCTTGACCCCTCCGTCG
>CAZHQA010000223.1:0-9102 GCA_964533955.1 uncultured Reyranella sp. | reverse complement strand
CTGGGAAGACGCCGAAAGCGGCGCGCCGATGAAGGGCTTCGGCGTCGAGGTCTGGATACTGCGCGGCGGCAAGATCGCGCTCTGGGAAGCCGCCTTCAACGTCGGCCGCGCCGACCACGCGGCCAGCGTCGCCGACGCCTTGCGATAGAGCATGATGGGTTCGGCTGAAATCAGCCGAACCCATCATGCCCTGTGAAACCACTATCTTTTGTGTGCGCGCGAATGGGATGAGGTGGAACCGCACGCGGTTCCACCTCATCCCATTCCGCTCTATGCCGCTACTTCTTTTCGATGCCAGAGCGGATCTCGGTATAGGACTCCTGCATGCGCTCCTGGATGATCTTGAGCGCATCGGCGCCCGACTTCTGCACCAGCTCGGCGATATCGCGCGTGTTGGCGATCGCCGCCTCCATCGCCTTCTTGCTGAATTCGGCCTGCTTGGCGAAGATCTCCTGGGGCGATCCGCCGGGCTTGTACTCCTTGGCCATCTCGGCCATCTCCTTCATCGCCCCTTCGAAGATCTCGCGCTGCTTGTTGGCGACGGCCGTCGCGCCGCTCGCCATCGCCTGCCAGGAACGTGTCATGGCATCGAGGTTCTTCTGGTGGTGCTCCATGATCCTGGTCATGTCGAAGGACGGCACCTTGAGCTGCTCGCCCAGCTTCTGGAACATCTCGGTGAAGTTCTGTCCTGCGTCCGGCATGGGAACCTCCTCCTGATTGTCAGAGTGAAAGCTTCAACCCCTGCTCCAGCGCATGCAAGGCCAATCCGGCCAGCCCGCCGATCAGGGCTCCGTTGAATCGTATGTATTGCAGGTCCCGGCCCACCGTGAGCTCGATGCGGCCGATCAGCACGTCCATGTCCCAGGATTTCACCTGGTCGGCGATGAAGCGGCCGACGCCGCTTTTCTGGCTTTGCACGAAATCGGCCAGGACGCGCACCATGCCGCGGTTGATCTCGGCGCGGATCGCGGCATCGCGCGCCAATTGGCCGCCAATATCGACCAGCATGGTTTCGAGTTGGCGTCGGATTTGTGACTCTCCGCTCGCCGCGTCGCGCTCGAGAAAGGCGCGCAGGCTGTCCCAGGCGCCTTCAGCCAGCTTCACCACCTCGGGCCGCGCCAGCAGGTCATGCTTCAGCCGCTCGGCGCGCCGGGCGAAGTCGGCGGAATGGCGCAAGCGCTCGATGAAGCCCCGCACGAAGCCGTCGAACTCGCGGCGCAGCGTGTGGTCGGGATCCTGCCGCGCCTCCTCGATGAAGGCCGCGGTCGACGCCACGATCTTGCGCAGCAGGTAGGCATCGGCACGGTAGAGATTGAACAGCGCCGGCAGCTCGCGGCGGATCTTCTCGCGCAAGGCGGCCTGCGTCTCCTCGTTGGTCAGGAGCTTGTCGAGCGCGCCCAGCAGCTCGTTGAGCAGCCGCTGGTGGCGGCCGGTTTCGGTGACGGCGGTCAGCAGGCCGGCCGCCAGGGGCGCCAACTCGACCCGCTCGAGTTCGGCCCGCACCCGCTCGCCGAGAAAGGTCCGCAGTCCCGACTGGTCGATGGCGGTGAGCGTCTGCGGCAGGAGCTTGACGACGAAGTCCGCAAGCGCCGCGCTGCGCTCGCGGTCGCTCAGCCATTCCGCGACCTGGGAAGCGAAGTCGACCTCGCCCAGCTTCTTCTCGACTGCCTCAGGCGCCAGGAAATTGGTCTCGATGAAGCTGCCGAGATTTTCGGCGATGCGATGATGGTTGCGCGGGATGATCGCGGTGTGGGGGATCGGCAGGCCGAGCGGCCGGCGGAACAGGGCGACCACCGCGTACCAGTCGGCCAGCCCGCCGACCGTCGCTGCGGCCGCGAAGGCCGCGACGTACCCCCATGCCCAGTGCATCGGCTCGTAGTGGCGGGCGACGCCGAAAAGCGCCGCTGTTCCGACCAGCAATAGCGTGGCGGCCCACTTGATGCGTTTCAGCGCCGCCGCGCGGTCGTCATCCCGGTTCGGCATCGTCTATAGTCGGCACGTCGCGTCCAGTCGGGAGGAAACCGTGAAGGTCGGATTCATCGGCGTCGGCAACATGGGTGGTCCCATGTGCCGCAACATCATCAAGCGCTCCAACCACCAGGTGACGGTGTTCGACTTGAACCCGGCCGCGGTGAAAACCTGCACCGATCTCGGCGGCACGGCGGCCAAGTCGCTCGCCGAGGTGACGAAGGGCGCCGATGTGGTGATGACCTCGCTTCCCATGCCCAAGGATGTGGAGGCCGTGACGCTCGGCGACAATGGCATCCTGGCCAATATCTCCAAGGGCCAGACCTTCATCGATCTGTCGACCAACGCCCCGTCTATGGTGAAGAAGATCGGCGCCGCCATGGCCGCCAAGGGCATCGCCATGCTCGATGCGCCGGTGAGCGGCGGCACGACCGGCGCGGAAGCGGCGACCATCGCCATCATGGTGGGCGGCGACAAGAAGGTGTTCGACGATGCGCTGCCGGTGCTGCAGTCGTTCAGCGCCAACGTGATCCACATGGGCGGACTGGGCGCCGGCACCGTGACCAAGCTGTGCAACAACATGTTGTCGTTCTGCAACATGGCGGCACTGTGCGAAGCCATGATGCTCGGCACGGGCTACGGCCTCGACCCCGAGAAGCTGCTGCACGCCATCTCGACCTCGAGCGGCAACTCCAACGCCATCAAGAACTTCACCCTGCGGCCGCTCAAGGGCTACTACAATCCGCCCTCCTTCGCGCTCGACCTCGCCTACAAGGACCTGCATCTGGCGCTCGAGCTCGGCGACGAGCTCGGCGTGCCGCTGCAGCAGGGCGCCTCGACGCACAACCTGCAGCGCCTCGCCAAGGGCCAGGGCTGGGGGCCCGAGGACAGCACCTCGATCCTGCGCGTCTACGAGATGATGCTGAAGCGCAAGGTCAAGGCGTGAGGTGACGCTCGATCAGGCGCGCGACGGCCTCGGCGTGGGTTTGTGCCACGTCGTGGTTGCCGCCGGCGACCACATGCAGCCGCGCGCCCGCAATCCGCTGCTCGAGATGCTCGCCCACCGCCATCGGACTGATCGGATCTGAGTCACCCCAGATCAGGAGCGTCGGCGCCTCGATGCGCTCGACCGGCAGGGGCGCAGCGGTGCGCGGCGCGTAGATCCATTCCGCGGCGTCGGGAAACGACTTGCGGTAGTCGGCGCGCCAGTCGGAGGCGCCGAAGGCGGCCATCTCGACACCGCCCGACGTCACGGTCAGCACCAGGCGGCGCACCAGGTGCGGATGGGCGAGCGCAAGGCGCACCGCGATCACCCCGCCCATCGACTGGGCCACCAGATCGACCGGTTCGTCCATCCGGGCCGCCACCATGGCGATCAGATCGTCGAGGCCGTTGATCTCCGGATCGTGCGGCTGGCGGCCAAGGCCGGGCCAGCCGAAGTAGGTCTTGGGCCATTGTGCCGGCAGCAGCGCGCCGACCGGTTTCCAGAATTCGGGCGACGCGCCGGAGCCGGGCAGGAACAGGACCGGGGTCATGCGCTGAGCCGCGCCAGGAAGTCGGGCAGCTTGTGCCCCTGGCCCAGCAGGTAGCGGCCCATCGCGCCCGCTACCGTCACGACCGCCGGCCGCGCTCTCATGCGCTCTCGCCAGGCCTGCAGCCGGGGATGGGAGTCGGACATCGGGGCGGTCATGCGCGCGCCGAACAGCTGCGCCATGTAGAAGGCGATATCGGCATAGGAGTAGGTCTCGCCGGCGAGCCAGGGCCGGCCCTCCATCGTGCGCTCCAGCTCGTCGTAGAACCGCCCGGCCAGCCCGCGTGCCTCGACGGCGGCGGGATCTTCGGGCGTGGCCTGCAGGCCCATCAGCCGGACGATGGGCGGGAAGTAGATCTCGTCCGCCTTGTGCTCCAGCAGCCGCGCCCGGGCCCGCGCCCTGGGCTCGGCCGGCCACAGCGCCGGCTCGGGCCGGATCGTCTCAAGATACTCGAAGATCTGCGTCGAATCGAAAATCTCGAGGTCGCCCCCGGGCCCAGGATCGACCAACACCGGCACCTGGCGCTTTGGGTTGATGCGCTCGACGTCGGGATGCTTGGGCCAGTAGAGCGTCTTCATCTCGAACGGCACCATCTCGAGCTCGAAATCGATCCCCTTCTCACGCAGTGCAATCTCGGCCTTGGCACCGAACATGCTGAGCGGACCGGAGTACAGTTTCATGTGATCACGCTAACACGCGCTTGCCGACGGCGGCCCGCGATCTAAGCTAGGGCGCGATGACAAGATTGCTCATGTGCGCGCTGGCCCTGCTGGCACTCTGCTCGACCGCCACGGCGCAGGAGACACCGACCTGCGGCGCGCCCGTCGCCAACGGCGACGGCTGGACGATCGCGCGCCCCGAAAGCGTCGACATGGACGGAGCCCAGCTCTGCAAGCTCGACAAGTTCATCGCCCAGTGGAAGGACGCCAACATCCACGCCGTGGTGGTGGCGCGTTCCGGCAAGCTGGTCATGGAGCGCTACTACAGCGGCGCCGACGAGCGCTGGGGCACGCCGCTTGGCACGGTCGCCTACCGGCCCGACGTCAAGCACGACCTGCGCTCGATCTCCAAGAGCGTGACCTCGCTGCTGGTCGGCATCGCGCTCCGCCAGGGCAAGTTCCCCGAGCTCGACTCGCCCGTCATCGACCAGTTCCCCGAATATGCCAGCCTGCGCACCGCCGACAACGAGCGCATCACCTTCCGGCAGCTGCTCACCATGTCGTCGGGGCTGAAATGGGATGAATCGATCCCCTACAGCGATCCCGCCAACAGCGAACGGCAGATGATCTCAGCGCCCGATCCCGTCCGCTACGTGCTGCAGCAGCCTGTGATTGCCCCGCCAGGCAGCGTCTACAACTACAACGGCGGCAATACGACCCTGCTGGGAGCCGTCCTCGCCAAAGTCACGGGCCAGCGGCTCGACGACTACGCCCGAGAGAAGCTGTTCACACCGCTCGGCATCAGCGACTTCGAATGGGTCAACCTGCCCTCGACCGGCCAGCCGGCCGCCGCCTCGGGCCTGCGGATGCGGCCGCGCGATACCGCCAAGCTCGGCCAGCTGATGATTGCCGACGGCGTGTGGAACGACACCCAGGTCCTGCCGCCCGGATGGACCGGCTCGTCGATGAAGCCGCGCATCAACGGCGAGGGTCTCTACTATTATGGCTACCAGTGGTGGCTCGGCCGCACCATGCGCGACGACAAGAGCATCCATTGGGCGGCGGGAGTCGGTTACGGCGGGCAACGGCTCTATGCGGTGCCCGATCTCGATCTCGTGGTCATGATCAACGCCGGCCACTATGGCGGGCCACTGCAGAGCATCATTCCGTTCGGCATCCTGACGCGGGTCGTGATGCCGGCGGTCACGGACTGATCGGCCGAACAATCTAACCGAGGCTCTTCACGAGGTCGCGGCCGGCGCGGAACTCGATGGTCGAGTCCGCGAAGTCGCCGCCGACCGGCTCGGCCCGGCCGCCGAGATGCTGCGCCAAGAAGGTCTCGACGACGGCCGACCACGAGGCCCGGTTGGCGGCGCGGCGGAAGCCGTGGCCCTCGTCCTTGTAGAACACGTAGGTCACCGGGATGTTGCGCTTCTGCATCGCCGCCACGATCTGCTCCGATTCGGCGGCGGTCACCCGCACGTCGTTGCCGCCCTGGCCGATCAGCAGCGGCCGCACGATGCGATCGGCGTAGGTGATCGGCGAGCGGCTGGCGAGGAACTTGCGGCCCTCCTCGGTCGAGACGTCGCCCATGCGCGTTTTCAGCACCGGCTCCCAGGTCCGCCAGTAGGGCGGGATGTCCTGGGCGAAGGTCACGAGATTGGAGATGCCGAACAGGTCGACGGCACAGGCAAAGCGCTTCGGCGTGAAGGTGGCGCCGACCAGTGCCGAGTAGCCGCCGTAGCTCGCGCCGTAGATCGCCACCCGCGAGGGCGCGGCGATCCGCTCGCCCACCGCCCAGTCGACGGCATCGAGCAGGTCGGCGTGCATGCGGCCGGCCCATTCGAGGTTGCCGGCATTGACGAACGACTTGCCGAAGCCCGTCGAGCCGCGGAAGTTGACGCTCAGCACCGCGTAGCCGCGGTTCGCCAGCCACTGGTGCGTCGAGTTGAAGCCCGGCATGTCGCGGCCCCACGGGCCGCCATGGACCAGCAGCACCATCGGGCCCGGCGTGCCCGCCACCGCATCGCGCGGCCGCGACAGGTAGCAGACGAGCCTCAGTCCGTCGCGCGCCGTCACGATCACCGGCTCCATCCGCACCAGCGGCGCATCGTCGAGGTCGGGCCGTGTGGAGAACAGCGGACGGACCGTGCCGGACGGCCGGTCGTAGTGCAGGTAGCGCCCGGGCCTGGCGCCCGGCTCGACGAAGGCGACCCAGGTCCTGCGATCGTCGGACAGGCTGAACCCGCCCAATTCGCCCCGGCCGGCCGACGTGATGATGTCGAGATCCGGGACCGCCGACGGATCGACCGCCGCCCAGCGGCGGTGCTCGTAGACGATCGGCGCGGCGATCGGCCGGCAGCTCACCGGATCGAGCACCGGCGCGCCGACATCGGCCTCGGCGCTGGAGGCAAGCACGTCGGCGCGGCCGCTCACCAGGTCCTGGGCCATCAGCTCCGACCGGTCGCGGCCCTGGCTGTAAAGCCAATAGAGCGTGTTGCCGTCGGCCGAGATCTCGATCGCCTCCGTCGTGAAGGCGTCCTCGGCGCTGAAGCTGCGGAACAGCCGGCCCGCCTCCGGCCCCTCCAAGTGGATCATGTCGAAGCCGCCATCGGCGCGATAGCGGATGCCGTAGCGCACGCGAAACTGCGGATCGGTGAAGAGCCAGGCGTAGTCGTCGTTGCGCTGCAGGAGCGTGCTCTCGCCGCTGGCGACGTCGACGCGATGAACGTCGTAGAAGCGCTTGTCGCGGCCGTTGTGCGACAGCAGCAGCTCGCCCGGAAAGCGCGCCGAATGCTGCTGCAGGTAGGAGCGCACGCCCGGCCCCGGCGTCAGGGCCTTGACGTCGCCCGACTCGACGTCGATGCGATGGGCCTGCCAGTTCTCGTCGCCGCCCTGCTCGCGGAAGAACACGACGTGCCGGTTGTCGTGCGGCCAGACCAGTTTGTTCATGACGTCGCGGTCGGCAATCCGGGTGAGCGGCCGCGCCGCATCGACATCGCCGAGCGGCGCCAGCCAAACGTTCTGTACGCCCTCGACCGGGGCCAGGAAGACAAGCTTCGTCCCGTCCGGGCTGATGGTCGCCCCGCTGCGCCGCGGTGCGTCGAACAGCGCTCGGCGCGGGATGAGCGGCGGCGGTGCCGGCTGGCCAGCCGCCGCGCGCGGCAGCGCGGCCGCACCGGCCGCCATCAGCAGGCTCCTCCGCCCGAGCCACGATGTCGTCATGCCGGCGAGTGTAGCGCCGTCACATCAGGATGAACATGCCGGCCGACGCGACCGCCATCATCGCCGTGGTCAGCCAGCCACCGATCTTCTGGGCGCGCGTCGCCACGAAGATGCCCATGAGCTTGCGCCGCGATGCCACGATCATCGTCGCCGCCATGATCGGCACCGTGATGACGCCATTCAGCACCGCACTCCAGATCAGAGCCTTGATCGGATCGAGCCCGATGAGATCGACGGCGAACCCCAACAGGATGGAAAGGGTGATCACGGCGTAGAAGCCGCGGGCCTCACCGGGCGCGCGTTCGAGCCCGACCCGCCAGCCCTCGGCCTCGGCCACCGCATAGGCCGCCGAACCCGCCAGCACCGGCACCGCGAGCAGCCCGGTTCCGATGATGCCGAGGCTGAACATCGCGAAGGCCCAGTCGCCGGCGATCGGCTTCAGCGCCGCCGCCGCCTGGGCCGAGGTCTGGATGTCGGTCTGGCCGTTCGCATTCAGTGTCACCGCCGTGGTCAGCATGATGAAGAAGGCGATGAGGTTGGAGATGGCCATCCCGACCCAGGTTTCCCACTCGATGCGATACAGCTCGCGCCGTGCCTGCCTGGGATGCTGCTTGAGCGGTCCAGCTTCGGGATCGGCCTCCTCGTCCTCGACCTCCTGCGAGCTCTGCCAGAAGAAGAGGTAGGGACTGATCGTGGTGCCGAACAGCGCGACGATGATGGTGAGCGTCTGTCCGTCGAAGGCGAAGCGCGGCACGACCGCGCCGACGGCGACCGCGCGCCAGTCGATGTGCACGGTGAATACCACGCCGACATAGGCCAGCAGCGAAAAGGTCAGCCATTTGAGCACGCCGACATAGCGGTGATACGGCACGAACACGATGGCGATCAGCGACACCGCCGCGAACAGCAGCGTGAAGAGATACTGCCAGCCGCCGACGACGAGCTGCGCCGCTGCGCCCATCGCCGCCAGGTCGGCGCCGATGTTGATCGTGTTGGCGACCATCAGCAGGCCGACCAGGATCAGAACGACCGGCCGCGGAAACACCCGCATCATATTGGCCGCCAGGCCGTGGCCGGTGACGCGACCGACACGGGCGCAAACCGACTGCACCGCGACCATCATCGGCCAGGTGAGCACCACCGTCCAAAGCAGGCCGACTCCGGCCTGCGCACCCGCCTGCGAATAGGTCGCGATGCCGCTCGGGTCATCGTCCGCGGCTCCGGTGATGACGCCTGGGCCGAGCCTCTTGAACAGGCCGCGCAGATGCAGCCGGTCGCCGGCGTCAGCCACGGAATCCGTTGACGCCGGGATCGCGACGCTCCTTGCTGATGAGACGCGACGTGATCTTGACACCGGGCGGCGCCTGGCGGCGCTTGTACTCGGCCGCCTCCAGCAAACGCCAGACCCGGTTGACGGTTGCCAGATCATGTCCCTGGGCGGCGAGTTCCTCGGCGCCGAGATCGCGCTCGATCAGGCCCTTCAGGATCGCATCGAGCTCGGGATAGGGCGGCAGCGCGTCGGAATCCTTCTGGTCGGGTCTCAGCTCCGCCGAGGGCGGCTTGCTGATGATCCGCTCCGGGATCACCGGGCCCGGCGCTCCCATCCCGCCCGCCGGCACATGGCCGTTGCGCCACCGGCAGAGCTCGAAGACCGTGGTCTTGTAGACGTCCTTCAGCACGTTGTAGCCGCCGCACATGTCGCCGTAGAGCGTGGCGTA
>CAZHQA010000222.1:0-9104 GCA_964533955.1 uncultured Reyranella sp. | reverse complement strand
GGATTCGAACCCTCGACCCCGACCTTGGCAAGGTCGTGCTCTACCCCTGAGCTACGCCCGCGCTCCGAACCGGCCGGGTAGGGGCCGGAAGGCGGTGTTGATAGGGGGTTTCGACCGCTTTGGCAAGCCTGCCCCCGGCTTGTTTGCCGGCCGGATGATCGGCTAAAGCCGCGTGCCGCTGCCTGCAAATAGGACCATGACCCGATGCTCAGCCCGCAACAACTCTTCGACCGGCTGGCCGAGCTTGGCATCGCCCCTACCACGGTCGGGCACGCGCCGGTGTTCACCGTCGAGGAGGCCAAGGCCCATCGCGGCGTGCTGCCCGGCCATCACATCAAGAACCTGTTCCTGCGCAACAAGAAGGAGGAGATGTGGCTGGTGGTGGCGCTCGAGGACCGCGTCATCGACCTCAAGCGCCTGGGCGAGACGCTGGGCGCTGGCCGGCTGTCGTTCGGCAGCCCCGAGCGGCTCGGCCGGTATCTCGGAGTCGAGCCGGGCTCGGTCACGCCTTTCGCAGTGATCAACGATACCGCGCACAAGGTAAGGCTGGTGCTCGACGAAGGCTTGAAGATCGACGGGCCGATCAATGCCCATCCGCTCACCAACACCATGACCTCGGCGATCACGCTGTCCGACCTGCTGCGCTTCTTCGCGGCGACCGGCCACGAGCCGCGCTGGATCGACCTCGGCGGCGGTTGATTGGCTCCCTGAAAGAAGCGTCCTGGAGTGACGCGCAGCCGGCAGGATTGACAGGCACCAGATGGTAACTTAACCATATGGTTAAGTGTAGAGAGGAGCCCATTCATGTCGACGACCGGTGATCGCGAACTGGTGCTGACGCGCCTGATCGACGTGCCGCGGGAGAAGCTGTGGCGATGCTGGACCGAACCGAAGCTGATCGTGCAGTGGTTCACGCCGCCGCCGTGGCAGACCGTGCATGCCGAGACCGACGTGCGGCCGGGCGGCGCGAGCTATGTCTTGATGAAGGGTCCGGATGGCCAGGAGATGCCCAATCGCGGCGTCTATCTCGAGGTGGTCCGGAACGAGCGCCTGGTCTTCACCGACGCCTACACCCGCGCCTGGGAGCCGTCGGCCAAGCCGTTCTTCACCGGCGTGCTGACTTTCGACAACGAAGAGGGCAAGACACGCTACACGGCGCGCGTGCTTCACTGGACGAGGGAGGATTGCGAGACCCACGAGAAGATGGGCTTCCACCAGGGCTGGGGCATCGCCACCGACCAGATGGCGGCGCTCGCCCGGACTCTGTGATCGCCGGGCATGCCAACAAAAAGGGCCGCCCGATCCGGGCAGCCCTCTGTTGAAGTCAGATTAAGCGAAAAGAAACAGTCTGGCAAGCTCCGCCGTATCGCCATAGATGAGATCCCCTTCGCGTCCTTGGGGCGCGTCCGAAGGGGGCAGCGATGATTGCGTGCGGACTGGATTTCGGGACGTCGAACTCGGCGATCGGCGTCGCGCGCGACAGGACAGTTGCGCTCGCGCCGGTCGAGGCCGCCAGCACCCTGATCCCGAGCGCAGTGTTCTTCGACTACGAAACCAAAGGCCGGGTGCTGTTCGGCAACGAAGCCATCGCGGCCTATGTCGGGCAGACCGAAGGCCGGCTGATGCGCGCGCTCAAGTCGATCCTGGGTGGCCCGCTGATCGACGAGGAGACCAGCCTGGGCGGCCGCAAGGTGCCGCTCCGGGAAGTCGTCGAGATGTTCGTACGGCATCTGAAACACAAGGCCGAGGCCCATGCCGGGCGGGAGATCACGGCCGTCGTGCACGGCCGGCCCGTGCACTTCGTCGACGACGACGACCGGGCAGACGCGCGGGCGCAGGACGTGCTCGAAGCGATCGCCCGGCGGGTGGGCTTCCGTGACGTCGCGTTCGTCTACGAGCCGATCGCGGCGGCCCATCACTACGAACAGACGATTGAGACCGAAGAACTGGCGCTCATCGCCGACATCGGCGGCGGCACCAGCGACTTCTCCGTCATCCGGGTCGGTCCGCAGCATCGCGAGCGCACCGATCGCCGCCGGGACGTGCTGGCGAGCGCCGGCGTGCGGGTGGGCGGCACCGACTTCGACAGCGCGCTCAGCCTCGCCGCGGTGATGCCGCTGCTCGGCCTCGGCACCCGACTCGTCGACAAGAACCTGCCGATGCCGAAGGCGCCCTACCACGAGCTTGCCGCCTGGCCGACGATCAACTTCGCCTACTCCCACAGGAACGAGCGCGAGCTGGCCGAGATGGTCGCGCTGGCCTGCGAACCCGAAAAGGTGGCGCGCCTTCTCGCCGTCGTGCGCCACCGGCTCGGCCATCGCATCGCTTTTGCCGTGGAGGATGCCAAGATCGCGCTCAGCGCCGCGGACTGCGCGGCTCTGCCCCTGAGCTTTCTCGAGCCGGGGCTCGCGGCCACCCCGACGCGCGGCGACTTCGACCGGGCGATCGACGCCCGGGTCGATCGGCTGCACAGGACGGCGCGCGATTGCATCGCGGCGGCAGGCCTCGGTCCCGACGCGATCGACACGATCTTTCTCACCGGCGGATCGAGCCGCGTGCCGGCCGTGCGCACCGCGATCGGGCGGGCGGCGCCGGCCGCTCGCCTGGCCGGCGACTCGGATCTGCTGTCCGTCGCGCTTGGCCTCACGCAGATGGCGCGGCTCATGACCTGAGGGCGCGGCAGTAGCGCGCTTGCGGTCCGACTGTTACACAGTAACAGATGCCCCTGCGCGCCCTTCTCGCCGCCCTTTTCCTCCTGCTGGCCGGCCTTCCAGCATCGGCCGAGCCGCCGCTCAAGGTCGTGGCGACCTTCTCGATCCTGGGCGACCTGGTGGCCAACATCGGCGGCGACAAGGTCGACGTCGCCGTGCTGGTCGGCCCCGATGCCGACGCCCACACCTATCAGCCGCGGCCGGCCGATGCGCGCACCTTGGCGGCGGCACAGGTGCTGGTGAGCAACGGGCTGGGCTTCGAGGGCTGGATCGACCGGCTGGCCGAGGCGGCCGGCTTCAAGGGCCGTCGGATCGTGGCATCGGCGGGAGCCGCGCAGGAGAGCGATCCGCATTGCTGGCAGGACGTCGCCTGCACGCGCCGCTACGCCGCCACCATTGCCCAGGGGCTGGCGGCGGCCGATCCGGCCAATGCGGCGTTCTATCGGGAGCGCGCCCAGCGCTATGACCAGCGCCTGGCCGGGCTCGATCGCTGGATCCGCGAGGAGATCGCGCGCGTGCCGGAAGGCCAGCGCAAGGCGATCACCGGCCACAACTCGTTTCGCTACTTCGCGCGCGCCTATGGCGTGAGCTTCAGCGCGCCGCGCGGCTACAACACCGACAGCGAGCCGACGGCGCGCGACATCGCCAACCTGATCCGCCAGGTGCGCGAGCAGAAGATCAAGGCGCTGTTCATCGAGAACATGACCAACCCGGCGCTGGTCGAGGAGATCGCCCGCGACTCCGGCGCCGCGGTCGGCCCGCGTCTCTACAGCGACGCGCTCTCCAGGCCCGATGGGCCCGCCCCGACCTACGAAGCGATGATGCGTCACAACGTGACCGCTCTGGTCGCCGGGATGCAGAAGAATTAATTCTTCCGGACCGCGAGCGTCTCGCTCGCGCATGCTTCATGAGCGCGCAGGATGCGCGCGGTCCGGACGATGAAGCCTAGATCGCCTTGAAGGGCAGGCTGGCGGTGCGGCGGGCTTCCTGCAGGGTGTTGTACATCAGGCAGGCCACCGTCATGGGCCCGACGCCGCCCGGCACCGGCGTCAGATGGCCCGCCACTGCCGCGACTTCATCGAAGGCCACGTCGCCGACCAGCCGGCTTTTGCCGTTGTCTGCCGGCAGACGGTTGATGCCGACATCGATCACCGCGGCGCCCGGCTTGATCCAGTCGCCGCGCACGAACTCGGGCTTGCCGATCGCCACCACCGCGATGTCGGCCGTGCGGCAGAGCGCCGGCAAATCGCGCGTGCGCGAATGGGCGATGGTCACCGTGCAATCGGCGCGCAGCAGCAGCTGCGCCACCGGACGACCGACCAGGGTCGAGCGGCCGATCACGACGGCATTGAGCCCACCGAGCGCGCCCAGCGCCTCGGCCAGCAGCATCGAGCAGCCCAGCGGCGTGCAGGGCACCGGGAAGTCGAGCGGATGGCCCGCCGCGATCGAACCCAGGCGGCCGACATTGATCGGATGGAAGCCGTCGACGTCCTTGTCGGGATCGATCGCCAGCAGCACGTGGGCGGTGTCGATGTGCGCGGGCAGCGGCAGCTGCACCAGGATGCCGTGGATGGCGGGATCGACGTTGAGCGAGGCGATCAGGGCCAGCAGCTCGCTCTCGCTGGTGTCGGCCGGCAGGCGATGATCGAAGCTCGCCATGCCGAGCTCGGCGGCGACGCGGCCCTTGCTCTTCACATAGACCTGGCTCGCCGCATCCTCGCCGACCAGCACGGTGGCGAGCCCCGGCCGCAGCCCCGTGGCGGCGACCAGCTCGGCGACGCCGCCGGCGACGCGCTGGCGCAGGCCGAGCGCGCAGGCCTTGCCGTCGATCAGCTTCGCCTCAGCCATGGGCCTGCAGCCATTCGCCAATGCGGCTCGCGAGGCCTGCCGGCTCGCCGCGCACGCTCAGAGTCTTGTCGCGCGCCGCGGCTCCCTTGATGACGGCGAAAGCCGACTTCGGCAGCCGCCACTGCTGCGCCAACAGGGCGATCACGGCGTCGTTCGCCCGGCCGTCCTCCGGCGGCGCGGTCACCGACGCCTTGAGCGCGCCGGCGGCCGCCTCGAGCGCGCGGCGCCGGGCCCGCGGGTGCACACGCACGTCCACCGTCACGCCATTCACGTTGCGTCGCAGAAAAGTCGGATCGTTCAACGCGGCCAGTATTCCCACAACAGGCTGCGCAGGAAGAACAGGCCGAGCAGCAGGATCACCGGCGAGATGTCGACGCCGCCCAGATTGGGCAGCACACGCCGGATCGGCCGCAGAGCCGGCTCGGTGATGCGATAGAGGAAATCCACCACCCAACGGATGAACTGGTTGCGCGTATTGACCACGCCGAACGCCACCAGCCAGCTCGCGATGGCGCTCGCGATCACGATCCAGGTGTAGATGTCGATAACCTTGTCGATGAGGATCAACAGCGAGACCATCGGCCTTCAGCCCTCCGCCACCGGCAAGTGGCCGGCCGGGCGCACCCTACTCAACGGCGGTTGCAGGTCAAAGCCCATTTAGGTGCGAGAAAGTGCAAGTTCCACGCTGCCCAGCCGGATCGAACGCACGGCAGAGATGTCGCGCGGCCCGTGCTCGGGCAGCAGCCGCGCGCCGTCGATATAGGTGCCGCCGGGGCTGCCGAGATCTTCGAGGCCGAGCCGGTTTGCCGCGGTCAGCAGGCGTGCATGCGGGCGACCGACCGAGGCATCGGGCACCACGAGATCGGTCGGTTGCTCGGCCGGGCCGCCGGTCAGGCGATAGCTGGGCGCGCTTTCGTCGAACGACAGGGCGACGCCGCCGCCCTCGAGCCGCCAGCCGCGCCGATCGGCCAGGGCCTTGAGCGGCGCCGCCAGCGCGCGCGGTGCGCCGGCCGGCGTCTCCTCATCGCGCGGCCAGCGCATGAAGGCGAACACCCAGAGCAGCACCAGCGGCACGACCGAGCCGATGCCGGTCAAGGTGAGGAGGATTGCGCCCAAGCCCGCCCAGCCCGGCAGGCCTGCCTTCTCGACGATGCGCCAGGCCATCCAGCCCGCCAGCACGGCACCCACGAGCGCGAAGGCGCTGCTGAGCCCAAACAGTCCGGCCAATGCGGTGAGTTCGGCCATCAGCGCCGCCCCCCGTCACCGTGACGGGCTTCGCCCGCCGGCCAGTCGCCGAATGCCAGGATGGCCATGACGATGAAGGATCCGATCAACGGCACCAGGTGGAACAGCGACAGCGCGCCCGAATAGCCGGCGCGCGTGAGGATCCGCCAGCTCGGGATGATCAGCAGCAGCGACACCAGCAGATGGACGAGGACAATGACCAGCAGGACGGCCGTGCCCAGCCCGACCGCCCAGCTCAGCAACCAAGCGCCGATGTCAGGCCCCATCTCAGGCGAGCGCCACGACTTCGATCTCGACCAGCACATCGCGTGGCAGGCGTGCCACCTCGACGGTCGAGCGCGCCGGCGCGGCGCTGCCGAAATACTCGGGCCGGCCGTAAACCTCGTTCATGGCGCCGAAGTCGTTCATGTTCTTGATGAACACCGTGGTCTTGACGGCGCGGTCGAGGTCGCTGCCGGCGGCCTTCAGCACGGCACGCAGATTCTTCAGCACCTGGTGAGTCTGCTCGGCGACGCCGCCTGAAACGATATTGCCGCTCGCCGCATCGAGCCCAATCTGGCCGGCGCAATAGACCATGCCGCCCGCCACGATGGCTTGCGAATAGGGGCCGAGCGCCTTGGGTGCGCTGTCGGTCTGCACCACCGTCTTGCCGTTTGCCACGCTGCCAGTCTCCATCGGAAAATGAAGAAGCAGGCTACCATCCCTGCCTCACGCTGGGGAGGCGGTTTGCTTGACAGGTGGCTCGGCAGGCATTATCCGCGCGGTCACCTCGGGAAGTGGGGGCTGTAGCTCAGCTGGGAGAGCGCCTCGTTCGCAATGAGGAGGTCAGGGGTTCGATCCCCCTCAGCTCCACCAACCCGAAAGGCCACCTGCACGTGAAAGTGCGGTCCGACCATCCAAAGCCTGCCGACCTCGGACTGACCGCCAGCGAAGGCGCGGTGCTGCGTGCGCTCAAGACGCCGGCCGAAATCCAGGAGTTCGTGGTCGGCCTTCATGCCAACTTCGAGTTCGAGGGCGACACGCTGCGCTCGGTGCGCGGGGTGCTCAAGCATCGCCAGGCGCATTGCATCGAGGCGGCGTTCACCGCGGCCTGCGCGCTGTGGCTGCAGGGCCGCCCGCCCCTGATCATGGATTTGACCGCCAAGGGCGATTCGGATCACGTGATCGCACTCTTCAGGCAGGGCGGCTGCTGGGGCGCCATCTCCAAGAGCAATCACGTGTGGTTGCGCTGGCGCGATCCGGTCTATCGAACCCTGCGCGAACTCGCGATGTCGTACTTCCACGAATACACCAACAAGCAGCGCAAATCGCTGCGCACCTATTCCGTGCCGGTCGACCTGCGGCGCTGGCCCATCGGGATGTGGGTGACCAACGCCGACGATTGCTGGGAGGTCGGCGCCGCGCTGTGCGACGTGCGCCACTACAAGCTGATCACGGCGGCGCAGGCCAGGCGCCTGATGCCGCGCGATGCCACGGAACTGCGCGCCGACGATCTCGTCCAGTACGACAGCCGCCGCGATCGCCGACGCGCCCGCAGGTACTGATGAGACCCCTCATCGCCGCTCTACTTTTCCTGGCTGCCGTGGCCGGGGCCCAGGTCCCGGCGCTGGCCCAAGCGCCGGCCGAGTGGCAGGCGGCGGCGCAGGCGTTGATCGGCGAACTCGAGCGCGACACGCCGCAGGCCGCCAAGCCATGGACCGGCAACGAGCTCAGCCAGGGCATGCAGCTCGCGCGGGCGTGGCGTCAGCACAACAACGGCAACATCGAGAACACGCTGGCCGAATACCTCACGTTCACCCTGCTGTGCCGCCAGCCCGGCTGCGCCGGCAGCACCATCGAGGGTCAGGGCTACCTCGCGGTGGCGCAGCAGGTCCGGAACCTCAAGCTCCAGCAGGGCGGACCCTATGCACTGGCCAGCAGCGCTCATGCCTGGCTGGCGGGCCTCGCCGATCCGACCGGGGCGGCCGCAAAGAACGCCGCGCTCTGGAACAAGGACCTCGATGTGGCGGCGGCCGATTTCGCGGCGTCCAACATCTATGCCCTGGCGTGGCTGCTGGCGCGCAACCGCCCGACGCCCGCCGAGCAGGCGGCCACCTTCTCGCGCTTCGCCCTGTTCGTGCAGGAGCGCGGCTGGATCGGCGGGCGCTGTCTTGATATCTCCAAGGTGGCGACGGTGATCGGTGCGCCGCCCCAGGTGGAGACCTGCAAATGACCCTGTCGATCGCGAAGCTCACGCCCGCCATTGGCGCGGAGATTTCCGGCGTCGATCTCGCCTGCCTGTCCAACGCCGGGGCCAGCGCGCTGCATGACGCGCTGATGGCTCACCAGGTGATCTTCTTCCGCGACCAGAGACTGTCGGTCGAGCAGCACAAGGCGCTGGGCCGGCTGTTCGGCGAGCTGCTTGTCCATCCGGCTGCCAGGGCCGAGGTCGAGGGCCATCCCGAAATTCGCGTCGTGCATGCCGATGAAACCACCACGACCGCGACCGGCGAGGTCTGGCATTCGGACCTGTCGTGCAACGCCGAGCCGCCGATGGGCTCGATCCTCTACCTGCACCGCTCGCCCGAGACCGGCGGCGACACCGCCTTCGCCAACATGCATCTCGCCTACGAGACACTGTCGGAGCCGCTGAAGCGGCTGTGCGGGGGACTGACCGCGCTGCATACCAGCGCGCACGTCTTCTCGAAGGGCGCCTATGGCCGGAACGACAAGACCTTCCCCGAGGCGGTGCATCCCGTGGTGCGCACCCACCCGGTGACCGGCCGCAAGGCGCTGTTTGTCAACCGCGGCTTCACCACGCGCATCATGGAACTCAGGAAGCACGAGAGCGACGCGCTGCTCGACCTGCTGGTGCGCCACAGCGAGACGCCGGAGTTCCAGTGCCGCTTTCGCTGGGCCGCCAATTCGGTCGCCTTCTGGGACAATCGCTGCGCGCTCCACCGCGCGACCTTCGACTATCATCCGCAGGTGCGGCACGGCCATCGGGTGACGATCAAGGGCGACAAACCCTTCTACCGGGCATGAAAAAGGGGGCCTTCGGGCCCCCTTCTCCGTGATGCCGCGCGCGAGCTATTCGGCGGCGATGGCCTTCTCGACGAACTTCTTGGCGTCGAAGTCCTCGGCGACCTTGAGGTCGTTGCCCAGGAGCTTCTCGACGTCGATCTTGGCGAATTCCATCACGCCCATGTCGCCCAGCGCCTTCTGCACCTTGGGCCCGAACAGGCCGATCTCCTTGAGGATCGGCACGATGCGGGTGAACAGCCGGGTGCGGAACGCCTGCATGGCGCCCGACTCGTAGGC
>CAZHQA010000221.1:1183-9163 GCA_964533955.1 uncultured Reyranella sp. | reverse complement strand
CGCCCTCGAACGGGTCGTTGTTGATCAGGAAGTCGCCTTCCTTCAGCGTCTCGACGGGATGGCGCCTGAGGCAGGCGCGCAGCGTCTCGCCGATCGGACCGAGCTGCATGGGAATGAGCTCGGCCTGCGCCACCGTGTTGCCGTGGCAATCCATCAGGCCGGCCGAACCGTCGCGCGCCTCGCGCAGGATGGTCGAATAGGCCGATCGGATCAGCTTCACGCCCATCTCGCGCGCGGCCGCGATCAGCGCCTGGCTGATGACGGCATAGTCGAGGGGATTGAGGCTGACGGTCATCAGGATCTCCGCAGGATGAGATTGTCGGCCGCATCGAGCGCGGCTGTCCAGCCGGGTGGCACCCAGGTCGTGGCGGTGTAGCCTTCGATGACGGCGGGCCCGTCGATCTGCTGGCCGGCCGTCAGGGCCTCGGCGGCATGGCGCGCGCAATCGAGCCAGGCCTCGCCGTGGAACACCTTGGTCTTCTCGGCCGGGCCGGCCGGCGCCGTCTCGCGATCGAGCCGGGGCGGCGTGCCGATCGGCAAGGTGGCGCCGACGCGCAGGGTGACGATCTCGACCGGCCGGTCGAGCGTGGCGCCATGCATGAAGGTGCGGTGATGAGCGTCGGCGAACAGCCCGGAGATGGAGCGCGCGTCCATCGACTCCAGGCGGTCGGCCGCTATTTCGACGCCGACCTCGAAGGCCTGGCCGACGAAGCGCATGTCGAGCGTGTGCGTATAGACCAGCTCGCCGGGCAGCTTCATGTCGGCGAATTGCCGGGCGAGCCGGCCGCGCATTTCGGCGAAGGTATTGGCCGCTTCCGTCGCAGCCGCCTCGTCGAGCTTCATCTTGCGCGTGACCGCGTCGAACTTGGTGTAGTCCGACGCGACCAGCCCGTAGGCCGAGATCACGCCGGCATTGGGCGGCACGACGATGGTCGAGATGCCGAGTTCCTCGGCGATGCGCGCGGCGTGGAGCGGGCCCGCGCCGCCGAACGGCACCAGCGCGTAGTCGCGCGGATCGCGCCCGCGCTCGGTCGAGACGAGCTGGATGGCGCGCACGATGTTGGCGTCGGCCAGCTGCAATGCCGAGGCGGCGGCCTGCTCGATGCCGAGGGTGAAGCGCTCGGCGAGCGGCGCGAAGACCCGGCGGGCAGCCGTGCCGTCGAGCTTCATGCGCCCGCCCAGGAAGGCGCCGGGGCGGATGGTGCCGATGACGATATGGGCGTCGGTGATGGCGGGTTCCGCACCGCCCTTGCCGTAGCAGGCCGGACCCGGATCGGCGCCGGCGCTGCGCGGTCCGACGCGCAGCATGCCGCCGTCGTCGACCCAGGCGATCGAGCCGCCGCCCGCGCCGACCGAGACGATGTCGAGGACGGGCGTGCGGATCGGCAGGCCGTCGATCTCGCTTTCCGAGGCGAGCGAGGGGCGGCCGTCCTGGACCAGACAGACGTCGGTCGACGTGCCGCCCATGTCGAAGGTGATCAGGTCCTTGAAGCCCGAGCGCGCCGCCTGGCGCGTGGCGCCGACGACGCCCGCCGCGGGGCCCGAATAGAGCGCGGTGATGGCGCTGGCCCGCATCGCCTCGGCCGGCAATCGCCCGCCGTTGCTCTGCATGACGGTGAAGCGGCCCTTGAAGCCGGCACCCGCCAGCCTGCTCTCGAAGCGGTGCAGGTAGCCGTCGATCACCGGTTGGACGTAGGCCGACAGCAGCGTGGTCGAGGCGCGTTCGAACTCGCGGAACTCGCGCGCCACCTGGTGGCTGCAGGTCACCAGCACGCCCGGCAGCGCCTCGGTGATCAGTTGGGCCAGGCGTTGCTCGTGTGCCGGGTTGGCGTAGGCGTTGAGCAGGCACACCGCGACGGCGCGGTAGCCGCCCGCCTTCAGCGCCGGAATCAGTTCGCCGTGGACCCTGGCCTCGTCGAGCGGAGTTTCGATCGAGCCGTCTGCCCGCAGCCGTTCGCTGGCCTCGAAGCAGTCCTTGCGGCGCACCGGCGGGGCGGGCTTGGCGTAGAACAGGTCGTAGATGTTGCGCCGGTCATGGCGCTGCATGAACAGGAGGTCGCGAAAGCCCGCGGTGGCAACGAAGGCGACGGTGGCGCCCTTGCGCTCGAGCACGGCGTTGGTGGCGACGGTCGAGCCGTGGCCGAGATCCTCGATGCGGCTGAGGTCGATGCCCGACGCCGTCAGCGCCTCGAACGCGCCGATGTCGGGCGAGCGTGGCGTGCTCGGCACCTTGGTGACGACGACCCGACCGCCTTCGACTGCCACCAGATCCGTGAACGTGCCGCCGACCTCAACGCCTACACGCATGAATCATCTTTCACGATGGCAGCCAATCCGTCGGCGTGGCCGGCCCTGGGCGCGCGCTCATGGCCCTGTATTGAGCAGGCGGGCCTGCAGCTCGGCGATCTGCTTCTTGAGCTCCTCGTTCTCCTCGCGCGCCTTGGCGGCCATGGCCTTGACCGCCTCGAACTCGTCGCGGCGCGGAATGTCCATGCCGTCCAGGATCTTGGCGACCTGGTCGCGGAAGCGCGCCTGCGCCTCGTCCTTCACGCCGGTCAGGGCGCCCATGGCGCTGTTGGCCACCTTGGCGAGGTCGTCGAGGAAGGGATTGCGGGTCTGCATGATTGGGACTCCTGATGCGGCCCTCTTTTGATGCGGCAAGTATGGGCGGCTGATAGCATCCCGACAAGAACGCGGAGGACGTCTCGTGGGTCTGGTCAAAGTCGAATCGAGCGAAGGCATCACCACCATAACGATGGCGCGCGCCGAGAAGCGCAACGCGCTCACCCAGGAATTGTGCGACGGCCTGTACGAGGCCTATCGCGCCTTCGAGCATGGCGACGACCAGGTCGCCGTCCTGCAGGCCGACGGCCCGGCCTTCTGCGTCGGCGCCGACCTCAAGGACCCGCCGGCTGCGATGTGGAAAGCGGTGCCCGACGTCTCGTACAAGCTCACCAAGCCCGTCGTGGCGGCGACCCAGGGCTGGGTGATCGGCGGCGGCATCTGCCTGGTCATGACTTGCGATCTCATGGTTTCGGCCGACACCACCAAGTTCATGTATCCGGAAGCCAAGGTCGGCGTGTTCGGCGGGCTGATGCCGGGCATCGTCTCGCGCATGCCGCACAAGGTCGCGATGGAGCTGCTGCTGCTGGGCGAGGAAATCCCAGCCAAGCGCGCCTATGAGGTGGGCTTCGTCAACAAGGTCGTGCCGCTCGGCGAAGAGCGCCAGGAGGCTCGGCGCATGGCCAAGGTCATCGCGAGCTCGGCGCCGCTGGTCATCCGCACCCTGCGCGACTTCGCCAACCAGACGCTGCCGCGCGGGCCGGCCGAGATCTTCGTGCCCGAGCGGTACAAGCTCGAGAAAATCGCCACCAGCGAGGACCGCAAGGAAGGCGCCGCCGCCTTCCGAGAGAAGCGGCCGGCGCGGTTCAAGGGGCGCTAGGAGAGGGCAAATGGGCAAGCTGCTGCTGGTCGGATGCGGCAAGATGGGCGGCGCCATGCTGGACGGCTGGCTGTCGCGCGGGCTGGCGGCCTCCGATGCCATCGTCGCCGAACCGGTCGAGGCGTTGCGGCCGAAGAAACCGGGCCTGCGCTCGGTCGGTTCGACCTCGGAGATCGCCGAAACGCCCGAGATCGTCGTGCTGGCGGTGAAGCCGCAGACCATGGATGCCGTGCTGCCCGACCTCCGGCGTTTCGCCGAAGGGGGGGCTGTGTTCCTGTCGATTGCCGCCGGCAAGACGCTGAATTATTTCGCCAGCCATCTCGGCGCCGCGGCCAAGGTCGTGCGGTCCATGCCCAATACGCCGGCAGCGGTACGCCAGGGCATCACCGTCGCCTGCGCCGCCAAGGGTGTATCGGCGGCAGAGAAGCAGCGCTGCCAGCAGCTGCTCGAAGCGGTCGGCCAGGCGCTGTGGGTCGAGGACGAGGCACTGCTCGATCCGGTGACCGCTCTGTCGGGCAGCGGGCCGGCTTACGTCTTTCTGCTGGTCGAGGCGATGGCGGCAGCCGGCGCCAAGCTCGGCTTGGCGCCTGAGATGGCCATGCAGCTTGCCCGGGCCACCGTGGCCGGCAGCGGCGAGCTCCTCAAGCAGTCGAGCGAGCCTGCCCAGCAACTGCGCGTCAACGTTACCAGCCCCGGCGGCACGACGGCCGAGGCGCTCAAGGTCCTCATGGCGGCCGATGGCATCCAGCCGGTGTTCGATAAGGCCCTCGCGGCGGCCTCGCGGCGCTCGAGGGAGCTCGCGGGATGAGCGAGACCTCCGACAGGTCCGTCAATGACAGGGCGCTCGATGCCTTTCTCCGACTGGTCGGCGAGAAGGGCTACGCCCCGGTGGCGCTGCGCGAGGTGGCTGAAACGGCAGGGCTGGGTGTGGCGGAGCTCTATCGGGCGTATCCCGACAAGGTGGCGCTCATCTCTGCCTTCCTGGCGAAGATCGATGGCGAGGTGCTGGCGGGGGTACCGCAGCAGAGCGATCCTGAGGAAACCGCGCGCGACCGGTTGTTCGACGTGCTGATGCGCCGCTACGACGCGCTGCGGGCGCACCGGGTCGCACTCGCCGCCATCCGCCGGGCGGCTACCCGCGATCCGCTGCTCGCCCTCGAGCTCGGTCCCGCCTTGAGGCGTTCGATGGCGGCCATGCTGGAGGCGGCATCGCTCGCCAGCGATGGCCTCGTTGGCGCAGTGCGGCAAAACGGGCTGCTGGCGATCGACTACGCGGTCTCCCGGGTCTTCGACCGGGACGAGACGCCCGACCTTTCCAAGACCATGGCGGCCCTCGATGGACGGCTGAAAACGGCCGAAAGATGGGCGCAACTCCTTGAAAGATCTACAGTTTCGCGCGCAGCGTGAATATTTTGTGCAGTGCACAAGATTGTCTCTTGACTTGTTGCAGCGCATACATAAATTAGGCGCCGTTGTGCACCGCAGCAAAAGCGGGACACCCGAGTTTCAATCCACCCGTTACCTCAGGAGATTTTTCCATGTACGCCAATGGCGCCTTCAAGAATCCGTTCGCCGACTTCGACATCAGCAAGTTCGCCGGCGAGTTCAAGTTCCCGGTCGTTCCGGTCGAGAGCATCGTCGAGACCAGCCGCAAGAACTTTGCCGCTTTCACCACCGCTTCGACGGCCGCGGTCGAGTCGATCAAGTCGATCGCCCAGCGTCAGGGCGACATGTTCCGCGCCGCCATGGAGGATTTCTCCAAGCACGGCAGTGAAGTGCTGGCTGCCGCCACCGTCGAGGAAAAGGCCGCCAAGCAGATCGACTTCGCCAAGAAGAGCTACGAGCTCGCCATGGCCAACGCGAAGGAGCTCGCCGAGCTCTACAGCAAGGGTCAGGCCGAGGCTCTCGCGACGCTGAGCGGGCGCGTGTCGGAGCTGAGCGACGAGGTCAAGGCTGCGATCGCCAAGAAGTAATCCAGACGCTGTCTGCGCAAGAGGGCCGCTCCCGAAAGGGAGCGGCCCTTTTCTTTTGCCTGTAGGCTGTCCCCATGACGATTATCTATGACGACTTCGCAAAGGTCGACATCCGCGTCGGCACGGTGCGTGCCGCCCGGCCGCTCGACGGCGCGCGCAAGCCCGCGATCGTATTGGAGATCGACTTCGGGCCGGAGGTCGGCATCAAGAAGTCGTCGGCCCAGCTCACGATCCACTACACGCCCGAGAGCCTGGTCGGCCGCCAGGTCGCCGCCGTGGTCAACTTCCCGCCGCGCCAGATCGGCAAGTTCATGTCCGAGGTCCTGACCCTGGGCTTCCCCGATGGCGACGGCGCGGTAGTGCTGATTGTGCCGGACAAGCAGGTGCCGGACGGCGGCAAGCTCTTCTAGCAGGCTCAGTCCGTCGCCAGCGACTACTCCGCGGCCTGCTTGGTGGCGTCGGTACGGAACTGGGTGCGGTAGCGGTCCCATTCGGCGGCGCCACTCAGGTTGAAGCCCTGTTGCGGCGTGATGTCGGACTGCGGCACGGGGTGACGGCCCTTGCCCTTGAGCTCGGCCAGCGCGGCGTCGCAGGCACCGACGACGGTGCGCATCAGCACGCCCGGCATGATCATGAAGGCGTAGTTGAGCTTGGTCGCCTCTTCGATGGAGAGATCCGGCGTCTTGCCCCTCCACACCATGTTCAGCATGCACGGGCCCTTCACCAGCTTAGGCACCGCGGCGGTCTCCTCGAGGCTCTGCGGCGCCTCGACAAAGGCCATGTCGGCGCCGGCTGCGATCGCGGCATTGGCGCGGCGGATCGCCTCCTCGAATCCCAGCACCGCGCGCGAATCGGTGCGGGCGATGATCAGAAAGTTCTTGTCGACCTTGGCGCTCACAGCGGCGCGGATCTTGGCGACATAGTCCTCGAGCGGCGCGATCGTCTTGTCCTCGAGGTGGCCACACTTCTTGGGGAAGCCCTGGTCCTCGATGTGGATGCCGGCGACGCCTCGCTTCTCGTACTCGCGCACGGTCCGGATGGCGTTGAGCTCGTTGCCGTAGCCGGTGTCGGCGTCGGCGATGACCGGCAGCTTGATCGCCGCGGCGATGCGGCCGGCGTTGTCGGCCATCTCCGTCATGGTGACGAGGCCATAGTCCGGATAGCCCAGGCTGGCGGCGGTGCCGGCCCCGGTCATGTAGACCGCATCGAAGCCCGCACGCTCGATCGAGCGCGCGGTGATGCAGTCGAAGCAGCCCGGTGCGGTCACCATTCCGCGCTTCAGGGCATCCCGGAAGATCTTGCCTTTGGACATGGTCATTCTCCCTCAGCGGCTTTCATGCCCATGGCCTTGGCCTGGCGGGCATCGAAGTTGCGGCGAACGTCGTTGTACTGGTGGCCCTTCATGCCTCCGCGCACCGTACCCGGCTCGGCCGTCCCGTAGAAGACTGACCAGCTGTCGGGCAGGCGCCGCGAGTCGGGGCAGGCAAGCCACAGCCGATAAAGCGTGCGCTTCTTGTCCGCCTCGGCATGATCCTCGAAGGTGGTGCGTGAGTGCAGCATTGTGTGGTTGCACAGGATCTGGAGGTCGCCGGGCTCGAGATACATGCAGAACATGTTCTCCGGCCGGCGCAGGACGGCGTCGAAATACTCCATCGCGTCGCGCTGCAGACGGCTGAGTTGCGGCACGCCGTCGAGCTTTTGCGCATTCTGGATACGGTTGCGGTTCCACTTGCAGAAGACACGGCCGTCACGCGTCGTGCAGACAGGCACGGCGTACCACGGCTCCTCGTCCGCCGACTCCTCGCCGTTGCGGCTGAACGCGTAATCGGTGGTGAGCGCCCGGGAATAGTCGGGCCGCTCGGCCGTCACCGCGGCGAAGGCAGTGGCGGCGCTCGAGCACATGCTCATGCCGCCCACCGGCGCCTGATTGTAGCAGGAGAGCAGCACCACGTCGGAGCTGTCGACATGGAAGTCGAGCTCGGCCTTGGAGTTGTAGCCACGGCCGGTCGGGCTGCGATAGGCCATGCCCGCGTCCTTCACTTCCGTGATGTAGTCGCTGGCGCGGTTCTGCGGTCGGGCAACGCCGAAATGCAGGCCGATGGCCCAGCTCATCAGCCTGAATTCGGCGGGAGTCACGCCCTCGCGGGGCAGGTTCTTGACCAGCGCCATGCCACGGCCGTCGCGGACTTCGCGAAACGCCGCCGCCAGGGTCGGTATTGCCGCGTCAAACGCGAAGTCATCGCGGCGCCAGTCGAGGATCGGCTTGTCGACCGGACCGGAGTTCCGCGCGGCCGCGCGCACGGCGCCGATCAGTTCGGCAGCCTCGCCCGCCGACAGCGGGTAGATCCAGTTCCTGTTGCGCTCGACGTCGGCAACGGTCCAGGCGGCGGGGGACATCCTTTCCAATCGTATGCCTCTTCAGTCGGCCGTGATGCCGAGCCGGCGGATCGTGTCGCCCGATTCCCTGATGTCGCGCTGGAAGCGCTCGTTGAAGGCCTGGGGCGTGTCGCCCCCCGCAATGGAGCCCAACTCGACCAGCTTGGCCTTGACGTCCGGCCTCGCCAG
>CAZHQA010000221.1:0-1173 GCA_964533955.1 uncultured Reyranella sp. | reverse complement strand
TGGCAATGTCCTGCTGGATGGCCGACACCACTTCCGGGGGCGTTCCTGCCGGCGCGAACAGTCCCGCCCAGGAATTCTCGTCGAGTCCCTGGAAGCCTTGCTCCTTGAAGGTCGCGACGTTGGGCAGCGCGGGAATGCGCTGGACGCCCATGATGCCGAGCGACTTGAGTTTTCCGGCGTTGATCAGGGACAGGCCCGAGGTGACGCTCGCCAAGCCGGTATCGACGCGGCCGGCGGAGATGTCGCCAACGAACGAGGCGGCGCCCTTGTAGGGTACGTGCAAAAGCTTGATCCCGGCCTTGTCGAAGATGCGCTCGGCGATCAGGCGGCTGCCCGGATCGGGGCTGGCGAAGGTGCGCTTGTCGGGGCCCTCCTTCTTGACCAGCTCGACCAACTCCCTGAGATCGTTCGCCGGCAAGCTCGGCGACGCGAGCAAGGTGGCGACGGGATAGGACGCTGCCGTGACCGGTGCGAACGCCGTCGCGGTGTCGTAGGGCAGCTTCAGGAGATGAGCGTTGATCGCGATACCCGACACGGCGAGAACCATGGTGTGTCCGTCGGGCGTGGCGCGCGCGACGATGGCGGCGCCGACCGAACCGCTGCCGCCGGTGCGGTTGTCTATGATGACCGACTGGCCCCACATTTCTTCCAGATGCCTCGCCACCAGCCGGCCGACAACGTCGGTGCCGCCGCCTGGACTGTAGGGCACGACGATCGTCACCGTTCTGGTGGGATGGAATGCCGGCTTCTCCTGGGCGATCGCGGGAACGACGAGAGAAAGCAGCCCCGCCAGGGCAGCCAGTGCGGCGAGCAGGCTTCTTGCGATCGTTTCCTCCGATTATTGCCAGGTCGGCATTACAACGTGCCAATTGGCCCGCACAAGGATGTGCCCGGCGGCCGTTCCAGTGCGCAAAACGCCGACAACGGTTGAGAAACCGCAGACGGACGGAGCGCCGCTCATCGCCATCTGGTGCTGGAGAAGCAGATGGCGGCGGCCGCTGTCGATCGGCTTTCCGGAGTTCCCGGGGGTCCACCGCGACGTTTCGGCGGCGGTTTGCGCGACCCGCTATTGCTCCGACTAGAAGACGCGGTGAATCCACTTGTGCGGGTCGGGCGCCCGGCAACGCTGGATGTCGACCAGAGCGCTCTTGAGTTCGGCCGTACGAACGCCCG
>CAZHQA010000220.1:7733-9181 GCA_964533955.1 uncultured Reyranella sp. | reverse complement strand
CATGGGCATCGGCCCGGTGACCGCCTCGCAGGCGGCGCTCAAGAAGGCCGGCTGGTCGGTCAAGGATCTCGACCTCGTCGAGGCCAACGAAGCGTTTGCCGCCCAGGCCGTCGCGGTCGGCAAGCAGCTTGGCCTCGATCCGACCAAGCTCAACGTCAACGGCGGCGCGATCGCACTCGGCCATCCGATCGGCGCTTCGGGCGCGCGCGTGCTCACCACGCTGCTCTACGAGATGCAGAAGCGCGATGCCAAGAAGGGCCTCGCCACCCTGTGCATCGGCGGCGGCATGGGCATCGCGATGTGCGTGCAGCGGGACTAGGCTCGCGAACGACGCGAGCAAGGCCGCGCTAGTACGATGTTGTCCAGCGGGTCTCGAGGCCCGCCTCGATGCGGCGGTGCCGCGCCTTGATCACCTCGGCCGGCACGGCGCTGACGAAGGCGTAGAAGGTCTTGTTGCGAATCGCATCGATCACCCGCTCGCCGACCAGCTTCGGGTCGATGCCGGTCCGCGCCAGACGCTCCGCCATGACCGCCTCGTCGGTCGGACGCAGCTCCGGGCCACCCAGATGATCGGGCCGGTGGCGCGCGCCGAGCGCAAGGTTGGTGGCGATCGGACCGGGACACAGCGCCGTCACGCCGACATTGGTGCCCTCGAGTTCGAGTTCCAGCGCCTCCGATAGCGACAGCACCGCATATTTGCTCATCGAGTAGGGCCCCTGGTTGGTGCCGCGGCGGTTCTGGGTCGCGGCGACAGAGGCGGTGTTGACGATGTGCCCTGCCTCGCCGTGCTTCAGGATCGCCGGCACGAAATGGCGAATGCCGTGGATGACGCCCCAGACATTGACGCCGATCACGAAGGCCCAGTCAGCCACCGGAACGTCTACCAGCCGGGTGCCGTGCATAGGCACGCCGGCATTGTTGCAGGCGATGTGGAGCTTGCCGAAGCGTCGCTCGGCCTCGGCCAGCGAATCGATCACCGACCGCTCCTGGGTGACGTCGATCCTGATGGGAAGTACCTGCTTGTTGGTGCCGGACAGCCGGTGCGCTGCTTCCTCCACCGCGTCCTTCTCGATGTCGGCCATCACCACGTTGGCGCCGGCTTCGGCCAGGGCCGTGGCGATACTGAGGCCGATGCCGGAGGCAGCACCGGTGACAATGGCTGTCTTGCCGGAAAAATCCATTGCGGTTGCCCCCTAGAGTCCGAGATCGCTGAGGCCTGGATGATCCGCCGGCCTCGGACCGGGCGCCGGCCAGTGGAACTTGCGGTCGGCGGCGGCAATCGGCAGGTCGTTGATCGAGGCGAAGCGGCGGCGCATCAGCCCGTTGTCGTCGAACTCCCAGTTCTCGTTGCCATAGGAGCGGAACCAATGACCCGAATCGTCGTGCCATTCGTAGGCGAAACGCACGGCGATGCGGATATCTCCGCAGGTCCATAGTTCCTTGATCAG
>CAZHQA010000220.1:0-7633 GCA_964533955.1 uncultured Reyranella sp. | reverse complement strand
CCAACGGCGGGATTCCTAGGTTGGGCCAAAGCGAACCCAGGAGCTTCCCATGCCGATCCAACGCGATTTCCTGCCGCCGATCTTCAATCGTCTGGCCTGGTCCAACCTTGCCGCGCAATCGGCCGAGCAGGTGGCGCTGGCCGCTGCACCGATCGTGGCTGTGCTGCTGCTTGGCGCGGGCGAAGGCCAGACCGGCCTGTTGCAGACCGCGCTCACCTTGCCGTTCGTTCTGTTCGCCATTCCGGCCGGCCTGATGGCCGACCGCCTGCCGCGGCGCTGGCTGATGGCGGGTGCCGAGACGCTGCGCGCCGTGGCATTGCTCGCGACCCTGGCGGCGTTCGTCTTCGATCTGCTCAGTCTTCCGCTGCTGGGCGTGCTGGGCTTCCTCGCCGTCTGCGGCACTGTGGTCTACAGCGTCACCACGCCCTCACTGGTGCCTTCGCTGGTGGCGCCGTCGGCGCTGCCGGCCGCCAATGCACGCATCGAGCTCGCCCGCACGATAGCCTTCGCCAGCGGACCTGCCCTGGGCGGCTTGCTGGTGGGCTGGGTCGGCGCTGGTCCAGCCTTCGGCTTTGCCGCCGCGCTTTCGATCGTCGCAGCCATCCTGCTGGCCGGCATCGTCGAGCCGGCACGTCGGGCGCTCGCCCGGCGTCACCCGTGGCAGGAGATCAAGGAGGGCGCGTCCTTCGTCTTCCGCCACGATCTGCTGCGGCCAGTGTTCGTCACCCAGTTCATCTTCAACACCGCGTGGTTCGTGATTCTTGCGGTGTTCGTGCCCTATGGCGTGCGTCATCTCGGCCTTTCGGCGGCGGGCATCGGTACGACACTCTCGATGTACGGCGTCGGCATGGTGGTGGGTGCGCTGATCGCGACCCGGGTCATGCGCCGGCTGCCTTTCGGCAGCGTGATCGGCCTGGGGCCGGTAACGGGCTTTGTCGCTTCGGCAATCATCGCGCTCACCACGGTGTTCCCGACGCCCCTGTTGGCCGGGCTGGGCTTCTTCCTGCTGGGCGCCGGGCCGATCCTCTGGGTGATCAGCACCACGACACTGCGCCAGTCCGTCACCCCGCCGCGCCTGTTGGGGCGGGTCTCGGCGATCAACATCATGTCGTACGGTGCCCGGCCGCTCGGCGCAGGCCTCGGCGCGCTGGTCGGCGGGTTCTTTGGGGCAGAAGCGTGCCTGTATCTCGCCGTGGGCGGCTTTGCCCTGCAGATGCTCGTCATCCTCATGTCGCGGGCCGTCGGTTTGGCGCATCAGCCCGAAATGGCTTGCGACTAGCGATCATTTCCTCCGGCCTTGGGAATCCGGCTAGAGTGGGTTCCCAAGGCAAGGGAGGAACAAATGGCTGGACGTGTTGCATTGGTGACCGGCGGAACGCGAGGCATCGGCGCCGCTATCTCACGCATGCTGAAGCTGCGCGGCTACAACGTGGCGGCCAACTACGCCGGCAACGATGTGGCGGCGAAGGCCTTCAAGGAAGAGACCGGCATCGGCGTCTACAAGTTCGACGTCAGCGACTTCGATGCGGTCAAGGCGGCCGTCGCTCAGATCGAGAAAGAGCTCGGCCCGATCGAGATCGTGGTCAACAACGCCGGCATCACGCGTGATTCGACCATGCGCAGGCTCGACCGCACCATGTGGCAGGCCGTGATCGACACCAACCTCGGCTCCTGCTTCAACGTCAGCAAGGCGGTGTGGGACGGCATGAACACCCGCGGCTTCGGGCGCATCGTCAACATCGGCTCGATCAACGGCCAGGGTGGCCAGTACGGCCAGGTCAACTATGCCGCCGCCAAGTCGGGCATCCACGGCTTCACCAAGGCGCTGGCGCAGGAAGGCGCCGCCAAGGGAATCACTGTCAACGCCATCGCGCCGGGCTACACGGACACCGACATGGTCTCGGCCGTGCCGGCACCGGTGCTGGAGAAGATCGTCGCCAAGATCCCGGTCGGCCGGCTCGGCAAGGCCGACGAAATCGCCCGCGGCGTGTTGTTCCTCGTCGCCGACGACGCCGGTTTCATCACGGGCTCGACGCTGTCGATCAACGGTGGCCAGCACATGTACTGAGGATGCTCGCGCGTCGCGTAGTTCTTTGCGGACTGGGTATTGCGCTGCCGGCGATCGCCGGCGCACAGCCGCGCAAGAAAATCGTCGTCGGCTTCATCAGCTGGTGGCCCACCTTCATGGAAGGCGACTACGTGCCGCGCCTGCGCAAGGGCCTCGCGGCGCTGGGTTATATCGAGCCACAGACGCTCGAGCTGCTGCCGACCTTCACCGGGGGCGATCCGGCGCTGACCCGGCAGACGGCCAAGCGCCTGGTCGCGCGCGGCGTCGATGTGATCGTGGTGACGGCCACGCCGGTTGCCACCATCGTCAAGGAGGAGACGCAGGCCAGCCAGACCCCGGTGGTCATGGCGCCGGTGTCCGACCCGCTGGCGACCGGCCTGGTGCAAAGCATCGCCCGGCCGGGCGGCAATCTCACGGGCATGACGATGGCCGGACCGGACCTCTCCGGCAAACGGCTGCAGATCCTGCGCGACCTCATGCCAAACCTCGAGGTGCTGGCCTTCGTCGGCTCCAATCGCGATCCGAACAACAAGACCTTCGCCGCGAGCCTCGAGCAGGTTGCCCGCCAAGCCGGCCTCAAGCTCATCATCCGGATGGTCGATTCGCCTCAGCAGATCGACGACGCGCTGATGGCCGAGCTCAAGCAGGCCGGCACCCAGGCCGTCAATATCCAGCCGATCTTCATTGGGCAGCACGTCAAGATCATCGAGACAGCGACCCGCGCCGGCCTGCCCTCGACCAGCGATTTCCCGATTTTCGCCGAGGCCGGTGCGCTGTTCTCCTACGGTCTCGACGATCGCGCCCGCATCGAACGCGCAGCCTATTTCATCGACCGTATCGTCAAAGGCGCCAAGCCCGCCGACCTGCCGATCGAGTTGCCGACGGAGTTCGCGCTGGTCGTCAATCGGAAGGCCGCGGCCGGTTTCAAGCTCGACATCCCGCCTGGCGTGATCGCCCAGGCGAACGAAATCATCGAGTAGGAGCATCTCATGCCGCGATTGACCGAATACAAGGACATGGCGCCCCGCGCCAAGGCAGTTGTCGAGGGTATTGCCCTGGCTCGCGGCATCGACCCGGCCGACATCAACAACGTGTGGAAGGCGCTCGCCCGCCATCCGGGGGTGATGGACCAATTCGCCGCCGAGATGAAGGTCGCCTTCGCACCGGGCAAGCTCGATCCGCTCACCAAGGAATTACTTTATCTCGCGGTCAGCATCGCCAATCAGTGCGAATATTGCATCGCCTCGCACGGTGCCATGGCGCGCCGGAAGGGCATGACTGAAGAGATTCACGAGGAATTCATGAGGGTGGTACTGGCCGCGCAGAAGGGCAACAAGATTGCCATGGCCTATCGCGTGCCGGTCGACGCCGCCTTCGAGGAGAAATGACTTTGGCCACCGAGAGTTCGACCGTCTGGGATGCCAACCTCTATCTGAAGTTCGCCGACGCGCGCACGCGCCCGGCGCTCGACCTGATGGGCCGGCTCGACGCCGCCAGCGGCGCCCGCGCTGGCCACGCGATCTATGATCTTGGCTGCGGCGCGGGCAACATCTCGCGCATCCTTGCCGAGCGCTTCCCCCAGTCCCAGGTGATCGGCATAGATTCGTCGGAGGACATGCTCGCCAAGGCGCGCAGCCAGACATCTACCTCGCGCGTGACCTTCGCCAAGGGCGACCTGACGAAGTTCGAGCCCGGCACGCCGCCGTCGATCCTCTACAGCAACGCCGCCTACCAGTGGGTCGATGGCCATATCGACCTCTTCCCCGGCCTCTTGAATCTTCTGCCCTCGGGCGGCCAGCTGGCCATCCAGATGCCGCGCAACCACGAGGCGCCGTCGCACGCGCTGATGCACCAGGCAGCCGAGGCCGGTCCGTGGAAGGCCAAGCTCGCCCAGGTGCGCACGATCCGCCGCGTCCACGAACCCGAGCGCTACTACGACGTCCTGAAGCCGCTCGCATCGGACCTGGAAGTTTGGGAAACGATCTACCAGCAAGTGCTGACCGGCAAGGACCCGGTGGCGCAATACACGGCGAGCACCGGGCTTCGGCCCTACATGCAGCTGCTCGACAAGGCCGAGGGCCAGGCCTTCTACGACACCTATGCCAGGCTGCTGGCCGAGGCTTACCCGACGCGCCCTGACGGCATCACGCTCTTTCCTTTCCGTCGCCTGTTCATCGTCGCCCGCCGCGCATGAAGCGGCTCGTCCTCGCCGCTGTCGTTGCGCTGTTCGGTGCCGGCACCGTCGAGGCCGAACCGCGGGAGATGGTGGCCACCGCGCATCCGCTGGCGAGCGAGGCGGGGCTGGCGGTGCTGCGCGCCGGCGGCTCGGCCGTCGATGCGGCGGTTGCCGTGCAGATGGCGCTGGGCGTGGTCGAACCGCAGTCGTCCGGCCTGGGCGGCGGCGGCTTCCTTCTCTATTACGATGCCGCCAGCCGGGCGATCACGGTCTATGACGGCCGCGAGACGGCGCCTGCCGGCGCGACGCCCGCCATGTTCATCGGCGCTGACGGCAAGCCGCTGCCGTTCCGCGAGGCCGTGGCCTCCGGCATCTCCGTCGGTGTGCCGGGAGCCGTTGCCTTGCTCGAACTGGCGCACAAGGAACATGGCAGGCGGCCATGGCGGGAGCTCTTCGGACCGGCGATCGCTCTGGCGCGTGACGGATTCGCGGTATCGCCGAGGCTCGCCGCCTGGCTTGGCATGATCAAGTCGTTCGCCGCCGAGCCCGCGGCGAGATCGATCTATTTCGACGCCGACGGATCGCCCCGCAAGGCGGGCGTTCGCATCGTCAATCCGGCCCTCGCCGGCACCTTGCAACTGCTCGCCGACGACGGTTCGAAGGCGTTCTACGACGGCGCGCTGGCCCAGCAGATGGTCGCGCGGGTGCGCGGGCATGTGCGCCCGGGCACGCTGTCCCTCGCCGATCTTGCGGACTACAAGCCGGTCAAGCGGGAGGCACTGTGCGGCCCGTACCGCGTCTGGATCGTCTGTGGCATGCCGCCGCCGTCGTCGGGCGGCGTCGCCATCCTGCAGATGCTGGCACTGCTCGAGCCCTTCCGGCTGCAGGACGACCAACCCAACGACTTGCGCTCCCTGCATCTCATCGCCGAGGCAAGCCGCCTGGCCTTCGCCGACCGGGCCCGCTACCTCGCCGATCCGGCTTTCGTGCCGGTGCCGGTCGCGGGCTTGCTGGCGCCGGGCTACATCGCCGAGCGCCGCAAGTTGATCTCGCTCGAGCGCAGCATGGGCCGGCAAGGTCCGGTGGCAGCGGGTTACGTCGAGCGCGGCACCAGCCATGTCACGATCGTCGACCGCGACGGCAATGCCGTCGCCTTCACCACCACGATCGAAGCGCCGTTCGGCGCCCAGATGATGGTGGGCGGCTTCATCCTCAACAACGAACTGACGGACTTTTCCGCCGAGCCCGACAGGGATGGCCAGCCGGTCGCCAACCGGGTCGAGCCGGCAAAGCGGCCGCGCTCGTCCATGTCGCCGACCTTCGTGCTCGATCGCGACCGGCGGCTGGTCCTGGCCGTGGGGTCGGCGGGCGGCCAGCGGATCATCGGCGACACGCTGCACGCCCTGATCGCCATGCTCGACTGGAACCTGTCGGCCCAGGCCGCCCTCGACCTGCCGCGGCTGGTCAACATGAACGGCCCCACCGAGCTCGAGGACAAGGGGGGGTTACCCGCCCAGGCGGAAGCCTTGCGCGCGCTCGGCCATGAAGTACAAGTCCGCGGGCATGAGGGCGGGCTTACCGCCATTCGACGCGAAGGTGATGGTTGGCAGGGCGGCGCCGACCCCAGGCGCGATGGCGCCGTCAAAGGAGAATAGCTTGGCCGGAAAATCGCCGGGGAAACTGCCCACTGTACTGCTGCGGGCCGGTGAAGACCGGCGGGTGCGCGCCGGCCATCCCTGGGCCTTCTCCAACGAGATCCTGATGGACGCCGAGACCAAGGCGCTGCCGGCGGGCTCGCTCGCGATCCTGCGCACGCCGGGCGGCGAGGCGCTCGGCCTGGCGACCTTCAACCCGCACTCCCTGATCGCAGCACGGTTGCTCACCTCGAACCCCGAAGCCACGATCGACGCGCTGTTTCTCGGTCGCCGGATCGCGCAATCCGCGGCGCTGCGCGACCGGTTGATCGGCGTTCCTTACTACCGGCTGATCCACGCCGAGGCCGACGGCCTGCCGGGCGTGATCGTCGATCGCTTTGGCGACGCGCTGGTCGTACAGGCCAACAGTGCCGGCATGGATCGGCTGACGCCGGTGCTGCTCGAAGCGCTTGAAGCCGAACTCTCACCCACGACCATCGTCCTCAAGAACGATTCGCCGGTTCGCGAGCTCGAAGGCCTGAAGCGCGAGGTCACGGTCGCCAAGGGCAACGGCGGGCCGATCGAGCTGATCGAGAATGGCGCGAAGTTCGTCGCTGACCTCTCGGAAGGCCAGAAGACCGGCTGGTTCTATGACCAGCGCGACAATCGCCGGTTCATGGCGGCATTGGCCAAAGACGCAAAGGTGCTCGATGTCTTCAGCTACAGCGGCGGCTTCGGCGTCCTCGCGGCCAGCCAGGGAGCGAGCTCGGTGACGTGCATCGACCGCTCGGCGACTGCCCTCGACGCGGCGCGACAGTCCGCCAGGCTGAATGGCGTCGAAAAGACGATGGCGTTCGAGAAGAGCGAGGCCTTCGAGGCGCTCGAGAAGCTGGGTGGTTCCTCGGCCAGGACCTTCGGCGTGGTCATTTGCGATCCACCTGCGTTCGTGAAGAGCCGCAAGGACCTCAAGACGGGCGCACAAGGCTACCGCAAGCTGGTGCGGTTGGCAGCGCCGCTGGTCTCGCGCGGCGGCTTCTTCTTCGTCGCCTCGTGCTCGCACCTCGTCGATCCGCCGCTCTTCGCCGATCAGGTGCGCCGTGGCCTGCGCGACGCGGGGCGCACCGGACGGATCCTGCTGAGCTCCGGCGCGGCACTGGATCATCCGGTGCATCCTGGCCTGCCGGAGACCGCCTATTTGAAGGCGCTCACCCTGCAGCTCGATTGACCACGCCGAAGCAGCCATGTTGAAGCCCGGGCCACGCAATCTCATCACCGATGTCGACGGCCTGCTGGTCGGCAATGCCGAGGACGCGCGCCTGCGGTCGGGCGTCAGCGTGCTGGTCGGCGAGCAGCCGTTCGTCGCCTCGGTCGATGTGCGCGGCGGTGCCCCAGGCACGCGCGATACCGATCTCCTCGACCCGTCGTGCCGTGTCGACCGGGTCGATGCGATCTGCCTGTCCGGCGGCTCGGCCTATGGCCTGTCGGCTGCCGATGGCGTGATGCGCTGGATGCGCGAGCGCGGGCGCGGTGTGGCAGTGGGCGATGCCGTCGTGCCGATCGTGCCGACGGCCATCCTTTTTGATCTCCTGAACGGCGGCGACAAGGGCTGGAGCTGGCCGCCCTATCGCGAGCTTGCCTACGAGGCCACCGGCAGCGCCGTGCGTGACTTCGCGCTGGGCAATGCCGGTGCCGGTCTGGGTGCCAAGGCGGGCAACCTGAAGGGCGGGCTGGGCAGTGCCTCGGCCGTCGATCCCG
>CAZHQA010000219.1:0-9243 GCA_964533955.1 uncultured Reyranella sp. | reverse complement strand
CCGCCGCACAGAAACGCCGTGCGGACGAATCGCCGGCAGGCTGAGGCGGTCCGTCACCCCGCGCGGGCCACGACCTCGGCGCGCTCCTTCAGGAACAGCGCTGCCGCCTTCTCGCCCTCGGCGATCAGCTGGCTGATGTTCTGCTCGCTCCGGTCGATCTTGCCCTCGTAGTCCAGCAGGTCTTGCAGCTCGACCGGCATCTCGATGCAGGGGATGTGGTAGGGCTTGTCGGCGTCGCTGTCGAACGACTTGGGGATGCGGACCGGCGCCTTGATGTCGAACTGCGCCAGGAACTCCGGCCGGAACGCATCGGCCGCGATCATGTCGTTGATCAGCTCGAGATGGCCGAGCTGCTGGAACAGCGAGATGTTGCCCTCGAGCTGGTTGCGCCGGTCGATGATCTCGCCCGGCTTCACCGGCACGGCCTTGCGCCGCGTCGGGTTGATCTTGATCAGCCAGATCTCGTCCGGAATGTTCTCGGCGCCCATCGTGCGCGGCCGGATCAGCTCCTCGACCGGCGGGTTGTCGGAGAACAGGCCATCCCAGTAGGCGTCGGCGCCGATCTGTACGGCCGGGAAGATGCTGGGCACCGCGCACGAGGCGAGGATGTGCTCGACGCGGATCGGCTCCCGGCTCGACGCGAACTTCGCCAGCGCTCCGCTGTTGACGTTGGCGGCACCCAGCACCAGCACCGGACGCTGCGGGCGCGGCCCCCACGAGGCGATCTCGGCGAAGTCGATATGGGCCTCGATCAGGCCGCGGAAATCCGAGAATCCCATGCGCTGGCCGGCCGTCATCGTCTCCATCATCGCCTGCATCACCGGCGAGGACGGGCTCATCTGGAAGATCGGCAGCATGCCGGCATTCACCAGGCGCATCGATCCGACGATGAAGTTGTTGATGGCGTGCTCGACCGGGCCCTGGGCGGTGTTCTGCTTCCAGAACTCCATCATGCGCGTCCACACCGGGCGTTCGCCCTTCATGAACGAATACCACAGCAGCGTGGCGCACAGCGCTCCGCCCGACGTGCCGCTGATGCCCACGACCTCGAATTCGTTCTGGAGCTGGGCCTGGCACAGCGTCTTCAGCGCGCCGGCGGTGAAGGCGGTCTGGCTGCCGCCGCCCTGGCAGGCGATGGCGATCTTCAGTCTGGACATGCAGGGCCCCCTTCTTCCCTCTTATATGAGGAAGCACCCGTGCCTGTCCCGAGTTCGGTCGGCAGTCATGACCCCCTCCGTCGCGCGATGCGCGCGCCACCTCCCCCGAAGACGGGGGAGGGGAATGACTTGCCCTCCCCCGTCTTCGGGGGAAGTGTCAGCGTCTTACGCTGAAGGAGGGGGCCGTCAGCCGTTCAGCCGAAACAGCGCGGCATTGAGCACCGTCGCGAAGCTCACCCAGGCGGCATACGGCAGCATCAGCAGCGCGGCTGCCCGCTCGCGGTGGCGGAGCGCCAGCACGATGAAGGCCGCGATCGCCGCGAGCATCAGGCCCACGTCGATGAGCGCCAGGCCAATGCGATGGGCGCCGAAGAAGAGCGGCGACCACAGGAAATTGAGCACAAGCTGCACGATCCACGCTGCCATCAGGGGACGCCGCGCAGCCGCCGGCGCGTGCCAGGCCCGCCAGCCGGCGAGGGCGACCATGACGTAGAGCACGCTCCACACCGGCGCGAATACGCTGTTGGACGGGTTGAAGGAGGGCTTGGCGAGCCCGGCATACCAGGCATCGGGCATGTTCGCGCGCGCGATCAGCGTGCCGACACCCAGCACCACCAGAAGGAAGACGACGAGAGAGGGGAGGTTGCGCATGGTGGAGCATACGCACCGCAGCGGTGCCGCGGATCACTGCGGCCGCGCTGCAAGGACCGCGCCGCTACCTCTTCTGATAGGGGTGGAAGATGTAGTCCTTCGCCTTCACGATGGTGTGGCACTGGGTCCCGCAGTTGACGCCGCTGCCGTTGGGCGTGAACGCGTTGGCGGTGGTGTCGTAGTCGAACAGGGCATATCCCCAGCCGCCGATGTCGGCGAAGCGCTTGCTGTCCTTCTCGATGAAGAAAAGATCCTTGAGATGGTCGGGCACGCTGACGTCGAACGGCGCCTCGGTGCTCTTCTTCGGCACCCACTGGATCTTGGCGATCTTGGAACCGTCGGGAAATGGCTTGCCGTTGCCGGGCACGCCCGACTTGAAGGCCTCGATCATCACCGGGTTGGCAACGATCACCTTCAGCACCTCGTTGGTCCGGGCCAGGGAGACGACCTCCCAGCCCTCGTATCCCCGGAAGTCGGCGAAGGCCAGGCCGTCCGGTACCTTCAACGAGTACTTGTCCTGCTTCTGCTGCGCCTCGATCGCCGTGGTGGTGAGGGCGACGCCAAAGGTGATCACCAACAGCAATGCAATTCGTCTCATACGCATCTCCTTTCGATCTTCAGTCACTTCCCCTTCCCCGAAGACGGGGGACGGGCAGTGATTCACGCCCTGGCTCCTGTGCGGCGCGGATCGTCGGCGGGATCGAGATAGTCGAGGCCGAGCGGACCGATCGCCGTCACCTGGGTGACGTATTCGCCGGACCTGGCCCAATGGAAGTGAGGCGTGTCTCCGGGCAGCACGACGACGCTGCCCGGCGGATAGGCGTTGAGCTTGTCGGGATCGAACGTCGTGCCGAGCCCGATATGGAAGACCCCGGACATGACCGTGTAGAGACGGTCCTCGGGATGGCGGTGCGGCATCAGCTTGCCGTCCGCCGGCATCTTCACCCGGATCACGTAGGGGCCGGCCTCGGCCGGATCGCCGACCAGGACGGCAAGGCGAGCTTCCGGCGGAAAGGCGGAGAAGGCCCGCCACTCGATCTGTTCGGGCAGGATCGAGCGGAAGGCCGACTGTCCCGGCTGGTGCCGTCGCGTCATCGCCTTACGATCGCCAACTTGGGCTGCGGCACCGTCTTCCTCACCAGGTCGATCAGGACCCTGGCCGCTGGGCCCGACGAGGCGGGATTCTGGCCGGTGACCAGCTTGCCGTCGACGACCGTGTGAACGGCCCAATCCTTGACCTTGGAAAACGTGGCGCCGAGGCGCATCAGCTCGTCCTCGACCAGGAACGGCACCACCTTCGTCAGGCCTACGCCTGCTTCCTCGCCGTTGGTGAAGCCGGTGACGGTCTTGCCGTCGACGAACACCTTGCCGTCCGGTGTCTTGACGTGGCGCAGCGCCCCGGTGGAATGGCAGACGACGGCGAACGGCTTGTCCGCGGCCACGAAGGATTCGAGCAGCCGGATCGAGTTCGTGTCCTCGGCGAGGTCCCACATCGGCCCGTGACCGCCCGGGTAGAAGACGGTGTCGTAGTCCTCCTGCCTGACGCTATCGAGGCGGACGGTTCTGTCGAGCTGGGCTTCGGCGGCCGCATCCTTCTCGAAGCGAACCGTAATGTCGGTCCGGGAGCTAGGCTCGTTGCTCTTCGGATCGAGCGGCGGGCGCCCACCCTTGGGCGAGGCCAGCGTGATCTCGGCGCCGGCGTCCTTGAAGACGTAGTAGGGCGCCGCCAGCTCCTCGAGCCAGAACCCGGTGGGCTTGCCGGTGTTTCCCAGCTGATCGTGCGAAGTCAGGACCATCAGGATCTTCATGTCGCTCTCCATCGGTTGCAGGGTTGAACAGGTTCAGACCAGGGTGACGGTGACGTCGATGCTGCCGCGCAGCGCCTTGGAGTAGGGGCAGAGCTTCTCGCCGGCATCGACCAGCTGCTGGGCGACGGCGCGATCGACGCCGGGCAGGCTGACGTTGAGGCGGGCGCTCAGGAAATAGTCGTCCGCGCCGGCGAGGTGCAGGTCGACCTCGGCGTCGATCGCGAGGTCGGGAGGCAGGGCGATCTTGTGCTGGCGCGCCGCCAGACCCATCGCGCTCTCGAAGCAGGCCGACCAGCCGGCAGCCAGCAGCTGCTCGGGATTGGTGCCGGTGCCCGGCGCGCCGGGGATCGACAGCTTGACGTCGAGGCGTCCGTCGCTCGAACGCGCCGCGCCCTTTTCCCTCCCGCCGGTTGTGTGGATTTTTGCCGTGTAGAGCAGCTTCTCGGCCTGTTTTTGTGCGGTCTGCGCGGTCACGATCGAATCTCCCTAGTCGCTGAATGGACGATCACTTTTTCCGACGCCCAGACTTTTACGCGGCGCGTGCATCGTTCGCCCGTTATGGTGTGCCGACGAGTTGTTAGGAGTTGTGAGTGCGGGTTCCGATCAGGTGGGACCGCTCGCGGTTCCATCTGATCGGAAGCGCGTCGTTCCAGGTATCTCGATCAGAGGGCATATTCCGGTCGGCTGTTCCAGCCGAACGGAATACGCTTCGGCCGTTGTGATCGCGCCCACGGCACAGACCAGGGACGTCGTTTCGTTCGGTCCGTTCAGCCTGGATCCCGGGCGCCGTTTGCTGATGAAGAACGGTGCGCCGGTCGTGCTGGGCGCCCGCACGCTCGACACCTTGATCGCCCTGGTCGCACGCCCGAACGAGCCGATCGGCAAGCGCGAGCTGATGGCCACCGTGTGGCCCGACGTCGTGGTCGAAGAGGGCAGCCTGCGCTTCCATATCGCCGCGCTGCGCAAGGCGCTCGGCGACGGCAAGGGCGGCGCGCGCTACATCTCGACACTGGCCGGACGCGGCTACTGCTTCGTGGCGCCGGTCTCGCGCGCGCGGAGTTCGAGCAACGAGCGCGCCGTGCAGGCGGCGAGCTTCTCGCACGCCAACCTTCCCGGCCGCCTGGCGCGCATGGTCGGGCGCGACGACGACATCGTCCGGCTGTCCGAGCGACTCACCTGGGCGCGCTTCGTCTCCATCGTCGGCGCCGGCGGCGTCGGCAAGACGACGGCGGCAGTCGCGGTGGGCCATCACCTGATGGAAACCTTCAACGGCGCCGTGCTGTTCGTCGATCTCGGCATGCTGAGCGAGCCCGAGCTGGTACCGACCGCCACGGCGTCGATGCTGGGCCTCTCGGTGCAGTCGCAGGATGCGACGCCCAGCCTGATCGCCTACCTGCGCGACAAGCGGATCCTGGTGATCCTCGACACTTGCGAACACCTCATCGAGGCGGTGGCCGCGCTCGTCTCGCAGATCTTCGCCGCCGCGCCGCAGGTCCACATCCTGGCGACCAGCCGCGAGGCGCTCCAGCTCGACGACGAGCATGTCTACCGGCTGGAACCGCTCGCCTGTCCGCCCGACGACGCCGGCCTGACCGCGACGTCCGTTCAGGCTTTTCCTGCCGCCCAGCTGTTCGTCGAGCGGGCGCTGGCAAGTGGCGCGCGCCTCCAGCTGAGCGACGCCGATGCCGTGCTGGTGGGCGACATCTGCCGCAAGCTCGACGGCGTGGCGCTGGCGATCGAGCTCGCCGCCCGGCGGGTCGAATCGTACGGCCTGCAGCAGACGGCGGCGCTGCTCGACCAGCGGCTGACCCTGCTGTGGACCGGGCCGCGCACCGCCACGCCGCGACAGCGGACCCTGCAGGCGACGCTCGACTGGAGCTTCGGGCTGCTCACCGATCTCGAGCGCCTGGTGCTGCGCCGGCTCGCCGTCTTCGTCGGCCACTTCACGCTCGACGCCGCGCTCGAGGTGGCATCGAGCGCCAGCCTCGAGCAATCGGTCGTGTTGGGCGCGATCGACAGCCTGGTGGCGAAGTCGATGGTCGCGACCCGCCCGATCGGCGCGATGGTGCGCTACCGGCTGCTCGACACCACCCGCGCCTATGCCGGCGAACTCGCGATCGACGCCGCCGAGCTTGCCCAGCTGACGGCGCGCCACGCCGCCTACTACCGGCGCTGGCTCGATCAGAACGGCCACGAATGGCCGAGCCTGTCGACAGGGACGGAGCGGGCCGCCCACTTCGCCGCGCTCGACAATGTCCGCGCGGCGCTCGCCTGGGCGTTCGGTCCCGGGGGCAACCCGGCGGTCGGCGTCGGGCTCGCCGCTGCGGCGGCGCCGGTGCTGCTGGCGATGTCGCTGCTGCCCGAGTGCCATCGCTGGTCGGAGCGGGCCCTGCTCGCGCTCGACGACTCCACGCGCGGTGCGGCCGAGGAGATGCACCTGCAGGCCTGCCTCGGCACCGCCTCGCTCTACATGCACGGACAGAGCGAGGGCGCGCGCGAGCGCCTGGTCAGGAGCCTGGGCATCGCCGACCGCCTGGGCGACGGCCTGACCCGCGTCGGCCTGCGCAGCCTGCTGCACATGTTCCATTTCCGCGGCGGCGAATTCCGGCGGGCCATGGAGAATGCGAAGGAGTGTCGCGCCATCGTCGCCGCCGTCGAGGATCCCGCCGCCATGGCGCTCGCCCATTCGATCCTCGGCCGCTCGCTGCACATGGCGGGCGAGCTCGCCGCGGCCCGGGTCGAGCTCGAGGCCTTGATGGCGCAGCGCGCCCGCACGCGGCATGCCACCACCCTCTACATCGGCTACGACCGCCACTACCGGGCGGAAATCGCGCTGGCCCGCACGCTGTGGCTGCAGGGCTATCCCGAGCAGGCGGCGCGCCGGGCGCGCGAGGCGCTGGAGGAAGCCGGTCGTCTCGACCTTCCCGAGTCGCTGTCGATCGTGCTGGCGTGGGCCGCGTCGATCTTCCTGTGGACCGGCGACTTCGCGGGGGCCGAGCAGACCATCGCCGCGTCGGTCTTCCACGCCGAGTCACGGGGACTCGCGCCGCTGGTGCTGATGGCCCAGGCGCGCAAGGCCGAGCTGGCGATCCGCCGGGGCGCTGCCGCCGACGGGGTGGCGCCTCTCGGCGACGTGCTGGCGCGGATCGAGGCGATGAACTACGGCCTGCTCGCGACCGAGTTCAGGCTCTCGCTGGTCGCCGGGCTGGCGGCGCTCGGCCAGGTCGCCGAAGGCCTCCCGCAGGTCGAGGGCGTGATCGCGTCGGTCGAGACCAAGGGCGATCTCGTCTACCTGCCCGAGCTGCTGCGCGTGAAGGCGGGCCTGCTCTCCGGCGACGAGGCCGAGCGCTGCCTGCAACGGTCCCTCGACCTGAGCCGCGCGCACGGCGCGCGCGCCTGGGAACTCCGCGCCACGACCGACCTCGCCAACCACTGGCGCGCAGCCGGTCGATCCGCCCAAGCGCGCGGGCTGCTCCAGCCGGTGTTCGATGGCTTCACCGAGGGCCACGACACGGCCGATCTCAAGTCCGCTCGCCACCTGCTCGACGCGCTCGGTTAGCGCAACGTTCTCAGAGATCGGATCAGCATTATTCCCCGCGCGATCGCGCGGGCTCTGCCCGTAACGGGCGATCGTCACCGGCGGATTCGCCACCTGGCTCGATACGCGTTGCCGTCCTTCCCTCAGCCCAGCAGCGAGTGGCGCTTCCGAGTCAGAGGAACGACCACGACGCTGGGGCCGGGACTCGACAGCGCCGCGGCGACAGCCGCCGTCACGTCGGCCGAGGTCTTCGCCAGCCGGGCCGGCGCGCCGTAACCCTTGGCCAGCGCTTCGATGTCGATGCCGGGCAGGTCGAGGCCTGGCACGCCGGGAGTCTCCTCGAGCTCGGCGAAGTTCTTCAGGATGGCGTATTCGTGGTTCTGCAGGACCACGAAGACCACGTGCGCCTTCTGCTGCACGGCCGTGTAGAGCGCCTGGACGGAGTACTGGAACGAGCCGTCGCCCATGAGGGCGATGACCGGGCGTCCGCGTCCGGATTTCCGCTCGGCAAGGGCGAGGCCCACGGCGGCCGGCATGTCCCAGCCGAGCCCGCCCGAGGCGAACGTGTAGAAGCTGTCCGGCTTGTCGATGCGGAAGTGATCCTGCATCTCGCCGACCACTGAAGGAGCCTCCTCCACCAGCACGAACTCGGCCGGGCACGCGGCCCGCACCGCCGCCATGATCGCGTCGCCGGCGAGCGGCTGGGCGTTCATGTCCGGCCTCGACGGCGCCGGCCGCAGGGACACCGTCACCGCCGCGCTGCGCTGGCGGACCAGCGGTTGCACCGCCTCGAGGAAGAGCTTGGCATCCGCCACCAGGCTGTCGCCGACCGGCGCCTTGGAGGCCATGTTCGGATCATCGGTGACCTGCAGGAGCGACGTGCCCCGCGGCAGGTAGTCGCCGGCGACGAACGGGTAGTAGCGGAAGACCGGCGCCCCGACGACGACCACGAGGTCGTGGCCCTCGAGTTTGCGGCAGAGCGGTCCGATCGCGGGCGGCAGGGTGCCGGCGTGCAGCCGGTGGGTCTCGGGGAAAGGCGTGCGCTCCGCAAAGGGCGCGGTCCACACCGGAGCGCCCAGGGTTTCGGCCAGGCGGATGCCATCGTCCCAGGCCGCGCTGCGGGCGATGTCGGAGCCGTAGACGAGGACGGGGGCGCGCGCGGCGTTGATGCGCTCGGCAAAGGCTGCCGCCCGCGCCGGATCGGGGCCGGTGCGGGTCGCGACGGTGCGGAAGACGTCGATCGCGGGCATTGGCTTGTCCCAGTCGTCGAGCGGCAGGGAGAGGAAGACCGGGCCCGCCGGCGGCTGCAGGGCGGTCGCCACTGCCCGCATGAAGGCGGCGGGCACGTCCTCGGCGCGGGCCGGCTCGTAGGACCACTTCACCCAGGGCCGCGCCAGGTTGGTCGCATCGATGTTGGTGAGCAGCGGCTCCAGCAACAGCATCTCGCGCGTCTGCTGGCCGGCCGTCACGATCAACGGCGTCTTGTTCTGGTAGGCCGTCAGGATGCAGCCCATCGCATTGCCCATGCCGGCGCCGGTGTGGACGTTGACGATCACCGGCAGGCGAAGGCCCTGCGATACGCCGTCTGCAATCCCGACGACGCTCGCCTCCTGCAGCGCCATCACGTAGTCGAAGTCCTTGGGAAAATTCTTGAGGAACGTTTCTTCCGTGGAACCGGGGTTGCCGACGACCGTCGTGATGCCGAGCCTGCGGAGCAGGTCGAAGGTGACGTCTTTCACGGTAGGCATTGCGGGTACCAAGGGCGTTGTTGGTTCAAGAGGTCGTCACCATGGCTGGCGCACGGTGTGCGGGCAAACGGAAAGCGGCGACGATCGCTGTTGCGGGAGCCTTGTCGGTCAGAGCGCTCGACTGATGGTCTATCGGTAACCGCATCCCGCTTGCTCTTCGCAGGCCAAGGCCAGCGTTCCTCGAGAATGCTTGGTGATTACTCGCACGGACTCTGTTGTCGGCACTCAGACCAGAGTGACGAGGTTGTCGGTGCCGACGATGTGACGCGACCAGCAGCAGCGAGCCTGGATGTACCCGGCTGGCGGTCAATGCATCGCAAAGCCGCCGCTCGAAGGGGAAG
>CAZHQA010000218.1:0-9340 GCA_964533955.1 uncultured Reyranella sp. | reverse complement strand
GTCACGTCGTGCGAGGTCGCCCGGGACGTGATGGATCGAGCCGCCCACCCAGATCGCGTCGTAGTCGACCGGCAGGCCATCGAAAGAACGGTCATCGCCGATCAGGTGGAATCGGACCCGCGCCTCCAGCCCCTTCAGGCCGGCAACGCGGCGGATGACCGCGAGGTTGTCCGGCACGATGTCGGCGAAGGTCCACGCCGCGCCCGCTTCCACGAAGCGCAGGCCATCGAACCCCAGCCCCCCGCCAAGCTCGAGCACCTGGTGGCCGCGAAACGTGTCGCCGTAGAGCGCGGCCAACCAGCCGATCTCGCCGGCATAGCGTCGGGCGGCCATGGCGTTCCAGGCGGACAGGAGGTCGGCATCGGCAAGCGCCAGCAGGTCTGTGGAAAAGACCCGTCCGTCCATATCGCTGCCGCGCGGCGCTTCGCGCCATTTCTCGCGGTAACGTGTCAACTCGCCGGGGTTCATGCCGGCCAGTTAGCATGGGACGGGGCCTCTTGACTTGTGAGTGAGTGCTCACTAATATTCGAAACCATGATCCGGTCATTCGCCTTCAACGTCTACTTCTACATCCTGACCGTGCTGGCAGCCCTGCTCGGCATCGTGCTGGTGCCCATTCCCGGGCCGAAACTGCTGCGTGGCCTGCTGCATCGATATGCGCAAGCCGTGGCTTGGGGCATGCGCTGGATCGGCGGCATGAAGGTCGAGCTGCGCGGCCGTCAACACCTGCCCAGCCAGGGTCCCGCGCTGCTCGCCTGCAAGCACCACGCCGAAGTCGACGGCATCCTGCTCGCGGCAGAAATTCCGGGCATCGCGTTCGTCGCCATGCAGGAGCTGTTCCGTCTGCCGGTGATCGGCGCCGTTCTCTACCGGCTGCAAATGATCCGCGTCGATGCATGTGGCGGCGGCAAGGAGCGCGAGAACCTCGCTCAGTTCGCCAAGCGCGCCTACGACAGCAACCGCCACATCGCGATCTATCCGGAGGGCAATCTGATGTCGCCGGGCGAGCGCGAACGCTATCGCTCGGGCATCTACTACCTGTCGCGCGATCTTGGCCTGCCGGTGACGCCGGTGGCCAACTCGGTCGGCCTGCTGTGGAACCGGCGCGACTGGCGGAAGAAATCCGGCCGCGCCGCCGTAGAGTTCCTGCCGCCGATCGAGACCGGCCTCGACAAGCAGGCCTTCATGCGGCGGCTCGAAGAGAGCGTCGAGGCGGCGAGCGACCGTCTCATCGCGGAATTCTCGGGCAAACCCTATGTGCCGTCTCGACTGGTGCTGCGTTCGCAGGGTGAGACCGGCATCGAGAAGCCGGCCTCAGCGTCCCTCGCGTAGCGCCTTGACGAAGTCCGACAGGCCAGGCTGGCGGTCGCGCTTCAGGCGCTCGGCGGTCAGGATCGCTTTGATCCGGTCCAGGCTGGTGCCGATGTTGCGATTGATCACGACGTAGTCGTACTCCGCGTAGTGGCTCATCTCGTCCGCCGCCTTGGCCATGCGCTGGGCGACGATGTCCTTGGGGTCCTGGGCGCGCGTCAGGAGGCGCTTCTCCAGGTCGCGCGTCGACGGCGGAAGAATGAAGACGGTCACCAGGTCGGAGGGCACTTTGTCCCTGAGTTGCTGGGTGCCCTGCCAGTCGATGTCGAACAGGACATCCTTGCCCGCGCTCAGCGCCGCCTCGACCGCCGCGCGCGGCGTACCATAGTAGTTGCCGAACACCTGCGCGTATTCGAGGAACTCGCCACGATCGACCATGCCGCGGAAAGAGGCCGTATCGAGGAACCTGTAGTCGACATCGTCCTGCTCGCCGGGCCGCTTGGCGCGCGTGGTGCACGACACGCTGAGCCGGATCTGGGAATCGTTGTCCAGCAGTCCACGTGACAACGTGGTCTTGCCCGCGCCCGACGGCGAGGACAATACCAGCATCAGACCGCGCCGCTGGATGGCCGGCGCTTCGGCGTCATTCGACATTCTGTACCTGCTCGCGCATCCGTTCGACGGCCCCCTTGAGATCGATGCCGATGCGCGTCAACTCGATGTCTGCCGACTTCGAGCAAAGCGTATTGGCCTCGCGATTGAACTCCTGACAGAGGAAATCGAACTTGCGGCCGACAGGATTGTCCGGCCGGGCCTCGTTGAGCAGGCTGCGGGCCTGCGCGATGTGCGCCGCCAGGCGGTCGAGCTCCTCCCGCACATCGGCCTTGCCGACCAGCATTGCCACTTCCTGGGCGAAGCGCTCTTCCGACAGGGGCGGCGCGCGATCCAGCAGCTCGGCGAGCTGGCTCTCGAAGCGCTGGCGCACCGTGCCGATCTGGGCCTGCGCGCGCTCGGTCGCCCTCCTGCACAAGCCCTCGATCTCGCCGATATGGCCGTCGATCACCTGGCCAAGAGCCTTGCCCTCGGCGGCCCGCGCCGATGCCAGCGCCTTCAGGGCCTCTTCGAGCGTGACCGTGAGGGCCTTATCCAGCCGCGCAATCGCCTCGTCGCCCTCTTCGCCCTCGTCTTCCTCCTCGATGACGCCGCGCACGCGCAGCAGACCGTCGGCGGCGGGTGCTGCCGCGCCGGTGCTGCGGCGCACCTCCTCGACCAGGACCGCGAGGTCGGCCAACAGGGCGCGGTTTACGCGCAACGGCTTGGCGTGGCGTTCGCTCGTGATCGTCAGGTTGATCGACACGTTGCCGCGCTTCATGCGGCCGCCGACAGCGTTGCGCGCCGGATTTTCCAGGCGGTCGAAGCCCGGCGGAACGCGGCAGCGAACTTCGAGATTGCGGCCATTGACGCTCCGTGCCTCCCACACCCAGCGTCGACGCTCATCCGATCCCTGCGCCCGCGCGTATCCCGTCATGCTTGCAATCAAGAGTGCTGCTCCACTGGCCGCGCCGCGGCGAGCCACTCTAGTATCGGCCTCGCGCGCACACAACGCGGAGCCCAGAGGGTTATCCCATGAAGAGCTTCGGCAACATCGTCATCACGGGCGCCTCGAGCGGCATCGGCGAGGCCTTGGCGCTCGACTATGCCGCGCCCGGGGTTTCCCTCGCACTCAGCGGCCGGGACATTGGGCGTCTGCAGGCCGTCGCCGAGGCGTGCCGCGCCAAGGGCGCGTTCGTCGATGCTGCCCCAGTCGACGTCGCCGATCGCGAGGCGATGGGCGCCTGGCTGACCGGGTTCGACGATGGACACCCCGTCGATCTGGCAATCGCCAATGCCGGCGTATCGATCGACCAGGACAATTCCTCGCTTCACGACTTCTCGATCGTGCGCAAGACCTTCGCCGTCAACGTCGGCGGCGTATTCAACACCGTCGAGCCGCTGATCGGCAGACTCATGGCACGGCAGCGCGGCCAGATCGGCATCGTGTCGTCGCTGGCAGGTTTCATCGGGCTGCCCTATGCCGCCTCCTACAACGGAAGCAAGGCCGCCATCCGCGTGTGGGGCGAGAGCATCCGATACGTGGTGCGCAGCAGCGGCGTCGGGGTCAGCGTGATCTGTCCCGGCTTCGTGGTGAGCCGCCTCACCTCTTCGGAAGCGCCCTTCCCCAGGCCTTTCCTGATGTCGACCGAGCGCGCCTCGGCGATCATCCGGCGGGGCCTCGCGAAAGACAAGGCACGCATTGCTTTTCCGATCGGAATCAAGGCCGCCATTTGGTTCGGCGGGGTGATCCCCGGCGCCTGGGCGGCGCGTCTGCTCGGCGGCTGATCGAATACGCCGTTACTTCAGTTGGTGCGTCAGGAGCGCCGCCGCACCGCCCTTGTCCTGGCCGTACTTCAGCAGGGCGTCGCGCCCACCGGCGGCATACGCAGCGACTGCCCCGAGCAGGCGCCGCAACTGGTCGGGGCTGTTGCGGTCGAACTTGCAATAGGCACCGCGCGTGAGCTTGGCGATGTGCGGAAAGAGCCGCGAGGCAATGCGGTCATTGCCTTCCTGAAACACGAACACCGGAAGGCCGAGCAAGCCGAGCTGGCCTGCCTCGTGTCCGACCTGGTCGACGTCCTCCTCGCAGCAATCGCCGACGAACACCACGGCGTCGATGCGGCTCTCGCGGCGCTGCTCGCCGCCATAGCGGAGCAGACGGGCAATCTGGGTGCGTCCCGCTAGGCAGCGCACCGAACTCATCAGCCGAGCCAGCTCGCGGCCGTCGGAGGTCCATCGGCTGACCTTGAATTCGTCGAAGCCGCGATAGAAGGCGAGCCGCACGTCGAGTCCGCCCAGCGTGTCGGCCGCCACGAACATCTCGCCCTGGATGGCGCAGGCATGGTCCCACGTCGGCTCGCGGCTGGCCGTTGCGTCGAGGGCAAACAGCAATCGCCCGCGCGTGCCGGGGCGCCGTGCCGGAAGGCGCTCGATCTCGCGCAGGAACGCTTCGGTTGAAGCAGGGACGATTGGTCTCATTGGCTTGCTGGCCGCGATGATCCTTCTTCCCGGCAGCGCCTGCAATCGCGACCGTTTGGCCCTGATGACCCCGGGGCGGCCGGCGGGTATAAGGCGCCACGCGAAATACTGTAGCCCCTCTATACAAGAAACGAACGAGAGATCGCGGTGCCGCCCGTCCTGAAGAATGTCTTGTTGATCGTCGTCGTTGGCTCCTTGTGCCTGCTCGCCATGGAGCCGCTGACTCGCCTCTTTCTCGACACTGGCAAGCTCTACGAAGTCGAGATGTGGAAGTACGCCACGGAAGTGAAGGTCCGTGATCATCACCCCGACATCGGCCATCGCCATCGGCCCAATGCCCGCGCCGTCCTGATGGGCGAGGATGTCCGGACCAACGCCTATGGCTTCCGTGGGCCCGAAATTTCCGAAAAGCCCGCGCCGGGCGTGGCGCGAATCGCCTTCGTCGGCGATTCCATCACCATGGGCTGGGGCGTGGCCGAGCAGGACGTCTTCTCGACCCAGGTCATCGAGATGCTGAAGGCCCAGGGCCGCAAGGTCGACGGCTACAATCTCGGCGTCGGCAACTACAACACACAGCAGGAGCTGGCGCTGTTCCGCGACGTCGGCATGAAAGTGAAGCCCGACATCATCGTGTTGCTCTATTTCATCAACGACGGCGAGCCGATACCGACCTATGACCAGACGAGCTGGCTCGAGGAGCATTCGGAGGCGTGGGTCGTCCTCAACTACCGGCTCGACGCGCTGCGCCGCCAATTCAGCGTCCAGCCCGACTGGAAGCACTATTACCGCAACCTCTACAACGACGATGCTCCCGGCTGGATCAAGACCAAGCAATCACTCGTGGAGTTCGCCAAGCTGGCGCGCGAGATGAACGTGCCGCTGATCGTGTTCAACGTGCCCGAGCTGCATGAGCTCAAGCCCTATCCGTTCGCCGACGTCACGGCCAAAGTACGTGCCGTCGTCGAAGGCCAGAAGGTACCCTTCATCGACCTGCTGCCGTCGGTCGAAAATCTCGATCCGGCAAGCCTGTGGGTCACGGTGCCCGATCCGCACCCGAACGGCAAAGCCGACATAGCCATGTCGAAGGCCATGGTGCCCGACCTCCTGCCGACGCTCGACAAGCTCTGCAAGGAACGCGACAAGGGTTGCTGACCGCGCGTCAGCCCCGAGCACCGACGGCGGCCGTTCCCCTTCGTCCGTCCGCAACCTCACTGTTCGTCGTTTCGCAGAGCGCCTTCGGCAGCCGCTGGGGCCCGTGATATGATTCGGCCTGCGCCTACGCGCCAAAAGAGACATGACCGGAAACGCCCCATCGTCTGCGACGCTGCTGCTGCGGATCTTTCTGCCGTTCGCCTTCGCCTACTTCCTGTCCTACATTTTCCGCGGCGTTAATGCCGTCATCTTCCCCTCGCTCGAGCGCGACATCGGCATCACCGCGGGCGATCTCGGGCTCCTGACCTCCGCTTTCTTCCTGTTCTTCGCGCTGATCCAGCCGCTGCAGGGCGTGGCGCTCGACCGCTACGGACCGCGCCGCGTGCAGGTCGTGCTGATCATGGTCGCAGCGCTCGGCTCGGCGTTGTTCGGGCTTTGCACCTCGTTCGCCGAACTGATCGTGGCGCGCGTGCTGATCGGGATCGGCTTCGCCGGCGGCCTGATGGCGGCGATCAAGGTGTTCACCCTGTGGTATCCGCCGCGCCAGTGGGGCGTGGTCATCGGCCTGCACATGATGGCCGGCGGCCTCGGCTCGATGGCGGCGACACTGCCGATCGAATGGTCGCTGTCGCTGATCAGCTGGCAGGGCCTGTTCTTCTGGCTCGCCGGCATCTGCCTCGTCACCGCGGGCATCATCTTCATTGTCGTACCCGAGCGGTCGCGGATACGCCGCCAGCAAACGCTGCGCGAGGAGTTCCGGGTAACCGGCATGGTGCTGACCGACGGATTCTACTGGCGGATCCAGCCGCTGCTCGCAGTCCAGCAGCTCGCCTTCATTGGCTGCATCAGCCTGTGGATCGGCCCGTGGCTGCGCGACGTTGGGAATATCGTCGACAAGGACATGCGCGCGGATATCCAGCTCTATGCCACCGCGGCGACGGCGCTGGGCTTCGCCCTGAGCGGCGTCATCGCGGCCTGGTCCCGCCGCATCGGCGTCAGCGACTTCGCCTGCTGCGGGGCCTCCAGCCTGCTGTTCGCCCTGGTTTGCGCCTGGCTCGCCTTCGCCCCGCCAGCCCATCCGACGCTGCCGTGGGTGCTGTTCGGCTTCCTCGGGGCCTGTCCCATCCAGTACATGCCGGTGATGGCGTCGGCCTTCCCGCCGGACTATGCCGGACGCGTCACCACCAGCAGCAATCTCGTGGTCTTCCTCGTGATCTTCGCCGGCCAGTGGGCGATGGGCAAAGTCGTCGACCTGTGGCCGCGCACAGCGACCGGTTACGCGCCCGACGGCTACACCTGGGCGTTCGGCGCCCTCTTCATCCTGCAGCTTGGTGGTCTGGCGTGGGTGCTGCTGTCGCCGGGACGTCCGATGGGCCAGGCTCTGGCGGCGGCAGATTGAGCGCCGCCACGAGATCGCGCACCTCCTGGCGGGCCGCTACGTGGCTCATGGTGAGCTGCGGGCCAATGCCGCCGCTGCCGCGCTTGAGATCGAGCAGCGTCAGGCCGTTCAGGAACAATTCGCGATAGATCACGCGCTCGCTCAGGCCTGCCGCGACTCGGAAACCGATGCGCCTGGACAGGGCCTCGATGACGGTTCCCATGTCGCGTTTGTTGCGCGCGGCCAGCGATGAGAGGCGATTGCGCATCACGATCCAATCGACCGGACGCGCGCCCTGCATGGATCGAATCTGGCGTTGCTTCCAGACCGCCTCGGCATAGATCGACGGCCGCACGATCTTCAGCGTGTCCGGGTCGACTCGCGCCAGCAGGTCGAGATCGACGAAGCTGTCGTTGAGCGGCGTCAACAGAGTGTCGGCCCAAGTGTGCGCCAGCCGCGACAGGTGCGTATCGCTGCCGGGCGTGTCGATCACCACGAAATCGGAGGCGAGAACCACCGGCTCCAGTGCCGCCTCGAAACGCGCCCGCTCGTCACCCTCCTCGCCGGAGGCCGCGACGGCCGCATGGATCGGCATCGACAGCTCGATCGTCTTGCGCTTGGCGAAGGCGGCGCGGTTTTCGATGTAGCGCGTCATCGTCCCCTGTCGGGCATCGAGGTCGATGGTCGCAACCCGGCTGCCGCCGTTCAGCAATGACACGACGATGTGCATGGCGGTCGTCGACTTGCCCGAGCCGCCCTTCTCGTTGCCGATCACCAGCACGTGCGCCCGCCCGGGTTGGCGCGCCGACTGGCTCTGCACGATGCTGGGATTCGAGGCGGGCTGAAATTGTTGAGTCATTTCTTGCTTTCCTCCTCCATCCACGGAGGGAGGTGGCCCGGGCCGGAGGGGGAAGGCCACCAAGCCGATTCTCAGCCAATTGGCCCGTTTGAGCAAATCGTACTTACCCACTCCCTGCCCTCCTCCGTCCGACGGGAGGGGGCTGAATGATCAGGCCCTGCGTATCCAAACGGCGGTGTCGTGGAACACTGCGCCGCCATTGGGCCAACCGGGATCGGCGGAGGTGACGGCATTGATGCCGATGCCGGTTTCGAAGTTCCGGTTCGGCCAGATACCCTCGACCACCACGACGCCCTTCTGCTGACCAGGCTTGGCCCTGGCATGGACGATCGTCCTGCCGCGCTCGTTGCCGACTTCGACGCGATCTCCGTCGGCGACGCCCATCGCCCTGCAATCGTCCGGATTCATCATCGCCGTCGGCCGCACTTCGCGCTTCTGCGAGGAGGGCGTCTCGGTGAAGGTCGAGTTCAGAAAGGTGCGCGCTGGCGCCGCGACCAGGCGGAACGGCTTGTCGGCCGTGGCATTGTCGATGACGTCGAAATGGTCCGGCAGGACCGGCATCTCCTTGCCGCGGGGACCAAAGGCAGCCCAGTCTGGCTTGAAGCGGAACTTCTTGTCCGGCCAGGCGAAGCCGTCGAGGAAGTGCGAGGTCTCGAAGCCGAGGTGGAAGTCCTGGCCGCCGCGGCGCCAGTTGGTCTCGGCGTCCCACATGTTCGAGGCCTTGAGCGATTCGTCCATGATCTCCCAGGCGGTCATGTCGAAGGCGCGGTGCCTGGCGCCGAGCCGCTTGGCGAGCTCGGAGATCACGTAGTGGTTCTCGCGGCACTCGCCCGGCGCCTCGACGACCTTCTTGGTCACCTGGAAGAATGTATGACCGGAAGCGGTGTAGAAATCGTCGTGCTCGAGAAACATGGTTGCCGGCATCACGATGTCGGCGTAGGCCGCCGTCTCGGTCAGGAACTGCTCGTGCACGCAGGTGAAGAGGTCCTCGCGCGCAAAGCCCCTGTGCACCTTCTCGAGCTCCGGGCAAACCATGGCCGGGTTGGTGTTCTGGATGAGCAGGCCGGTGACCGGAGGGCCGTTCTTCAGCGCCTCGCGATCGCCGGTCAGGATCGGACCGAGCCGCGACTGGTCGAGGTCGCGGATCGACAGGTCGATCATCTCGGTGCCCTCGATCAGCTTCTTGCTGATCGGATACATGCCGGTATGGCCATAGAGCGCGCCGCCGCCCCTTGCTTTCCACGCGCCGGTCACTGCCGGCAGGCAGCTGACGGCATGCATGTTGTGGGCCCCGTTTCGGCTGCGGCTGAAGCCGTGATGGCAGCGAATGAAGGCAGCCTTCGCCTGACCGTACATCCGCGCAAAAGAGACGACTTCCTCGACCGAGAGCCCGGTGATGTTCGACGCCCATTCGGGCGTGCGCGTTGCGACATGCGCTGCCAGCTCATCCGGCGCGTCGGTGTATCTGCGCATATAGTCCCAGTCGGCGTAACCCTCCATGAACAGCACATGCATGACGCCGGCCGCGAGCGCACCGTCGGTGCCGGGACGCACCGCGAGATGCAGGT
>CAZHQA010000217.1:0-9437 GCA_964533955.1 uncultured Reyranella sp. | reverse complement strand
CCTGATCCCGGGATTGCGCTCCTTGAGCGCCCGCGCGATGCCGCCCAGGGTGCCGCCGGTGCCGACCGAGCAGGTGAAGCCGTCGACCTTGCCGTCGGTCTGCTGCCAGATTTCGGGGCCGGTGGTGCGGTAGTGGCCGTCGCGGTTGGCCACGTTGTCGAACTGGTTGGCCCACACCGCACCGTTCGGCTCCTGGGAAGCGAGTTCCTCGGCGAGCCGCCCGGAATAGCGCACGTAGTTGTTTGGATTGGAGTAGGGGGCGGCCGGCACCAGCCTGAGATCGGCCCCGCACAGCCGGAGCATGTCCTTCTTTTCCTGGCTTTGCGTCTCGGGCATCACGATCACCGAGCGATAGCCCCGGGCATTGGCGACGAGGGCGATGCCGATGCCGGTGTTGCCCGCGGTACCCTCGACGATGACGCCGCCGGGCCGCAGCTTTCCGCGTTTCTCGGCATCCTCGATGATGGCCAGCGCCGCCCGGTCCTTCACCGACCCGCCGGGATTTAGGAACTCGGCCTTGCCGTAGATCTCGCACCCTGTCGCTGCCGACGCGGCGCGCAGCTTGATCAGCGGCGTATTACCGATGCTCTCGATGAAACCCGACCGGACATTCATGACATGCTCGCTCTATCGCCCTGCGCTCGCTCCCGCCGTGACCGTAGCAGGGGGCAGAGCGTCAACGCCAGCGCTTGCGAACCTCGTCGCGATGCAAGGCGAGCCACTGCAGCGCGATCACGCCGATGGCGTTGTCGATCTCGTTGCGTTCGACCATGGCGTAGGCGTCGGCGAAGGGCAGCACCTTCACCAGAATGTCCTCGTCCTCCGACGGCAGGCCGAACAGGCCTCCAGCGTTGGTCGCGTCGATGCGCCCGAGAAAGAGCTGGCAGGCCTCCGAGCAGGCGCCCGGTGTGAGCATGACATCGGCGATCGGCAACACGTCGCCGATCCGCACGCCCGCTTCCTCGACGGCCTCCCGCCGTATCATGGCCTCGCCCGTCTCGTCGGGTTCGATGATGCCGGCCACCGCCTCCCAGGTGAACGGGTGGCGCCCCGCCACGAAGGCGCCGGCGCGGAACTGCCGGATCAGGATCACCTCGTCGCGCGCGGGATCGTAGGGCAATACGGCGGCAGCCTGTCCGCGCTCGAAGACCTCGCGACTGATGACGTTGCTCTCGCCGCCGCCATGCAGGCTGTGCCGCAGGAAGTAGCGGCCCACCTTGAAGTAGCCCTGGTACGCCACCTCGTGGCGCACGAGCTCGGCCTTCTCGTCGGGAGGGTTAGGCATCGTGGGCTTTCTGGAAGGTCGCGAGATCCAGCTTCTTCATCGTTTCTCTCCAAAAACAGCTACGGCGCGTCCGCAGAGACGCGCCGTAGGCGTAGTTGGCTCCGGAGGCAGGGTTCGAACCTGCGACCCGGCGATTAACAGTCGCCTGCTCTACCGCTGAGCTACTCCGGAATGATTTTGTCGCGGCCGGCGGTACGGCCTGCGGAGGGGCGGTTTTTGGCAGAGCGCCCTGCGACAGGCAAGAGGGCCAATCCACATTGTAACGTCCCGAAAGACGCGTGGAGGCCTGGGCCGGAATCGAACCGGCATACGCGGATTTGCAGTCCGCTGCATAGCCACTCTGCCACCAGGCCGGGCGTGGAGCGCGGTGCTATAGCCCGCCTTCGAATCAAATGGAACCGCTTGTCCGTTCCATTCGACAGGGAGCCGCGCCAAGGCGTCCTTTGACGCTATTGGCGCCTGCCGCCTATAACCCCCGCAACATTTTGGGGTCAGCCTATGACGGATTTCGCACTTGCGCGCCGCAATATGGTCGATGGTCAGCTGCGGCCCAACCGGGTGACCGACGGCGTCCTGCTGGCGGCGGTCGGCGACCTTCCGCGCGAACGCTTCCTGCCGGACGGCTTGCGCTCGGTCGCCTACGCCGACGACGACGTGCCGCTGGGCAACGGCCGTTTCCTGATGGAGCCCATGGTGCTGGCGCGCCTGATCCAGGCCCTGCAGCCGCAAGCCGAGGACAAGGCGCTGGTCGTGGCATCGGGCGCTGGCTACGGCGCGGCGCTCCTGTCCCGGCTGGTAAAGACGGTCGTGGCGGTCGAAAGCGACGCGGAGCTGGCTAGTGTGGCCGAGCAGACTATCAGCCATCTTGGCATCGGTAATATCAGCCAGAGAGTGGCTAAACCGGAGGGTGGCGTCCCCGCCGAAGGGCCTTATGACGTCATCCTCATCGAAGGGGCAGTCCAGGAGATCCCGCAGGCCATTCTCGATCAACTGGCCGAGGGTGGCCGCCTGACCACGGTCATGGCCGCCCCGGCCGGCGTCCTTGGCGTCGCGCAGCTCGTGGTGAAGGAGGGCGGTGCGACGTCCGGCCGCCCGCTATTCGACGCCGGAACGCCGGCGCTTCCCGGCTTCGCGCCCCCTGCACGATTTGCCTTCTAGGCCCGGCATTTGCACGATCTCCCTCGGGTCAGTTGTGGGGACTACCCAGGGCCGCCGTGCCAATGATAGGGTCGCGTTCACAGATGATGACGAGGGATTGGGGTAGTTCAATGCGTATCCGGCCCGCTACGAGGCACGCCTGCGCGGCGATGGCGTGTGCGCTCGCGGCGGGGCTCGCCGCGGCACCGCAGGCGCGGGCGCAAAGCCTGGTCGAGGCCTTGTCCTCGACCTACAACAGCAACCCCGACCTGCTGGCCGCGCGCGCGGTGCTTCGCCAGACGGACGAATCGCTCGCCCAGGCGGTAGCCAACTGGCGGCCCAAAATCCTGCTCAACGTGGAATACAACAAGATCGAGGCCGATTCGGTCCCGGTTTCGCGCGCCAATACCTATCTGATCCTCAACGGGCGCACGACGCTCCTGCAGGTGATCCAGCCGGTCTTCCGCGGCGGCGCCACGGTGGCGGCTACCAAGACGGCGCAGGCCAACATCCAGGCGCAACGCGCCGTGTTGGCGGACACTGAGCAACAGGTCCTTCTGAACACCATCACGGCCTACGCCGATCTGGTGCGCGACGCAGGCATCGTCGATGCCCGGCGCAACAACGTCAGGGTGCTGGTGCAACAGCTGGATGCCACGCGCGAGCGCTTTCGCGTCGGCGAATTGACCATCACCGACGTCTCTCAGGCCGAAGCGCGCCTCGAAGGGGCAAAGGCCGACCTTGTGCAAGCCGAGGCACAGCTGCGCATCGACGAGGCGGCCTATCAACGTGTGACCGGCCAGCGTCCCGGCAAGGTCGGCGACCTTCCCCTGTGGGGAGCGCTGCCGGGAAGCGAGGAGGAAAGTGTCGGTCTCGCGATGGACGCCAACCCCCGCCCGGTCAGCGCGCAGAACCGCATCACCGCGGCGGCCTACGCCGTGAACAGCGCGTGGGCCGTGTTGTTGCCGCAGGTCAACCTCGTGGGCTTCGTCCAGTACCAGCAGGAGCTCGCGTTCCCGAACGACCAATACTACCAGTACGGTGTGCGCTTGCAGGCGTCGGTGCCGATCTACCAGAACGGCAGCGAGTGGTCGCAGGTCCGCCAGGCCAAGGAGCTGGTGGGTCAGAGACGGAACGAGCTCGACAGTGCCCGCCGCGTGGCCGCCCAGACCGTCATCACCTTCTGGCGCCAGCTCGATGCGGCGCGCTCGCGCGTCGTCTCGTTCGAGGCGCAGGTCAAGGCGAACGAAGTCGCCCTCAACGGCGTGCGCCAGGAGGCACTCGTCGGCTCGCGCACGACGCTCGACGTCTTGAACGCCGAGCAGGAATTGCTGAATGCGCAGGTCAGCCTGATCAGCGCGCGCCACGACGTGCAGGTCGCCTACTATGGCGTGCTGTCAGGCATCGGCCGCCTGACCGCCCGCACGCTCGGATTGCCCGTCGAGTACTACGACGAAGAGAAATACTGGAACGAGGTCGGGTCGCGCTGGATCGGCGACTGGGGTGCGGGTCAGAGCGGGCCGGTCACGCCGTCGTCGAACACGATCAACGCAGCCAACGCCGCCTCCAAGGCCGCGACGCAAAGCGCACAGGCCCCGGCGGCGCCGTCTTCGGCGCCCCAGCAGGCCACGGCGCCCGGCTCGGCGCCGCTGTTGGGGCCGGCGTCGGCGCCAGGATCGACGCAGGGATCGGCGCAAGGCACGAAGAAATGAGCCAGGCCGGCAACTCGTCCAACGATCCTTCGATGGATGACATTCTGGCGTCCATCCGCAAGATCATCTCGGACGATGAGGCCCGCGCCCAGGTGAAGGGCGGTCAGGCTGCGACCGGCGCCGCAGCGGCCGCGCGGCCGGCGGCAGTGGCGAACAGGCACGACAACGTGTTGCTTCTGACCGACCTCGTCGAAGAGCCGACGGACGGTGCCCGGTCGACGTCTCTGGCACGAATCGATCCGGCTTCGGCGACTGACGCGCCTCAGCCTGCGAGCGGCGGGCCCGCGCCTCCGTCCGATCCGGGCGCCGAAGCGCTGGTCGGTGCCGGCGTGGCAGGCGTTGCCTCGTTGGCGTTCGATCGCCTGAACCAGGCGGTTCAGGACAGCGTGCCGGCACCGGCGGCGATCAATCCAGGTCCGACCATGGGGGAGGGCAAGACGCTCGAGGACCTGGTCAAGGAAATGCTGCGACCGATGCTGAAGGAATGGCTCGACCGCAACCTGCCGCCCATGGTCGAGCGGTTCGTCGAACGCGAGATCGTCCGGCTGACCCGCCGCTGACCCCAGGCGCCCCGCGAATACCAACGCCACGGCGCCACCGTGGCGTTTTTTGTTATAAGGCTCTCAATGCTCGACAAGACCTACGACCCCAAGGAGATCGAAGCCCGCCTCTACCCGGAGTGGGAGCGGTCGGGCGCGTTCAAGGCTCATCCAGAGCAAGCCAAGCCGCCGTACTGCATCGTCATCCCGCCGCCCAATGTCACCGGCAGCCTGCACATGGGCCACGCGCTCGACAACACGCTGCAGGATGTGTTGATCCGCTGGCGGCGCATGAAGGGCGACGACGTGCTTTGGCAGCCCGGCACCGACCATGCCGGCATCGCCACGCAGATGGTCGTGGTACGAAATCTCGAGGCCGAGGGTATCGGCCTCGCCGTCGAGGGGGCGAAGGCGGACGGCAACCGCAAGCTTCTGAACCGCGAGCAGTTCCTCGAGAAGGTCTGGGAGTGGAAAGCATTCTCCGGCGGCACCATCACCAGTCAGCTGCGCCGGCTGGGCGCGTCGTGCGACTGGAGCCGCGAGCGCTTCACCATGGACGAGGGGCTTTCGAAGGCCGTCCTCAAGGTGTTCGTCGATCTCTACAAGTCTGGCCTGATCTACAAGGACAATCGGCTGGTCAACTGGGATCCCAAGATGCTGACCGCGATCTCCGACCTCGAGGTCGAATCGCGCGAGGTCAAGGGCAGCCTGTGGTACTTCAAGTATCCGATCGAGGGCAGCGAAGAGCACATCGTCGTTGCCACCACACGGCCCGAGACGATGCTCGGCGACACCGCCATCGCGGTCCATCCCGACGATCCCCGGTGGAAGCACTTGGTCGGCAAGCACGCCATCCTGCCGCTGGTCGGCCGGCGCATACCGATCGTCGCGGACGACTATTCGGATCCGGAAAAGGGCTCGGGCGCGGTCAAGATCACGCCGGCGCACGACTTCAACGACTTCGAGGTCGGCCGTCGTCACAAGCTCGAGGCGATCTCGATCTTCGACAAATTCGCGCGGCTGAACGACGAGGCGCCGCAGAATTATCGTGGCCTCGACCGCTTCGAGGCGCGCAAGAGGGTCGTGGCCGACATGGAAGCGGCCGGGCTGGTCGAGAAAATAGAGCCGCACACCCACACTGTTCCCTACGGCGACCGCGGCGGCGTGCCGGTCGAGCCGTTCCTGACCGAGCAATGGTACGCCGACGCCAGGAAGCTCGCCGAGGCGCCGATCGCGGCGGCGCGCGACGGCCGCGTAAAGTTCGTGCCCGAGCGTGGCCGCGACGATTTCTTCCGCTGGATGGAGAACATCGAGCCGTGGTGCATCTCGCGCCAGCTCTGGTGGGGCCATCAGATCCCGGCCTGGTACGGCCCTGACAAGAAAGCGTTCGTGGCGCTGACCGAAGGCGAGGCGAAGGCCGAGGCGCGGGCCCACTACGGCAAGGATGTCGAGCTCGAACGCGATCCCGACGTGCTCGACACCTGGTTCAGTTCGGCGCTGTGGCCGTTCTCGACGCTCGGCTGGCCGGACCAGACGCCAGCCCTCAAGAAGTATTATCCGACCAACGTGCTGGTGACCGGGTGGGACATTCTGTTCTTCTGGGTCGCGCGCATGATGATGATGGGCATGCACTTCTTGCCCGACGTGCCGTTCCGCACCGTCTATCTGCATGGCCTGGTGACGGACGAGAAGGGCCAGAAGATGTCGAAGTCCAAGGGCAATGCCATGGACCCGCTCGAGCTGATCGACAAGTACGGCGCCGATGCGCTGCGCTTCACCATGGCATCGCTGGCCGCCAACCAGGCGAGCCGGCTGAGGCTGTCGCCGGCGCGTGTCGAGGGCTCGCGCAACTTCGCCACCAAGCTGTGGAACGCCACTCGCTTTGCCGAGATGAACGGCGCGGCGCTGCCGAAGGGATTCGATCCCGCTGGCGTGAAGCTCACCGTGAACAAATGGATGCTGGCCGTGTTGGCGCGCGCCAACACCGCCATCGACAAGGCGATCGCCGAGTTCCGTCTCAACGAGGCGGCGAGCGCGCTCTACGAATTCATCTGGGGCATCGTTTGCGACTGGTACGTCGAGCTCACCAAGCCGGTCCTTCAGGGCGCCGACGGGCCCGAGAAGGACGAAACGCGTGCGGTGACGGCCTTCGTGCTGCGCGAGACGGTGAAGCTGCTGCATCCTGTGATGCCGTTCATCACCGAAGAGCTTTGGGACAAGCTCGGCCATCGCGGCGAGCATGGCGCGCTGATCGGCCAGCCATGGCCGGCTTCGCCAGCGATCGACGCCGCCGCCGATGCCGAGATGGGCTGGCTGGTGAAGCTGATCTCCGACGTCCGTTCGGCGCGCTCGGAGCTGAACGTGCCTGCCGCCGCCAAGCTCAAGCTGCTGGTCGTCGGCGCCAACGCAACGACCGGCCAGCGCCTCGACACGCACCGCGCCGCGCTGGAGCGACTGGCGCGCGTCGAGGGCATCGAAGCGGCCGCTGCCGCGCCGAGAAGCGCGCTGCAGATCGTGGTCGGCGAGGCGACGTACGCGCTCCCCGTCGGCGACGTGATCGACCTCAAGGCCGAGAGCGCGCGCCTGCAGAAGGAGATCAGGAAGCTCACCGACGAGATCGCCAAGATCGACGCCAAGCTCGGGAATGCCAATTTCACCTCGCGCGCGCCGAAAGAAGTGGTCGAAGAGTTGCGCGAGCGCCGCCGGCTTGCCGAGCAGACCCGCACCCGGCTGAGCACGGCATTGGAACGGCTGGGCGCCTAGGAGGGCGGATGGATCGGGAGCCAGACGGCGCCGGCGTCAGCCGACGAGAGCTCCTGAAGATGATCGGCCTCACCGCCGGCAGCGCCGCGATGTATCACGCCATGACCAGCCTCGGGTACGCCGCCGAGTCCGGCTACACCGGGCCGATCAGGCTCGAAGGCAGTCCGAAGGGCGCGTCGGTCCTGATCCTGGGCGCCGGGCTTGCCGGCCTGGTCGCAGCGCTGGAGCTTCGCCAGGCCGGCTACAAGGTGAAGGTGCTGGAATTCAACGGCCGGGCCGGCGGGCGCAACTGGACGCTGCGCGGCGGCGACAGCTACACCGAACTGGGCGGCGCGACGCAGAAGTGCGAATTCGACAAGGGGCTGTATTTCAACCCGGGTCCCTGGCGCATTCCCTACCATCACCATGCGCTGCTCGATTATTGCAAGCGCCTCGGCGTCAGGCTCGAGCCGTTCCAGCAGCTGAACTACAACGCCTACCTCCATTCGGCCGCCGCCTTCGGCGGACGGCCGCGCCGCATCCGCGAGATCAAGACGGACTTCCAGGGCCACACCGCCGAGCTGCTGGCCAAGGCGGTGAAGAAGGGCCAGCTCGACGAAACTGTTACCCAGGAAGACCGCGAGATTCTGCTCGTCGCGTTGCGCTCGTGGGGAGCGCTCGATGACAACTATGGCTATGTCGCTGGTGACGTCGCCGCAACCATGCGCGGCTACGAACGCGATCCTGGCGGCGGCCTGTCCGGCGAACCGGCGCCCGGACAGATCATCGGCTTGTCCGATATCCTGCGCTCAGGGCTGTGGCGCCGCCTGACGGCCTTCGCGCTCTATGAATTCCAGTCGACCATGTTCCAGCCCGTCGGCGGCATGGGCACGATCGGCGAGGCTTTTGCGAAGCAGGTCGGCAACCTGATCACATACAACGCAAAGGTTGTCCGGATTCACCAGGACGGCAAGGCCGTCGAGGTGACCTATGAGGACACCAGGAGCCAGGGCACCAAGCGAACGGCGAGCGCTGATTGGTGTGTCTGCACGATACCACCCACCATCCTGGGGCAGATCGAGATCAATGTCGGCGCCCCCATGATCAACGCGATCAACTCCGTGCCGTTCAACGGCTCGGTCAAATTCGGCCTTCAGTTCAAACGCCGCTTCTGGGAAGAGGACGACCGCATCTACGGCGGCATCACCTACACCGATTTGCCGATCTCGCAGATTTCCTATCCCAGCAGCGACTTCAACACCGCGGGCAAGGGCGTCCTGCTCGGCGGCTACACATGGAACGGCGCGAGGTCGTACGAATTCACATCCATGGCGCCACGGGAGCGCGTTCGACGAGCTGTGGAGCTTGGGGCGCAGATCCATCCCCAGTATTCCAAGGAATTCGAAAACGGAGTGGCCGTCGCCTGGCACCGGGTTCCCTTCACACTGGGCTGCGCCAGCGACTGGACGGAAGAGGGCAGGAAGCAGCACTACGATCAGCTTTGCCAGATCGACGGGCGGATCGTGCTGGCTGGCGAACACGCTTCGCATCTGCCGGCCTGGCAAGAAGGGGCGATCCTGTCCTCGCTCGATGCCATCACCCGCCTTCACAAGCGGGTTGTTCAGGGATGACGCCGATGCGCTTCCTCGCGTTCGCGGGCGGCGCGGCCGCGCCAATGCTCGCTGCCGCCGCCGCCTTCGCGGAACCGCCGGCCCCGCTCAGCCCAGGCTGGCGCTTCAGCGAACAAACCGGCGAAGCGCTCTTTGCCGGCGCGTGCCAAGCCTGCCACATGAGCAATGCCGAGGGCGCCGTCGGTGCCGGCCGCTACCCTGGCCTGGCGAAGGACGCCAGGCTGGCGACCGCCGGCTATGTCGTCGACGTCGTGTTGCACGGATACAAGGCCATGCCGCGGATCGGCGATCTGATGACCGACGAGCAGGTGGCGGCCGTGGTCAACTACGTGCGCACGCACTTCGGCAACAATTACACCGACAGCGTGACGGCTTCCGACGTGAAGGACGT
>CAZHQA010000216.1:0-9455 GCA_964533955.1 uncultured Reyranella sp. | reverse complement strand
TGACGTGGTCGAGGACGTGCGGGCCTTCCTGCTCGAGCGCGTGCAGGCCTGCGAGACGGCGGGGATCGACCGCCTCAGGATCGCGATCGATCCGGGCCTGGGATTCGGCAAGAAGCCGGGGGAAGACCTGGCGCTGGTCGCGGGCGCCGGCCGGCTGGCCGCGGCAGGCCATCCGGTGCTGATCGGCGCCTCGCGCAAGAGCTTCATCGGTCGCCTGACCGGCGTCGAGGATCCCAAACAGCGCGTTGCTGCCTCGGTATGGCTTGCCGTCGAGGCCACTCGGCGCGGCGCGGCGATCGTGCGGGTGCACGACGTTGCCGCCACCCGGCAGGCCCTCGCGGTATCGGTCCTGATGCGATAGAATCGACGCCGATGGCCCGATCTCTCTTCGGCACCGATGGCGTGCGTGGCCGCGCCAATTCGGCTCCCATGACCGCAGAGACCGCCATGCGCATCGGCATGGCGGCGGGCATGGTGTTCAATCGAGGCGACCACCGCCATCGGGCCGTGGTCGGCAAGGACACGCGGCTCTCCGGCTATATGATCGAGCAGGCGCTGACCGCGGGCTTCCTGTCGGTCGGCATGGACGTGCTGTTGCTCGGGCCCCTGCCGACCCCGGGAGTGGGCTTTCTGACGCGCTCGATGCGCGCCGATGTCGGCGTCATGATCTCCGCCTCGCACAATCCCTACGAGGACAACGGCATCAAGCTGTTCGGCCCCGACGGATTCAAGCTTTCCGATGCGGTCGAGACGCAGATCGAGGAGCTGGTCGATCGCCCATCGACCATCAAGCTCGCGGCTTCGCCTGCGATCGGACGCGCCAAGCGCCTTGACGACGCCGACGGCCGCTACATCGAGGCGGTCAAGGCATCGGCGCGGCGGCGGCTCGACCTGTCGGGCCTCAAGGTCGTGGTCGATTGCGCCAACGGCGCGGCCTACAAGGTGGCGCCAACCGTGCTGTGGGAGCTCGGCGCCGAAGTGATCTCCATCGGCGTGTCGCCCAATGGCGTCAACATCAACGGCAAGTGCGGCTCGACCCATCCCGAGGCGCTGCAGGAGCACGTCGTCATGCACGGCGCCGATCTCGGCGTGGCGCTCGATGGCGATGCCGACCGCCTGGCCATGGTGTGTGAGAAAGGCCAGGTGATCGACGGCGACCAGCTGATGGCGGCCATCGCCGAGCGCTGGCGGCGCGACGGCCGGCTGGCCGGCGGCGGGGTCGTCGCCACGGTGATGTCGAACCTCGGCCTCGAGCGCTTCATCGACGGCCGTGGGCTGAAGCTGGTGCGTACCCAGGTCGGCGACCGTTACGTGCTGGAGCGCATGCGTGCCGATGGATTCAATCTGGGCGGCGAGCAGTCGGGCCACATCATCATGACCGACCACGCCACCACCGGCGACGGCCTGATGGCCGCGCTGCAGGCGCTGTCGGTGCTGATCAAGAGCCGCAAGCCGGCGAGCGAGACCTTCCGCTGCTTCGAGCCGGTGCCCCAGCTCCTGAAGAACGTGCGGGTGCGCGATGCCACGGCCGCGCTCGAAGCCCAGGCGGTGATCGCCGCCATTGCCGCCGGGGAGAAGAAGCTCGGCAAGGGCGGACGGATCCTGGTGCGCAAGTCCGGCACCGAACCCTTGATTCGGGTCATGGCCGAGGGTGACGATTCCGACCTTGTGAGAACCGTCGTCGACCAGATCATCGAGGCGATTCCCCGGCAAGCGGCGTGAGCGGCGCGACATGAAGGGGCGGGTCCTGATCGTCGCCGGCTCCGATTCCGGCGGCGGCGCCGGCATCCAGGCCGACATCAAGGCCGTCACGGCGATGGGCGCCTTTGCCGCCACCGCCATCACCGCGCTCACGGCCCAGAACACTCTTGGCGTGCACGGCGTGCTGCCGGTCGAGCCTGCCTTCATCGCCCAGCAAATCGAGGTTGTCTTGGCCGATATCGGCGCCGATGCGCTGAAGACCGGCATGCTGCACAGCGCCGAGGTGATCGCCACGGTCGCGGCGTCCCTGCGCCGGCATGCGGCCGGCGTGCCGCTGGTCGTCGACCCGGTGATGGTCGCCAAGGGCGGCCACCGACTGCTGCTGACCGAGGCGGAGACGGCGTTGCGCGACACGCTGTTGCCGATGGCAGCGCTGCTCACGCCCAACCTGCCGGAGGCCGAGGTGCTGGCGGGCTTTCCGGTCAGGATCGAGGCCGACATGAAGCGCGCCGCGGAAAAATTGACGTCACTGGGCGCCCGGGCGGTGCTGATGAAGGGCGGTCACCTCGAGGGCGATCGCGTTGTCGACCTGCTGGTCCATGACGGCAAGGTCGAGCGTTTCGAGGATCAGCGCATACCGAGCCGCAGCACTCACGGCACCGGCTGCACGCTCGCCTCGGCGATCGCTGCCGGGCTGGCGCAGAAGATGAGCCTTCACGATGCTGTCGCCCGGGCCCGGGCCTACGTACGCCGGGCGATCGAAACCGCGCCCGGCTTCGGCCAGGGCCACGGCCCGCTCAACCATGCGGTGACTGTGCGCGCCGATTAGAGCCCGCCGCGGACCCGTGCTGTCACGACCCACGTCGCTGCGTTCAGCTGGACCCCCGCGGGCCCATCGTGGGCCAGGAGTGCGGATCGCACGGCTGGTATCGTCGCAGCCCGAAGCTCGGGATTTTCCCGGAGTATCTTGCCGAGAGCTCCGACGCGAGAAACAACGGCCAGCATCTCGTCGAGATCGCCGCTTCCGACCAGCTCGTCCTGGGCGGTGATCGCGATCTCACCGAATCCCGCCCCCTCCAGGATAGCGCGCACGCGGTCGGGGTTGGCGAACGCGAAGGGGCCAGGTGCATCCGGAACATGAACGGGCTGCGACGGCAAATGAGCGGACGCTGCCCTGAGCGGCAGTATGTCGAGAGGGTTTTCCTCGAGCGCCCGCCAGCAGACGAAGGCCAGTCTCCCGTGTGGTCTGAGGCTGCGGCGGATATTGATGAACGCCGCTGTGGGATCGGCAAAAAACATCACGCCAAACCGCGAGAATGCCGCGTCGAACGACGCCGGTTCGAAGGCAAAGGCCTGGGCATCGGCATGAACGAGGCGCACACGGTCGCACCCTTCGGCCGCGCGCCGTGCAAACGCCAGCACGGCAGCCGACTCGTCGACGCCGACGACCGTGCCATTGGGTGCGACCGCCTCGGCCAGTGCCAGCGCGGTCTCGCCTCCGCCACAGCCTATGTCCAGGACTGACTCGCCGGGCTCCGGCCCCAGTGCCGTCAAGGCGTGCCGGCCCAGCGGTGCGAGTTGTCGTTCCAATGCCTCCCGGACCTCGGCCCACGCGGCGACCCGCACGTCGTCCAGGGCCGGCGCGGGCGAGGGTCCGACCATGTTCATGGCGGCTAGATCAGGCTGGCACCGGGCGCCATGTCGTGGCCCGGCGTCCATCTGCCGGCTTCGACGAGGGCGAGGAAATTCCACAGCTCGCGATTGAAGGCGTCCGGCTCCTCGAGATTTACCGTGTGGCCGGTCTTGGCGAAGAACGCGAGGCCGGCATTGGCCAGCACATTCTTCAGCCAGATACTGGGCTGGATGCAGGGCTCGTCCTCGTCGCCGCAGATGATCAGGGTCGGCAGGTCAAGCTTCCTCCACTCCTCCTCGAAGTCGTAGAGCGACGGTCGCTTGCCTTGATACTCGGCCATGGTGTGGGACGCCCCGATGTCCGAGTGTTCCGACAGGTTCTTCACGAACTCGGCAAAGCCGCGCGGATCCTTCTGCTTGAAGCGCGAGCGGGTGGGATTGGTGATGAGCCCGTGGGCGTACTTGGCCATGCCCTCGCGGGCAATGCGCCGCGCCGTGGTCTGCGCATCCTTCTTGAATTGCTCGTGGCCCTCGCGGCCCGCGCCTGAACCGACGCCTGCCAGGGTCATCGACAGCGTTCGATCGGTGTACTGGCGACCGAAGTGCGCCGAGGCGAAAGCGCCTTGCGACAGGCCGACGATGTGCGCCTTGGCGATCTTGAGGTGATCGAGCATGTGCTTTGCATCGTCGACGGCGTGCTTCTGGCCGTACAGGGCGGCACTGTCGGGCACATCGGAGCCGGGATAGCCACGGAACGAATAGGTAATGCAGCGGTACTTGCGCGCGAAGAAGCGCATCTGCGGCTCCCAGCTCCGCCAGTGGCCGCAATACTCGTGCACGAACAGGATCGGCGGCCCCGCGCCGGCTTCTTCGTAGTAGAGCTTTACGCCATCCGGCGTGGTGGCGTGGGGCATGGCCTAGGCTCCAAAGCGTTCCAGCCGCTCGAGCACGAGCGGGATCCTGTCGTCGCTCACATTGGCGAACGCCAGGCGCACAAAGCGCTCCTGGCCCGCGCCAAACATGTCGCCCGGAATGGTGAGCAGGTTTTCTTCGTCGGCCAGCTTTCTCGAGACGTCGCTCGATCGCCGGCCGGCGAAGGGATGCTCGACGTAGGCGAAGTAGGCGCCGATGCTGACCAGTCGCCAGCGGTTGGAGCGGGCAAGGCCATTGCCCAAAAGATCCGCTCGCGCCTTCAGCCCTACGGTGTTCTGGCGCGCCCATGGCAGCAAATGGCGCAGGCCGTAGAGCGCCGCCTCCTGCCCGAGCCGCGGCGGGCAGATCGAAACGCAGTCCATGGCCTTCTCGATCTCGCTGATCAGCCGGGCATCGGCCGTCACGCCGCCGACCCGATAGCCAGTCAGCGCGAACACCTTGGAGAAGCTGTAGAGATGGACGAGCGTGCCGCGCCAAGCCGGGTCGCTGAACAGCTCGTGCGGCCGCTCTCCCTCGGGCAGGAAGTCCTTGTAGGTCTCGTCAAGCAGCAGCGCGATGCCATGCTTCCTGGCGAGTTCGAAGAAGGCGTGGATGGTGGCCCGTGGATAGACGGCGCCGGTCGGGTTGTTGGGCGAGATCAGCACGATCGCCCGGGTCCTGGGCCCGATCAGCCGGGCGGCATCCTCGGCGTCGGGCACCGCGCCCGAGCCGGGCCGGAAGTCGAGCGAGACCGGCTCTATCCCCTGCATGCGCAGCCACATGTCGTGATTGAAGTAGTGCGGCCGCGGCAGGATCACCTGGTCGCCCGCCTTGGCGATGCTCATCAGCGCCAGACAGAATGCCTGGTTGCAGCCTGACGTGATGCCGACCTCTGCCGGCGTGATCGTGGCGCCATAGAAGGAGGAGAGATGCGCGGCATAGTTTTCGCGCAAGGCGGGCAGGCCGAGGATCGGTGTGTAGCCATGCACTGCAGGATCGAGCAGGAGTTCGCCGAGATGCCGCCGCAATTCCAGCGCCGGTGGATAGCCGGGAACGGCCTGGCTGAGATCGATCAGGGGCCGGTCGGCCGGGAAGGTGCGTCCCAGGACCCAGCGCTTGGTCTCGCCGATCGGCGACGGTTCGACCGCGGCCAGCCAGGGGTTGGGGGTGGGCCAGGAGTTGGCAGCAGGTGCGTCGGGCATCGATTTCACACAGTTTTTGCGTGCGGAGAATTCCGGCGCAATCGGGCCCTGTCAAACCGCGCCTGCGGCGGTGCGTCCATCGGAAAATGCATTGCCTGGGTTCTTCCTTATGCATAGCATCCGCAGCAAGGCTTCGGGTGAGAGCCAACGAACGAGTAACCGACCCTTGCGGTTGGTCAGCAGGAGGAAAATCAATGGTTTCGCGTAAAGTCAGTCGCCGTCGTTTCGTGGCCAGTACGGCCGCGCTGTCTACCGCCATGGTGGCGGCTCCGTTCGTCCGTGGCGCTCACGCTGCGGGCAAGCTTTCGATGGGCTTTTGGGACCACTGGGTGCCCGGCGCCAACAGCGCCACCGAGAAGGCCGTCAAGGAATGGGCCGAGAAGGAGAAGGTCGACGTCACGATCGACTTCATTACGTCGCAGGGCAACAAGCTCCTGCTCACCACTGCCGCCGAGGCGCAGGCCAAGTCGGGCCACGACATCCTGGCGATGAACACCTTCCTCCCGGCCCGCTATTCCGAGCAGCTGGTGCCGGTCAACGACCTGATGGACAAGCTGGTCCAGGACAACGGCAAGGTCAACGCGACGGTCGAGTATCTCGGCAAGGTCGACGGCAAGTGGCTGGCGACGCCGGCGACCGTCGGCAGCCAGTTCAAGGGACCGTGCTCGCGCATCGACCTCATGAAGAAGCACGCCGGCATCGACGTGCAGGCGATGTATCCGGTCGGCGCCGAGCCGCAGGACAAGGACTGGAACTTCGACACCTTCCTCAAGGCGGCGGAAGCCTGCTTCAAGGGCGGCAACCCGTTCGGCATCGGGCTCGGCACGACGTCGGACAACGTCGACACGATTGGCGCGGTGTTCCACGGGTTCGGCGCGGTCATGGTCAACGCCAAGGGCGAGATCGTCGTCAAGAACGACCAGGTTCGCCAGGCGCTCGAGTACTACAAGAAGCTGATGCAGTGGCTGCCGCCCGACGTGCCGGCCTGGGACGACGCCTCTAACAACAAGTTCCTGGTCTCGGGCCAGGGCTCGCTGATCATGAACCCGCCGAGCGCCTGGGCAGTCGCCAAGCGCGATGCTCCCCAGGTCGCCGAGCAGTGCTGGACGCACGGCATGCCGGCCGGGCCGAAGGGCCGCTTCGGACCCTTCCTGCCGTTCTTCTGGGGCATCTGGAACTTCAGCAAGAATCAGTCGGCTGCCAAGAGCCTGATTGCCCATCTGTCGACGGCGCCGGTCGTCGAATCGATGGTTGTGGCGTCGGGCGGCTACGACCTGCCGTCGTTCGAGAACCTCACCAAGTTCAAGGTGTGGGCCGAGGAAGGGCCGCCCAAGGGCACGCTGTTCCACTATCCGGACCCGTACCATCACCAGACGCTCTCGGTTGCCTGTGCGCCGGCGCCGCACAAGATCGCCGAGCAGATGTACAACCAGGGCATCGCGACCCAGATGGCGGTCCGTTTCTACAAGGGCGAGCCGTTGGAAAAGACGCTGGACTGGGCGTCCAGCGAGCTTGAGGGCTTCATGCGCAACTAGCCACTCGCGAAGAATGGGGGGACGTCGCCGGGCAGGCGGCGTCCTCACCCTATAAGAACAAGAAAAGACATTAGGCAGGGAACGGAGCAGACCATGGCAGACATCGCCGCCCCAAGTGCAACCGCGCTGACCGGTGATCGGCGCACCAGCCTGCACAAGCTGATGCAGCGCAAGTCGACCATCGCCTTCCTGATGGCGCTGCCGCTCATTGTGCTGATCGCCGTGCTGGTGGCCTATCCGGCGGGCTACGCGGTCTACCTGGCGACGCTCAATAAATCGATGACCAAGTTCGTCGGCCTGGGCAACTTCGAATTCCTGTTCAAGCGCGCGACCTTCTGGGACATCGTTTTCCAGTCCTGCCTGTTCGCCATCACTGCGGTGATCTTCAAGGCCATCATCGGCTTCGTGGTCGCCCACTTCGTGCACAACATCCCGACCAAGGGCCAGCGCAAGTGGCGCGGCATGCTGCTCGTGCCGTGGGTCATCCCGCCGGCCATGAGCACGCTCGCCTGGCTGTGGTTGTTCGATCCGAGCTACTCGGCCTTCAACTGGATCCTCATGCATCTCGGCATGCACGGCATTCCGTGGACGGGCGAGGCCAACTGGGCGCGCTTCTCGGTGATCCTGGTCAACATCTGGGTCGGCGCGCCGTTCTTCATGATCATGTACCTCGCCGCGCTGAAATCGGTGCCCGAGCAGCTATACGAGGCGGCCTCGATCGACGGCGCCACCTGGTGGCAGCGCATCTGGTACGTGACCCTGCCGATGATGCGCAACATCATCGCCATCACGGCGCTGTTCTCGACCATCGTGACCTTCGCCAACTTCGACATCGTGCGCGTGCTCACCTCGGGCGGGCCGCTTACCTCGACCCACCTTTTCGCCACCTGGGCCTTCAAGATCGGCATCGAAAGCGGCGACATCCCGCTCGGCGCCACAGTGTCGCTGTTCATGGTGCCGATCCTGGCGGTCGGCGCGGTGTTCATCCTGCGCGACATCTCCAAGCGGGGGAGTGAGGTCTGATGGCCGACGCCGCAATCGCCGCCGGCACGCTCCGGCGCCCCGTCAAGTACGGCAGCATCAGCCGCGACCGCAAATGGGCGCTGCGCTGGTCCTATTTCTTCCTGGTGCTGTTCGTCATCTTCTTCCTGATGCCGCCGATCTACATGTTCATCACCTCGATCAAGAGCAAGGCCGAGATCGCGGCGGTGACCAACCCGTGGTGGGTCTATTCGCCGACCATCGAGAACTACATCGAGCTCTTGAGCCGCAACCAGTACCTGGTGTTCTTCCGCAACTCGGCGATCGTGTCGGTCTGCGTCGTGGCGATCACCATGCTGATCAGCGTCACTGCGGCGTTCGCGCTCGCCCGCATGAGGTTCTGGGGCTCGGCGACGCTCGCCACCGGCGTGTTCCTGACCTACCTGATTCCGGACACCCTGCTGTTCATCCCGCTGTTCAAGATGTTCGCCTGGGTGCGCGACACCACCGGCCTCGAGCTGATGAACCATTGGTGGACGCTGATCATCCTCTATCCGACGCTGTCGGTGCCGTTCGCCACCTGGATCATGATCGGCTACTTCGCGTCGATCCCCAAGGAACTGGACGAAGCGGCACTGATCGACGGGGCGAGCTGGTTCCAGACGCTGACCAAGATCTTCATCCCGGTGGCGCTGCCCGGCATCATCGCCGCCACCATCTTCAGCTTCACCGTATCGTGGGCGCAGTTCCTCTATCCTCTTGCCTTCACCACATCGGCCGACCAGCTCGTGCTGCCGGTCGGCATCGTCACCACGCTGATCAAGGGCGACGTCTTCAACTGGGGTGAGATCATGACGGGCGCCTTGTTGGGTGCCGCGCCGCCGCTCATCATCTACGCGTTCCTGATGGACTACTACATCGCGGGCCTGACCGCGGGCGCCACCAAGGGGTAGGGGAATATGGCTCAAGTCACGTTGCGTAAGGTCATCAAGAAGTACGACGAGGTGCTCGCTGTCCGTGGTGTCGATCTCGACATCGCCGACAAGGAGTTCATCGTCCTGGTCGGCCCGTCGGGCTGCGGCAAGAGCACGACCTTGCGCATGATCGCAGGCCTCGAGGAGATCTCGGGCGGCGACATCGCGATCGGCGGCGACGTGGTCAACGACGTGCCGCCCAAGGACCGCGACATCGCCATGGTGTTCCAGAACTACGCGCTCTACCCGCACATGAACGTGTACGAGAACATGTCGTTCGGGCTGAAGCTCAAGCGCCGGCCGAAGGAGGAAATCGACCGGCGGGTCAAGCAGGCGGCGCAGATCCTCGACATCACCGAGCTCCTCGACCGCAAGCCCAAGCAGCTGTCGGGCGGCCAGCGTCAGCGCGTCGCCATGGGCCGCGCCATCGTGCGCGATCCCAAGGTCTTCCTCTTCGACGAGCCGCTGTCCAACCTCGACGCCAAGCTGCGCGTGCAGATGCGCACCGAGATCAAGAA